>NZ_JAVIMC010000136.1:0-237539 GCF_031196995.1 Acinetobacter sp. 12966
CATTATTTTGGCTAGGATCAGCGGTAACCGATACCAACATATGTAATGAGTGGGTCAATATCAATTTTGGTGTTCGCTTTAATTAGTTCTTTACCTGTATTTTGATCAGTCACATAGATTTTTGCTTCACTATTCATTTTGGAATATGAAACTGAGCCAACAGCAAACCAGTTTGGATTGAAGTCATAAGATGCACCTAAAGTTACAATAGGGGCAAAAGTATCGGTCGCTTCTAGTTTAACGATAGGATTTGCTGATGATGTTTTGCGATCTAATGCTGCACCAGCTTTACCATCATGGATATTCTGGATCATGTGACCCGCTTGAATTAAATCTGCCTCAATACTGGGATTCATTTTTAAATCATTAAAGTATGCATACATCACGCCAGCTCCGATATAAGGACGGAACTTATTTACTCCTGATTTACCAAATTGATAATGTAGTTCAACGGCTGGTAACCATGCACGAGCAGTCGCAGCCTTACCCCCCTGAGAAAGATCAGTAATATGCAGGTCTTGTTTTAAAGGAATATCTCCACCCGCCTCGGAAATTCCATCTCCTATGATTCCTCCTATTAAAGATCCGTCTTTTAGAGGAGTCGCTTTTCCAGAAAGGGGAGCATAAATATTACCTTTTCCATTAATATCTACTTTAGGTGGAATACCACCTTTAATTTCTAAAGATAAATTGTCCGTAAAGTTGTAATTAAACATAAGACCAACAGTATCAACATCAGCAGCTTCTAAGCCAGAACCTTGTTGTTGCCATTGAGAAAGACCATTAACTTCTGCTGTACCTGCAAGTGATGAGGGAAGAGTGTCTGTAAACTTATCAAGAAGGCTAATAGTGCTATACCAGAATTTTCCTGAAGTTTTACTTTGGTCGATTGCATCTAAAACGGCTTTTGTAGATACATCTCCAACTTTAGATGTTGTACCTTCTGCAACGCTAGTATTGATATTAACAGGGTTTCCTGAGCCTTGAGGCATGGCATGGAGCCAACCAGCTGAGACAGAAAAACGTTTGAAGCCATCGCCATCTTTTAAACTAAAATATGGAGATGCAGCGTAAGTGGCTGTTGGCAGAGCAAAAAAGGCAGCTGTCATACAAAATAATGACTTTTTCATCATAAAAGGACTCCATGTCCGGCATTTGTTTACTGATTTTTATTGAGCCCACCATAGCGTGTTTTATTAAAATGATTGTGTATTAAAAATTAATAATTGTAATTTTTTTGAAATATTTGTTTATATTTAGAAAGATTTATTAATGAAAAATACATAATAAATAATAAAAGGCTACATAAAGTAGCCTTTTATTTAAGTTTGTTAAACTATTAGTTGAAGCGAGATAAGTCTTCTTCAGGACGAGCAGTTAAGACTTCAATGCCCGTTTGAGTAACTAAAATAGTATGTTCATATTGAGCTGAAAGTTTATGGTCTTTGGTTACGACAGTCCATTTGTCACCTAACAATTTAGTTTGCCATACACCTGCATTTACCATAGGTTCAATCGTAAAAGTCATACCTGCTTCAAGACGCATACCTGTACCAGCTTGACCATAGTGTAATACTTGAGGTTCATCATGGAAAACGGTTCCAATACCGTGACCACAATATTCTCGTACTACGCTAAAACGTTCTGATTCGACATACTTTTGGATTGCATGGCCGATATCGCCTAAATATGAACCATCTCTAACGGTTGCCATCCCGCGATACATCGCTTCTTGAGCAACTTTACATAGACGGTTGGCTAAAATAGAAGTTTCACCACCAACGACATACATCATGTTGGTATCGCCGTGATAACCATCTTTAATGACAGTGACGTCAATATTAAGGATGTCACCATTTTTTAAAATTTTATTTTCAGAGGGAATACCATGACAGACAACATGGTTAACCGAAGTACAAATAGAGTGTTGAAAAGCAGGGCGCCCAGGAGCTCCACCATAGCCTACACATGCAGGAATAGCATGCTGCACATTTTCAATGTGATTACGACAAATGGTATCAAGTTCAAGTGTACTTACACCTGCCTTAATATGGGGCTTGATCATCTCTAGAACTTCAGCTGCCAGTCGTCCTGCAATGCGCATTTTTTCAATTTCATCTGGAGTTTTGATTAATCGACGTGGAGCTGTATAAGTACTGTTCATGATCTCTAAAAACTTTTGGTAATTTACAAGCGTCTATGGTATAAATAGCCGCCCATTTTATCAAATGCTTTTCGTGAATATCTTTTACGAAGAATTTTGATAGATGGAGTAAAAAATCCGCACATATATCGTCACATTACTCTGGGTGCCTGTAAAAGGGTGGAGAATGCGGATATATGGAGGCCTAACCCAACTTTTAAGGTAAAGAAAATGGCAGATTACAACGTAAGCATGCGCGACCTTCTTCAAGCAGGTGCGCACTTTGGTCACCAAACTCGTTTCTGGAACCCAAAAATGCGTCAATACATTTTTGGCGCGCGCAACAAAATTCACATCATCAACCTTGAGCACACTGTTCCTGCGTTAAATGATGCTTTGAACTTCGCTAACCAATTAGCAAGCAAAAAGAACAAAGTTTTGTTCGTTGGTACAAAACGTGCTGCTTCTAACATCATCCGTGAACAAGCTCAACGCGCTGGTCAACCATATGTAGATCACCGTTGGTTAGGTGGTATGTTGACGAACTGGAAAACACTTCGCCAATCTATCAACCGTTTAAAAGATCTTCAAACTCAATCTCAAGATGGTACTTTTGCTAAGCTTACTAAACGTGAAGCTTTAGAACGTGCTCGTGAGATGGAAAAACTTGAGCGCTCTTTAGGCGGCGTTAAAAACATGGGTGGTTTACCTGACGCATTATTTGTAATCGACGTTGATCACGAAGCGATTGCAATCAAAGAAGCGAAGAACTTAGGTATTCCTGTTATCGGTATCGTTGATACAAACTCTAACCCAGATAACGTTGATTACGTTATTCCTGGTAACGACGATGCGATCCGTGCAGTAACTCTATATGCTTCAGCTATGGCTGACGCAATTCTTGCTGGTAAAGAATACGCTCAATCTCAAGCGAACGCTCAAGCAAAAGGCGATGACGCTGCGAAAGACGCTTCTGAGGCTTAATGCGTTTTGACGCAGGCTTGTCATTTTTGCGACATGTAATGGTGGCAAATTAAGCGTCGAGAGTGCAAACGGCCCAGAGTTTCTTTGGGCCGTTTTTGTTGAAAAGATTTATTTTCTACCGATTTTAGGAGATCAACATGACTGCAATTACTGCAAGCATGGTAAAAGAATTACGTGACCGTACTGGTCTTGCAATGATGGAATGCAAAAAAGCATTAACAGAAGCGAACGGTGACATCGAGCTTGCTATTGATAACCTTCGTAAATCTGGTCAAGCTAAAGCTGCTAAAAAAGCTGGTAACATTGCTGCTGACGGTGCAATCACAATCGTTCAAGAAGGCAACAAAGCAATTTTAGTTGAAGTTAACTGTCAAACTGACTTCGTTGCTAAAGACGAAAACTTCTCTAACTTCTCAAAAGCTGTTGCTACTGCTGCTTTAGCTGCTGGTGAAACTGATGCTGCTAAAATCGCTGAATTAAAATTAGCAGACGGTCAATCAGTTGAAGAAGCTCGTATTGCACTTGTTCAAAAAATCGGTGAAAACATCCAAGTTCGTCGCGCGAAAATCGTTGAAGGCGAAAACTTGGCTATCTACAAACACGGTTTAAAAATCGGTGTTGTAGTTTCTTATACTGGTGATGCTGATACTGGTAAAGGTATTGCAATGCACGTTGCTGCATTCAACCCAGTAGCTGTAAATGCTGAAGCTGTTCCTGCTGACCTTATCGCTAAAGAAAAAGAAATTGCTGAAGCGAAAGCGTTAGAATCTGGTAAACCAGCTAACATCGTTGAGAAAATGGTAACTGGTTCAGTTGATAAATACTTGAACGAAGTTGCTCTTGATCGTCAAATGTATGTAATCGACAACGACAAGAAAGTTGCTGATGTATTAAAAGCAACTGGTACTACTGTTGCTGAATTCGTACGTTTCGAAGTTGGTGAAGGTATTGAGAAGAAAGCAGAACTTAGCTTCGCTGAAGAAGTTGCTGCTGCTCAAGCTGCTGCGAAGTAATTCGTATCACAATAAAAAAAGCCCCATTGGGGCTTTTTTTATCTCAGTTAAAATAAGGGTATACAATGACAAATAAAAAAAATCTCAGTATTGGTGGTGTGATTATTTTATTGATTGCTGCGTATTTTGGTCTGGATTTATCTGGACATAAGCAAAGTCAATCACCATCATCAACTATACCCGCAGCTCAGCGTAATGAAACTACACTTTCAAATAATGGGGTGGACACTGTAAAAGCTGCTTATGAGCAGAGACAAAGTAATGTTCAAGTGCAGGGAAGTGGTCGAGTCAAAGCAATTTTAAGAGATGATAATGATGGGTCAAGACACCAGAAATTCATTCTAGTATTAGAAAATGGCCTTTCAATTTTGGTTGCACATAATATCGATTTGGCACCTAAAATTTCTAATCTAAATAAAGGTGACATCGTTGAGTTTTATGGCGAATATGAATACAACCCAAAAGGTGGTGTACTACATTGGACTCATCACGATCCACAAGGTCGTCATGAAGGTGGATGGCTTAAACATGACGGACAGATCTATCAATAAAGCCCAAGTAAACGTTTAATCAGATTATTTTCATAGAGCAATTTTGTTCTATTCAGTTTGTTAAAACATGCTATGGTTTTTTTATTGAATAGATGAGACGTATTTATGCAGCGGGAGCAAGCCGATTATCTGCATGTGCGAGAGTTGGGCGGTTTAGAGTTACTAAAAGCACATTATCACCAAACACAATTTTCAAAGCATACTCATGAAGGGTACTGTATTGGGGTAATTGAAGAAGGAGCACAGTCTTTTTTTAGGACGGGACAGCTACATGTAGCTCCTAAAGGCGATATTATTTTAGTAAATGCTGACGAGATTCATACTGGCTCATCGGCTGTTGAATCGGGGTGGCGTTATCGAGCGATCTATCCAACACCTGAAATGTTGGCAGAAGTTAGCCAAGATTTTTTTGAAAATCCACATGGTGCACCATGGTTTCCTCAAGCTGTGATTCGCGACCTAGGTTTGGCTCAACAGCTTTGCTTGCTTTTTGATTTATTAGAACAAAAAGATAATTTTCTACTCAAAGAAACGATGTATTTAACGACGTTAGCTTGTCTTATGAAGAGGCATGGTAAATCAAATCATACTTTTTGTGAGTTACCTGAAGCATATTCAAAAATATTAAGAATTAAAGAATTGCTCGTAGAAATGCCTGAAACCAACTTTTCTTTACAAGATTTGGCTGACATGGTCGGCTTGAGCGCCTGGCATTTCTTAAGGCAATTTAAAAAATATGTGGGCTTGCCACCTCATGCTTGGCTTGTACAAGCACGTTTACAAAAAGCAAGACAATTATTAAAGCAGGGGGACCAAATTGCCATGGTGGCACAACAATGTGGTTTTTCTGACCAAAGCCATTTTAACCGTCACTTTAAAAAAGCAATGGGCGTCACACCCACTCAATATGTAGCAAGTTTGAACATATAAATAAATTAGTTTTAAAGCAATTTTATCCAATATAAGTCGGCACTCATCAAGCATGGTATAGAGATGTTTCTTATATTGGATTTTATATATGAATATTCAGCTTAATCAGCCAGTTGGGTTTTCAAAAAATAAGCCATCCTATTTATTTTTACGTGGTGCAATGGATATTTTGCCCTTGTCAATTTCTATTATTCCGTGGGCAATCTTAGCGGGATCTATGGCAATTCATGCAGGATTATCTTTCTATAAAGCACTCGCAATGTCTGGGCTCGTCTTTGCTGGAGCTGCTCAGTTGGTTAGCTTAAGCATGGCTATGGAAGGAGCATCTGTTTTTACAATTTATTTGACTATTTTCTTTTTAACGGCTCAGCATTTTATTTATGCATTAACTTTAAGAAATGACATTGCTATTTTGTCCCTACCTAAACGATTGAGTTTAGGCTTTTTATTAACAGATGAATTGTTTGCGGTGAGTGTTCCATTTGAAAAAAGAAGTTCGGAATATCTGCTCGGAGCTGGACTGTGTTTTTATTTATTTTGGGTTGCTTTTAGTTTGGTGGGAATACTGCTGGCAACTGTGATACCTGATCTTTTAAATTACCATTTGGATTTTTCGATCGTTGCTATTTTTATTGCCATGATTGTGCCGTTATGTAAAGGATTTCCGGTCATAGCTGGTGTGCTAACAACTTGTTTAAGTGGGTTTTTATTTAAATTTTATCAAATTGAGGGGGCGATTTTACTTTCAGGATTGATGGGAATGTTGATTGCAGTTTTAACTGAAAAAATGAGTAAGGAGAAATAGCATGTCTTGGTTTATGATTCTAGGCTTGGCAGCAATCGTCTTTTTTAATCGCTATTATTTTTTAGAACCTCAAGTAAAAATTAAACTGCCGCTTATTCTGAATAAGATGCTTAACTATTCTGCACCTTGTTTGTTAACTGCAATCTGTATTCCAGTTATTTTTTTCGATGGTGACCATTTAAGAGGTGTGATAAATAATTCTTATATTTATGCAGCAATATTTTGTATTGTAATCGCTATTTACCTAAAAAAAGTTCTTTTAAGTGTGATAGCAAGTTTAGGATTTTTTTATTTTATAAATTTTCTAATAAATTACTAACATGTAAAAGCTGAATCGAAAGGATTCAGCTTTTAAATTAATCTTTAAGCAAGAGCTTGTTTTTGTCTGCTTTTCCATTTAGGTAAGATTTTTGAGAGATAAGCATCCATACACCAAACTGGTCCAATTAGTAGGAATTGTAAATCTTTAAAGAAAGACGGTTTTTTGCCTTCGACTTTATGTCCGTAAAATTGTCCAACCCAAGCAATCACAAAAATAGCGATATAAAATCCGACTCCTACAGGTAGGGTGTAAATGAGCCATGCCATAACAACAAGTAAGGCAGCCATTGCAACAGCAAGTACAAGATCTAAACGTGCATAAAATACTAAGGTCAACACAAGTAATAAAGCAGTAAGCAATGTGCTGAAATGCGCAATGATTCCAATAATAGAAAATAAAATGGCGGGAACGCAAAGCCAGTGAATTTGTTTATTGGTTGGATTTTGATGACTTTCGCTATATTCAGCAAACCATTCAGTAATGGATTTCATTAGTAGCACACTCCTTGTTTTAACTTTGATTTATTTTTTGTGAGTATATTTTAGCCTGTTCTTGAGGATCTCGACAAGAAACTAACACTATTCAACTATAGGGAGCATTGCGTTAAAAAAATCTAGGAAAGAGCAGACGAAAAAATAATGTGACTGTGATTGAAAAAAATGGTCAATTCGACCTCAAAAATGATGCAATTTTTCATAATATTTTTTTTGTATTGCTCAATGATGAAATCATCTAAAAAAGGGTGATTTTGAGATTGATGGGAAAATTGTATGAAAAAGCTCTACTCATCTACTCTAAAAACGCCATAAATAGCCTTTATTTTGGAAAAATGGTACTAGGGTAGCGCAAATTTAATAAAGTCGCTCTAAACGCAAATTAGAGTTGAAATTGACTTGTACTAAATAAACATGGTTTTTTGTTTAAAAAATATTCAAATTCGGAGTTAGATAAGGGTTAAAAAAGAGGATTTTTTAACTTTAAGTTAGGCATCATTTTAATAACTTAAAATATAAAAAAAGCCGCAAAAAAATTGCGGCTTTTTACATGAACTCGAGAGGCTATAACTTATGAAGTTGGGCCATCAACACGCTCAATATTTACTTTTGCAGTTCCGGCATTAGTAATACCAAGACGTTTAGCTGCACCGTATGATAGGTCAAGTACACGATTGCCATGGAAAGGACCACGATCATTTACTTTTACAACTACACTTTTACCATTGTCCTTATTCGTTACGCGAATGTAACAGTTCAATGGTAGGCTACGGTGAGCAGCAGTTAGAGCATTCATATCGAATGTTTCACCACTTGCAGTTTTACGACCATGGAATTGGCGACCATACCAAGATGCTACACCAGTTTGGCTAAACTTACGAACAGTGTTTGAAGCTACTGTGTTAAGTTTTTCAATCACTGAAGGCTCATCTTCAGGGATTTCAATTTTTGCTGCGATAGCTTGACGACGGATTTGATCGCCAGAACGTTCAGTGATTGAAAGACTGTTAATGTTAGAAAAACGAGAATTAAAGTTTTGAGTATCTTTACTCAATACACGTGCTGCTAGATTAGGACCATCTACATCACTGTTTAATGATGATGACTGCACCATTTCAGCGTGCAGTGGGGCCATACTTAAACTAGCCGTCAGTGCAAGAACGTATTTCAGCGATAACTGCATTTGTATAAACTCCTGAGAACATGTACTTTTTTCTTTCAGCCATTGACTGAAATTTAAAGTGAACATGCCTTATTATTCACTTTTGCAATTGCTATATTGGGGTGGATAATATTCATCGGTTACGGAGAGTGTCTAGTCTTTAACGAGAAATCTTTACAAAAAGGGCAAAAACTTACAGTTTTAGGTTAAAAAGTAATCAATAATGTAACAAGTTATTAAAAATGTATGTATTGTGATCTATTTAACAAAAATATTTATTGACTTTTACATAAAGTATAAAAAGCTAGCCTATCGGCTAGCTACTTCAGTGCCTAATAACCATACAGCAGTAGCGTACATGCGGCTCTTGTTATAAGTCGTAATCACTTGAAAATTTGGGTAAGTTAAATAGTAAATTGGACCATTATAGTCTTGTAATTGAATAACATTCACCATATCGAGATCATCAATTTTAACTAAAGGATTCAACGGAGAAATACCGAGCGTCTTTAATGCGCCATATGGAAAAGGTTGCGTTAAATCTTTAGCAATAATGCTTTCCGGATTTGACCCAGTGTAACGTGCCATAAACCCAATTGGTTGATCCCGTTGCCAACCCTTTTTTGCTAAATAGTTTGCAATTGACCCGATTGCATCTTCTGCTGAATTTCTTAAGTCGATATGTCCATTACCATCATAATCCACCCCATATTTACTAATATTGCTTGGCATAAATTGTGGATAGCCAATCGCCCCTGCATAGGAACCTACAATACTATTTGTTGGGTAGCCTTCTTTATAAGTCCATGCAATAAGAGCAGCTAGCTCATCACCAAAATATTCAGCACGGCGAGGGTAGCCAAAAGCAAGTGTGGCCAAGGCATCACGTGTAATAAAAGAACCTTTATTTGCGCCATAACCTGTCTCAACACCCAAAATGCCTAAAATGACAGATTGAGGTACGCCATATTGTTGCTCTGCGCGATTTAAAGCATCTGCATATTGATTTTTAAAACGGACACCGCGTTGAATTGTTCCTTCAACCAAAAACATAGAACGATAGTCATACCAAGGCTTACTTTCACCTGGGCGAGTCATAATATTTAGAATGTTTGGTAAATTTTTTGCACCACTCATGGCTGCATCGACTTGGACGCTACTTAAACCATAAGCGCTCATGGCTTTTTGTTTAAAATTCAAATAATCAGGATGTGTGGCAAAATCGTTGGCCTGAGCGAAATGACTTGTACTGATTAGACCAGTACACAAAGCGAGCATTTTTAAAGTTTTATTTAAGTGTTGAGACAACATATCGTTTTAAAATTCCAGATTATCGATGTGTATGAATGGACATGACTAAACCAAAGGTGGCCATTAAAGTAATAATAGCTGTTCCACCATAACTCATAAAAGGTAAAGGAACACCTACTACAGGTAAAATACCACTGACCATTCCCGCATTTACAAATACATAAACAAAAAAAGACAAACCAAAGGCGCCAGCAACTAAACGTCCATAGTTATGGAAGCTTTGTAAACCGATCTGGAATGTTCTAAAAATAATAGCAAAATAAAGAATTACTAAAATTAGTACACCAATAAGCCCAAATTCTTCGGAATACGCAGCAATAATAAAGTCAGTATGTCCTTCGGGTAAAAAGTGTAAGTGAGATTGTGTACCTTCGAGGAAACCTTTGCCTGAAAAACCACCAGAACCAATTGCAGTTTTAGATTGAATAATATTCCAACCCGTACCGAGTGCATCTGCCTCGGGGTCAAGTAAAGTTAAAACCCTTTGACGTTGATAGTCGTGTAAAAGAAATTCCCACGCAATCGGAATTATTATCGCTGCACATGCTACTGCAGCTCCAATCATCCGCCATGATAGTCCACTTAAAAATAAGACAAATATACCGCTTGCTAATACTAAAAGTGATGTCCCTAAATCAGGTTGTTCTGCAATCAGTAAAAAGGGAATACCAATTAACATTAATGATAAAACAACTTGTGAAAAACTAGGGGGAAGAGGTTTTCGTGCTAAAAACCATGCAATCATCATTGGCATACCGATTTTCATGAACTCACTGGGTTGCACACTTCCGAAACCGGGAATATCAATCCAGCGCTGAGCACCCATTCGGACTTCACCGAATACCATAACTGCCACAAGCGAAAATAGGCCAAACAAATAAAAGTAGGGGGAAAATGCTTGATAGACCTTAGGCGGAATTTGGGCTAGACCAAACATCACTAAAAAGCCAATACCAAAACTCATGGCTTGTTTACTGACTAACCCTACATTCTGTGCCGAAGCACTATATAGTACAGTTAAACCTAAGAGTGCATTTAAGAGCAAAAATAGACATAACCAAGGGTCAATGTGGAGTTGTTGCCACTTAGATGGTTGCATAGCGGTGCTAAGACCATCTCGAGGAGCTTGGCGTAAAAACTTATATTGTGGGCTAGGAGACATGCGGTATTAACTAGGTCAATCAGTGCTTGGCGCATGCTAACATAAACCTGATTAATGGCAATGTATATCAATATTTTGCAATAAAAAAACCTAGCTCTTGCTAGGTTTTCGATAGGCTATTTTTTATTAGTTAAAGAATAAACTGTCATGATATTCAGCCATCGCTTTTAGCTCAGTGCGATTTAAGCTAGGGATTAATTTATCGATCGCAATATGAACTGCTTTTGTTACAGCTGCCGCACCAATATCAGCTGCTTTACGCTTGATCATGCCAAGATCTAATGTCTTGTTAAAATCAGACATAAAGTGTCTCACCATAGCATCACCAAACTGTTTATATAGTTCAGCTAACGCTGCTTTATTAATGTCATTGCCTGCCTGAAGTTCTGCAAAATTATGCTTAAGGTTGGTCACTAGGCCAGCATCTAAAGTTACACCTACTTTATATTGACCTTGTGGATCTTTAAATAAGCTTTTTTCAGAGAACTCTACTGATTGTTTAACAACATCGTTCGGTGCTTTGCTTAACAATTGTTTTAAAAGAACAGCAACTGTTGATTTGACATAGCCTGCAAGTTTTTCGGCAGTATCGCGCTTTTCACTTGCTGGGAAGTGCTGAACTAACTGAATTAAGACATTATCAATAATCTCTTCATTAAGTTGTAAAGCAATCTTATCGCGAAGTGGATATAAAGGTTCACTAGAATTTTTATTCGCAATTCCAGTTTGTATATCGTTCAATAAGCCTTCAGAAGGGGTAAAACCAAAAAACGGCATGGTATATCCTCAAATTATTCGTTTTATTGTCGTGCCAATCGAATCGGTTTTGGCATCCATGAAAGATCCGATACTCGGCAAGGGTTAATATCAAGTCCGCCGCGACGAGTATAAGTTGCATAAACCATCAGCTTTTCAGGCTGCAAATTTTGCCAAATATCAGCAAAAATCTGCTCGACACACTGTTCGTGAAAGCCGTTATGCTGACGGTACGAGATAATATAAGCTAAAATACTACGATAACAAGGTTTTTTGCCCTTAAAACGGATAAAAACTGTACCCCAATCCGGTTGTCCCGTGACTGGGCAGTTACTTCTTAAAAGATGAGAATACAGTTCAATTTCGACTTCTTCGTCAGACGCATCTCGTTTCAAAAGAGTCGCATCTGGATGTTGCTCTAAACGCTCTGGATCTAGGTCATCAATACAAATGCCTTGAGGCTTAGAAATCTCTAAATCATCTACTTGAAATAACGTTAACTCAACTTTTGCACCTGCCGCAGCAGATAGGTCTTTTTCAACCGTTTCAATAAACGACTGTTTAGAATCAAACTGAGTGAAGTTAAGGCTATTGAAGTAAAGTTTTAAAGACTTTGATTCAATCAAATTTGGTGAAGAGGCGGGCAGTGTAATTCTGCCAATAGCAACTTGCGGGATGGCATGAGCATTTAACCATGAAATTTCAAAAACATGCCACCAATCTTTACCTTGCGTAATACCTTCAATATGCGAATAAGCCTCACGAGACTGAGCACGAGCAATTGGAAATAAAACATCAGGTTGATAGTTAGTTGGATATTGAGTTTCTTTACCCAATAAAGATTGTTCGACACTCATTCACGCATTCCTGAACCACGAGCAAGTAAATAGTAAGCAATTCCGTAAAGTACAGCACAGCATAATGTCACAATGATTAAAGAGAACGTAACGTTCACGTCACTATGACCTAAAATGCCGAAACGGAAAGCGTTAACCATATACACAATAGGATTAATTAAAGAAAGTTTTTGCCAAAAAGGGCCAAGTGCACTAATGGCATAGAACACACCACCTAAATAGGTTAAAGGTGTAAGGACAAAGGTTGGAATAATAGAAATATCATCAAATGATTTTGCATAAACTGCATTAATAAAACCACCTAATGAGAAAAGAACCGAGGTAATTAAGACTGTATATATAGTCACGAACCAGTTATGTATAAAAAGGTCTGTAAAGAACATACTCATTGTCGTCACAATTGCTCCGACCAATACACCACGGCAAATACCACCAATGACATAGCCCCACAAAATAATATGTAGTGGTACAGGACTCATAATCAGTTCTTCAATGCTCTTTTGGAATTTCACACTAAAGAAACTTGAAGATACGTTAGCATAGCTGTTGGTAATAACAGCCATCATGATGAGGCCAGGCACGATAAACTGCATATAGCTCACGCCACCCATTTGTCCAATGCGAGATCCCACCAAATTACCGAAAATGACAAAGTACAAACTCATCGTAATCGCAGGTGGTAATAGGGTTTGTGGCCAAATACGCAAAAATCGGCGTACTTCTTTACGCACTAGAGTCCAGAGGGCAATTTGCAGTTGGCTAAAATTCATTTTGCCTCTCCTTCAAGATTTTTCTCGACCATTTTGACGAATAGCTCTTCTAGACGGTTCGATTTGTTACGCATACTACGAACACGAATACCTTGTGATTCTAAAAGTTGGAATAAGTCATTTAATGTATGTGCTTTATCCATCGTCACTTCTAAAGTGCTGCTATCAATTAAGTTGAACTTCACACCAATAATATTTAACTGGAGTGGGGCAATAGGTTCTGCCAAATCGAAAATAAAAGATTCTTCACTCAGCTGGTTTAAGAAACTTTTCATGCTGGTGTCTTCTTTAATGACACCGCGGTCAATGATAGCAATTTGACGACATAACATTTCTGCTTCTTCAAGATAATGTGTAGTCAAAATAATAGAAGTACCGCTTTCGTTCATTTCGGTCAGAAAATCCCACATAGAACGGCGTAACTCAATATCTACACCTGCGGTAGGCTCATCTAAAATAAGAAGTTTAGGCTCATGCATCATGGCACGTGCAATCATGAGGCGGCGTTTCATACCACCAGATAACATGCGTGCTTGTATATTACGCTTTTCCCATAGACCTAGTTTTTCTAAATAATGTTCAGCGCGTTTTTCTGCAATCTTTTTATGAATGCCGTAATAGCCAGCTTGGGTGACTAAAATATCGAACGCTTTTTCGAACTGTCCAAAGTTAAATTCTTGAGGCACAACACCAAGTTGTTGTTTTGCCAAGGATGGATGAGTGTCGAGATTATGTCCAAAAATCTCAACTGTTCCTTCGGTTTTTTTCGTGAGGGAACTGATAATACCAATGGTTGTCGATTTGCCGGCCCCATTTGGGCCTAACAACGCATAAAATTCACCTTCAGGCACAGTGAGGTTAATACCTTTTAACGCCTGAAAACCATTACGATATGTTTTGGACAAATCTCTTAAAACCAAAGCATCAGTCATGAAATTCTCACATTATGAAAGAGGGGTATATTTTGAGCGATAATGATTAATAAACCAAGTAAAATAGTCGGAATTTTATAAAATTGAGATAAGTTTATGAAGTTATTATATATAAACTGGTGCGCCCGGCGGGCACTTGATCAAAAATAACAACTTCTTAGGTTTTTTTATCTTTTCTTATTATTTCATACAAAACAATCAAATGCCAAATTGGCTAATGATGTGTACTTCTATTATTTCTTATTTTTTCCTATTATTTCGGTTATCACAATTACGCCAAGATTACGCCACAAAAATTATGGCTTCATTTAGACAACGCAACGACACATGGCGAGCCGAGATAAGTGTAAACGGAATTCGCGAAAGTGCAACCTTTGATACAAAAGCACAGGCTAGGGCTTGGGCCTCAAAACGTGAGACTCAATTACGCGAACAGTCACATGGAAAACTTCCGGACCATTCATTTTTAGAAGCAATTGAACGCTATCTTAATGAAGTAAGTATAAAGAAGAAAACTCATGAGAATGAAGTAAAGCGAATGGCTTTCTTTAAACGTGAGTATAAGAAATTATGCCAAAAACAGTTGTCAAAAGTTACCACTGACGATTTAGTCCAGTGGCGTGACTCCCGGTTAAAAGAGGTGCAGGGCGCTACTGTCAGACGTGAAGCAAATATTTTAGCTTCCTTATTTACTGTTGCTCGCAAAGAATGGAAATGGATTAAAGAGTCGCCTATGGCTGACCTCACTTTGCCACCACCATCTAAGCACCGAGATAGACGAATTGCTCAAGATGAAATCGATAGATTATGTCTTGCAGCAAATTGGGATAACAATGTTCCTGTGAATTCAACTCAGCAAATTATTATTGCCTTTCTCTTTGCGATTGAGACAGCTATGCGGGCTGGTGAGATTGTTGGCTTGACTTGGGATCGTGTTTATTTAAAAGATAGATATCTAGTTTTAACTGAAACAAAGAATGGTACTAAACGAAATGTACCACTATCTAAGCGTGCAGTTGAGTTGCTTACTTTATTAAAAGGTCTAGATAAAAAGCAGGTCTTTACTTGTAATTCCCAAAGCTTTGATACGCTTTGGCGTAAATTGAGAGATAGATGTCAAATCACTGACTTGCACTTTCATGACACACGCCATGAAGCTTGTACACGCCTTGCAAGGAAATTAGAAGTTTTAGACTTGGCCCGTATGATTGGGCATAAAGACTTAAGAAGCTTGATGGTCTATTACAATGCTACTGCAAGCGAAATTGCAACGAGGCTTGATTAGCCCCGTTTACGTGGTCTTCCTTTCTTTGGCTCATCATCCGATTGTTCATTCAACCAGTTTGATAGCTCTGCCAAGTTCCAGCGTCTTCCTTGACCGCACTTAATAACATAGCGCGGCTTAGGGAAGGTTGGTAAGCAGCAAACCGCTGCTTTAAAGTGTACGTCTCGATATCCCAAGAATTCAGCAGCTTGAGAATCATTTAGCCAAATATCTGAAGGTGGTAACGCTACTACAAAGTTACTACCTATATTCGCAATTGCTGTCATTTCACCCCTCCTTACTTTCCGCTTTAACTTCTAATTGAGTACCCTCATAGGTGCCGTCACCCCCACAATTCAGACAATGTGTATACATGCCTAAACCATCCCCATCAGGACAGAAGTTTTCAGGTAATGACTCGTTTAGAAAAACGTTGCCCCCAATTGGCTTTGTGTGAATATGAGGGGCAAGACCGTAATAGGGGTAAATGCATTCACCATTTCCATCATCACAAAAATCACATGTTTTAACTTTTACTTCACTCATCTATTAGCTCCTCAACTCATTACGTTCTTTCTTCAATTGACGCAAAAGGTTGTGAAGAGTAACGGTTACAGCTTTATCTAAACTTTTAGTTGAATGGAATTCGGCAAGCTGAGAAAGCGCTAAACCAAAAATGTGGTATGCAAAAACCTTTGCAGCCTCCGGATTATTTTTGAGAAGCTCCAAATTGAACACGCACACCAAGTCAACCTTATGGTACGCGAGAAACATTTTGCCGGAGCAAAACTCCCTGAGCGCCACAAGGAAAGCGGATTTAAAAATTATGTGGTGAGTATTGATCCGCAGAAAGAAGCTAAAGCTGCTTGCCATAAATTTGTTCAAGATTTTAATTCAGGGAAGAAGCGCAATCTGATTATGGTTGGGCGTACAGGAACAGGCAAAACCCATCTTGCATGTGCTATTGCTCGTAACGTTTTAGACAAGCGTAGTTATGTTCGTTACGTCACCTCAGAAGACATGGCAAATGAAATTGCGACTGCATGGACAAAGCCAGATGACAATGAAGCAAATGCAATTTTTCGCTTCACGGACTGTGATTTATTGATATTGGATGAATACGGTTTGCACGACCAACACGAGAGTCGATTGCAGCTCGTTCATAAAGTTTTATATGCACGTTATGACGAAAAAAAACCGACAGTTTTAATTTCCAACATGACGCTTGAATCTACAGAAAAGGCGCAAGGTTTGAAGGAAAACTTAGGGGACCGTTTATGGTCTCGGTTTCAACATGACGGTTTGACAGTAGTCGAATGTGACTGGGATGACTTGCGTTTTGGTGGGGCGAATACATGACCAAATTCGAGATTTTTAGCTGGGGCTTACTCATTTCGTTTGTAACAGCAGTACTTTGCGGGGCAGTGGTTTTGTGGTGGTTTGCAAGAAAGGAGGTCGTTGAAGAATGAGTTCAATGAGCCTTGCCGATTACAAACGTCTTTATGCAAAACGAAGTAGCAAAACTAAGCGCCATGCTTCAGTAAAAAAAGAACGAGTTGTAAGTGAAGGCGAGGCAACGCTTGTACAACATTTAAAAACACACAAGATCAGTTTTGAGCAGGAATACAAATTCCACCCGAAACGAAAGTGGCGGACGGATTTTTTACTTACGGGTACAAAGATTTTAGTTGAGGTTGAAGGGGGTATCTGGAGTGGTGGACGTCACACAAGAGGTAAAGGTTACATCGGGGATATGGAGAAATATAACTCCGCAGCAATGATGGGTTTTACAGTTTTACGGTTTAGTACAGAGCAAGTTAAAGCAGGCGTGGCGATTAAACAAATTGAGCAATTGGTGGGTGAAAAATGAGTGCAGTTTTAAAAACACAACAAATGGATTGGTCTAAATATACTATTGACGGTTGGTTAGAGCAGTTTGGCGCATGGTGTGAAACAGTTAGAATGAAAGGGGGTGATTTGCCAGATGGGCTTCATATCAATCAAATTTACTGGTTGATGCGTGAAGCTGGCAAAGAAGTACAAAAAAGTAAATCTTATATTCGATGTGAGATCAGTGATTATGAGGCGGATCAAATTCAAGCACTTTTACGAAGTCTATTAAATTCTGATAAAACAGATTTTACAACTAAGTTTGCATTAATTTGTTTAATTAAAAATAAGGTTGAAAATAAAGGATTGTTGAAGGTTGCTCAAGAAACAAACCAATCTAAAGCTCAGGTCGCAATTATGGTGAGTTGCGCTAGATTTTATTTATTAGGTCATGATAAAAGATTAAGACAAAATGGAGGTTCAAATGAAAACATACACTGTAAAACTATATGAAGGCGTTAGTCGGGAGAAAGTTAATGAAACTTTGAAATACTACCCTGATTATTTTGGTAAAATATCAATAATTACAAATGTAATTAATAATAAATTGCAATTAACACTAAAAGCATTTGAAGGAATCGACGTTATAACTGCCAATGATCTAATGATTAAAATCGTTGAACGTTTAAAAGCTTCTCAATTAGTAGAAAAGCATAATTTAGACTTGTTGACTGTCTAGACGCTTTATGGCATATTTTTGATATAGTGGACGAAGTATAAGTAATTCACTGATCTAAAGCTCATCGTTTGATGGGCTTTTTGTTTTTATACTTGCTAGATTTCAATTATGATTTAAAATTAAATCAGGTGGCTCGTCGCCAAACATCGCCACCTGAAATTCTATTAGAAATGATAGTTATTTGTTTGTGTCACCTCCATATTAATTAATTGTAGAGTTGATATTGTGTTGTACTGGTGGTGGGCACCAAGCGCCACCAGTACAATCGTTAAAAGCGCCCCTTTTCTTTGCATTAAGTAATGTTCCTTTGATTTAATGGTTAGATTTACACCACACATTAGCTGTCTTCATCCTAAATACATGGTCGTTACATTATAAATCATCTAAATTGAATGCTTGTCTAAATGTTAAGCGTTTAAGAATGCCCACTTAAGCATGTTTATATTTATGCTATAGTCCAGTCTAATTAAAAACTGGTACTTAAAATGAATATCTGTGTTGGTGGTGAACTTGATGGGCAAAAGATAGAAAAAGAAGGCAGATTACTAAAAGCTTCTGATATCGTCCCATCTTTTAAAACTGATTACTACAAGCAAGTTTTTAACCGTGACAACATTAATTATCATTTTTGGCTACCAATAGGGTCCAACTTGCATGAAATGTCAAAGCGAGTTTTGGATATTTTGAGAGCATCAAAAAATTAAGCTTAAAGTATATTGTAAATACATCTTCTAACTTGTATGATATGTCACAAATACTGCGCTGAAAGTTTTTTGTTTTTTGACCCGTTTCTTTTTAGAAGCGGGTTTTTTAATTTTTCTTTATGTATTTAAATTAGATGAAAGTATATGTTGCTTTTATTAGGTAGCTTATTGTTTACTTCGCATTAAAATTATTCTTTCTAAGAAGTTAATAAAATGAAAAATTATTTAATAGGGTTAGTTATTACTTTGGGTATTAGTGGATGTGTATCTATACCGTCCATAGACTTTTCGCAGCAAAAAGTTGAAAGGTTTAATCCAGTTAAAAATTGGATTAGTGTTGATACCGCTCCAGTCAAGGATATGCCAAATGGCAAAGAAATCTTTAAATTGAAAGGGGGAAGTGAAGTTTATGTATTCTGGTACCAAGATGAATGGGCGTTATTAAATCCAAATATGGATAGACAACAATGGATTGATACTAAATATTTGTGCAGTTTTGCTGGTTGTTATACTCCACCAGTCACCTATAGATATTCAAAAGGGAGGTTTGATAACAGGCAGCCTGTTTACTCAACTCCTCAAAGAGAATCAAAAGGCTATAATAATACTAGAACTAGAAGTTCTACTACTACACGGACTCCAAGAAGTTATAGTAAAACGACTAATAACTCTTGTTACTGCACATCTGGAACTTATTGTGTTGGGCCTAGAGGTGGACATTACTGCCTTAATAGCACAGGTTCAAAAAGATATCTTCCACGATAAACTGTATAAGCTTTAAGAAGCTCTGCTAAATATCGATTGTTGGCGGGGCTATTTTATTGTTAAGTATTTCTGTAAGATCTGAGTGTTGCTTTAAACAACAATAAACCTTAATGATCAGCGCAAAAGTCATAAGGGGAAAGCCTACTTGAAAGAGTAGGCTTTTTTTATGAGAAATCATTCAAGTTCAAGTTGATTGTCATCCTTAGTAACTTTTATTTTTAATTTTTTGTATTTGCGTTTGTTTGGATCTAAAGCGGAGTTTGATACTTCATCGGCAAATTTAGGATTCTGCATTAATTTGTAATAGGTTTTATACCCAATACGAATTCTAGTTGGTGGGCAGTCAGTTCTTTTTGAGTAATATTCAATCTGCGAATTTAATTCGTCTAAAAGTGTTTGGTGTTCCATTGTGTTATTGATTTTGGCAGTTAGGTAAACTAAGGATACTGTAATTTACAAAATCAAGCAGAAGTAATTGATACACATTGTGTTTATTGGTTGTAATGGTTAGTGCATTAATAAGATTAAATGTGACTTATTTAACAAAAAAAAGTGTTGAGTGAAATTTAATCAAAATGTCACATGGCTGGTTTAAATTATATTTATAAAAATAAAAATGATAGAAGATTGCAACGGACAATAACTATGCAAGCATGATTCTCAAACGATTGAATTAAGCTGACTCTAACAAGTTGGCTTTTTTTTAGCTATCGATTTTTAAATGTGCTAGCCGGGAAATACGGCAAAGCCTCACTATTGATTAGTGGGGGCTTTTTCTTTTTGTGTTAAGCTGATCTCCATAATTTTATGGATTAGTACAATGTTTATTTGTGGTGATGGTGAACTCAATGGGCAAGTGATAGAAAAAAAGGGGTGTTAAGAACAAAGATGTATATAAATATTATAAAACTCAGTAATTGCATAATAAATTCAAATATTTACTTATAATCAGGGTGACCGAATTTAAACAATCTTTACCTAGGCGAAGGATTTAGTAACTCAAATAAACATTATTTTAGACGGATAATTATAAAAAACGGAGTACAAATGTCATGAATAAGAATGTAGAGCTAATAAATTACATTGATGTAGCTGAGACAGTTTACGAACGGGTATATGAAAATAATAAAATTTCAAATAATTTGATTGTTAATCTAAATCGCATTATGGCTGAGATAAAGAATCAAGCTGCAGAAAAAAGACTCAAATTGAAGTACAGCTCAATAGACTTTGAACATTGTTTAAGTTTGCCTTTAGCTGATCGCAAAATAAAAGTAGATTTAAGCCTTATACCTCATTTTGAAGATCGTGAAGAAAGTATTTTGTGGTTAACTAACTTTATTGGAAAAATTTGTGAGCCCAGAAAGATGCAAAGACAGAAAAAAAATCTTCATTAAGTACCTGTGAATTTTAGATGAACCGCCCTTAAAGCGGTTTTTTATTGCTAGTAGAATATTTAAGGTATCTTTTCTAATAGGCACATACTATTGAAGTGTATTTTATTTATTTTTTAGATTGAAAAGATTGCTATTTAAGTAATTTAAATATAAAAATCTTTATTGATTGAGAGTAGTTGTTATACAGGATATTTATAAGGATTTTAAAATGACAATTATCACATTGCTCGATGTTAAGACGAAGAAGAAGGTGATAGTTCGGTCCGTAATAGACCCAATAGCAAGAATAGACAAAAAGGGGAATATACAAATTATTCAAATTCATAAATGGCTATATGATGAATCTGGAGATTTCGTTGATGAAGACTTATATGAGGCACTCAACAATGGAGAAGTTGGAATATACATAACTTTGCAGTATATGATCATTAATATTGAAAATTAATTATTTTTTATTTTTAGTCAGTTTGAGTTCTTAGTCTCTAGAGCCTAATGGTTACTACACATAAGACCTTATTAAGTATTACCTATTGATGGGCACATATTCTTTATAACTCTTGATAAGTAAAAAAATTATGTAGGCTAAAAATAAAACTATTTAAAAATAAATCTTTATCTATTTAAATATGAATATTTGATATTTTTAATTCAATCCCTATTGCTAGTGCTTAAATATTATGCCAATATGAAGTTGGAGATATTTCCGAATAGATATTTCCTATTTCAGGTTTAAGCGTTTTTTTTCGCTAAGCCCATTTCTGAATAAAAATAGGAAGTGGGCTTTTTTATTTTTAAATATTTCAGTATTATCAGTGTGTTGCTTTAAGTAACACTAAACCTTATTGATCAGCGCAAATATCAAAAAGGGGGAGCTTGCCTACTAGGCAAGCTTTTTAAATTGATGATTTAAACACAATAATCCATTTTAAAGCTCAATAGAAAGATCAAACTTCCATAGCTTTTATTCGTACTAATTTATTGAATATAATCGTTTTTATAATTTTTAAAATTTCCTTAAACTAAAAATGGAAAATTTCTTGTTGCAACATTGTTATAATAGGACTACCTTAAGAAAAATACTTTATAAAAATGAGGAGCTGCTGAAATGCCACAGTATCTCATGTTTGCGGAAAATATTTATAACAAAATTAAAGATGAGGAATTGTTTTCACATGACTGTATTGAAAATATGAACTTACTTATGACATGTATACGCAGAGAAATTGAGGGAACAGAATTTAAATTAAAATTTAATTTTATTGATTTTGTTGAATTGTTCAGTAGACCATTAGATGAATGTAAAGTAAAAATAGATGTGAGTTTGATTCCTCCTCATAATTCAGAAGGTGAGTATATTTTATGGTTAGCTGGATTTATCGAAAAAATTACAGAAGGTGGACCTAAACCACCTCCGCCTATAAAGAAGTTTATTCCAGAGTATATGAGCTTGAAATTTGAATTAGATTTTTTACCCTTAAATGAGGAAAAAATTCAAAACGAAGGTAAAGAAATTACGGATTACTTTAATTCAAAGCTCTATAAGTCAACTTTTAAGAAGTAATACTATATTGCCTGTGAGTTTAGCCACCGCCTTAGGGCGGTTTTTTTATGGGTGAGAATAATGGATTCTACAGAATACTTTTGGCTTACTCGGAAAAAAGAACCTAAAACTAAACCTAAAAGCCGGCCATTGCCTAAGGCGAAGCAAAAATATCTCGAGGCTGAGGCAACACTTAAGGAAGAGCTTGAGGATTTGTCGATTGGATTTGAACAGAAGTTTCAGCCGATCCATACCAAACACTGGCGCTTTGACTTTCATATTGTGAAATTGCGTTTGCTCATTGAAATTGAGGGCGGTTCCTGGTCTGGTGGGCGTAGTGGAAAACTGTCAAATAAAGCATGGAGTCTTGATCGATATGATCATGCTGAAGAGATGGGTTACAAAATAGAGCGCTTTCATCCAGACTCTGTTTTGTCGGGATATGTCATTAACTGGATAAAAGACGAATTAGCGAGAATTGAAGATGGAGCAGATCAGACCATTTCCACCGACTGATTTTATTGATCAAGCAGATGAAGAAGAAGCAATAAGACTAACACCAGCACCAGATCTAAAAAAATGGGTTGTTGCTAATTACTTAACTATTGGTGGACCTCTTTATAACCCCGATCATGATCACATAGCTGAGCTGCTTCACGATAATGAAGAATTTTTAGCATTTGCTTGGGCCTCTTCTGCATATAAAAGCAAGCAAGCTATGGTGTTAGGCCAGTGCGAAAAAGTCATGTTCAATGTTGGTGGCTGGCGTAAAGCTAGACAAGAGCAACAGATGCGAGACTGGTTCGGCTTTGTGCCAACATACTTAATAACTGTCGACGCTTCTTTCTGTGAGCGTGCAAACGATACAGAGTTCTGTTACTTACTTGAACATGAGCTTTACCACATTGGAGTGATGAGAGACGAGGACGGAGAAATTGTTTATAGTGATAGTTCTGGTCTTCCTAAGCACTATCTTGCTGGTCATGACGTTGAAGAGTTTATTGGCGTAGTTAAACGGTGGGGACCAAGTAAGAATGTTAAGCGACTTATTGAGGTCGCAAAAAATCCGCCGTTTGTTTCGAATCTTGATATTTCAAAATGCTGCGGAAACTGCGTAATCAACTGAGCCGAATGGCTCTTTTTTTTGCCTTCTTTGCTAGACGTAGCTAGACAAAGGTGGGGGTATGGCTGCACTTAAAGAACAGGTAAAAATATTTATTGTTCAAGCGCTTGCCTGCATGGATACCCCTCAACAGGTAGCTAATGCTGTCAAGCAAGAATTTAACATTGAGATTGATCGAAAACAGGTACAACTTTATGACCCGACAAAAGCGGCAGGAAAGAATTTAAGTAAGCAATATAAAGACCTTTTTCATAAAACCCGAGAGGACTTTAAAAAGAATGTTTATGACATCCCTTTAGCCAATAAAGCCTATCGGCTTAAAGAACTTCAGAAGATTTATGAAGACTGGAAGAACAACAGGCTTATGAAGCAAGGGGTTATTAAACAGGTTCGGGAAGAAATGCAGGGTTATGACCTGATGTTATTAAATCTTGAGTTAAAGCAACTTGAAATTGAAAAGTTGAGAGAGGGTGAAGGTGATGAAGATCCAACACCAGTCAAGGTAACTATTCAAGTTGTGGATGCGAGTAAAAAAGATGCCGAACATCAATCCGACACTGAATGTACCTCAGGCTAATTTTTTGCAGATGGAAAAGAAGTTCCGCGCATTCGTCGCTGGCTTTGGATCGGGAAAGACTTGGGTTGGATGCTCCAGTTTATGCAACAAAGCTTGGGAATTTCCAAAAGTACCTTTGGGTTATTTTGCTCCAACATACCCGCAGATTCGCGACATTTTCTTTCCAACTATTGAAGAGGTTGCTTTCGATTGGGGGCTTAAAACTAAGGTTTATGAAACCAATAAAGAGGTGGATATCTATTATGGTCGCCAATATCGAACGACAATCATTTGCCGGTCTATGGAGAAACCAGCAACAATTGTAGGTTTTAAAATTGGCCACGCCCTGATTGATGAACTTGATGTTATGGCCAAGGTCAAAGCTCAACAGGCTTGGCGTAAGATCATCGCACGTATGCGTTACAAGCAAGCTGGTTTGCTCAACGGTATTGATGTGGCCACAACACAGGGATGCTAAGTAATGCTATTACAAAATTCGTAGGTGAAGCAGGTAAAGGATCTGGAACAGCCCAAGTATTATCAGGATCTATTCAAACTCTGGCTGGCAACTTAGATGTCTTAACCTCTGCAATGATGGTTGGTGGAGCATATTGGCTTGGAACCTACATTCCAGCAATCTATGCCTCTGGTGTTGCTGTAGCTGCAAAAACGAAGGAATTAGCGGTTCAAACCGTAACGCAGTATGCTGCAATTCAGGCCGAGCGCGCTGCTGCTGCTCAACAAGTAATTAGCACTCAAGCCGCTGTTGCAAATACTCAAGCAACTTTAGCTGCTATTGCGGCTGAGAAAGCTCTAGAAGTACAGCGCCTTAAATCTCAAATTACTGAAAAAGGCAGAACAGCGACATTAACTCGTATGGCTGAGTTAAAGAAAATTGAGGCTCAAGTTACAAGAGAATTGGCAGTAGCGGAAGGTGCACTGGCAACGGCTCAGGCTAGATCGGCAGCAGCTGGTGCGGCAAGTGTAGGGATTGGTACACGACTTTTAGGCTTACTAAGTGGTCCTGTTGGTATTGGCATCACAGTAGCAAGTTTAGCAGCCGGATATCTTTTAATGCGAGACAATGGCGATAAAGCCAATGACATGCTTGAGAAGCAATCACGTTATGCAGGCATGGCAGCTGATGAACTCATGAAGCTTGAAGGTGCACAAAAGCGAGCAGCGGAAGGTGAACTGACAAAGCAACTAAGTTTACAGAATGCTCAACTATCTAAATCTCAGAACGAGTTCTTGTTACTTACTCAGTCTATCACTGACAACAATAAGCAAAGTGCTGAAGCTTATCGAATATGGGCAGAATTAAAAACTGGCGTTATTGATGTAAACCAAGCTTTCAATAGATTAAATCAACTTTCGTTCATCAGTTCGGATCAAATTAACCAGCTGGCTGATAGCAAGAAGAAAGTAGATGAAAACTCAAAAGCTGTTAAACAAACAAACGCAGAGTTAAATCAGGTTCGCGCGTCTGGTGCCAATGCAAAAGCAGGTTTCAATGATGTTAGTCAAGGTGCGAAAGGAGCAGTTCAAGACGTAACTGAGCTTAATAAAAAGCTTAAGGACATCAATAAATCACTTGCAGATCGTAAATGGGATGCAGACTTTAAGTCGGTTTTGATCACTAAATATGGTAGATCAGCAGAAGAAGCAGAGCTTCTGTTACAGACTTATCGAGAAAACCAGAAAAAAGGTTTTGCAGGCGTCACAGTTGAACAAGACAAAATTATTAAAGGCATTATTAGTCAGGAAAGTGCTCTTGATAATCTTGTAAATAAGGATAAGGAGCGCACTAAAGAGCTTGAAAAACAGCAAAAAGTGCTTTCTGTTAATGCCAAAGTTCAGGCTAATGCTGCAAAGTATGGTTTTGCTGGAATTGAGTCTAAATATAATTTGCCAGCTGGTACTTTGTCTGCGCTACATATGATTGAATCACGTGGCAATGCCAGAGCATATAACAAGACTACTGGTGCTACAGGTGGGTTCCAATTTCTTGAAGGCACAGCTAAGCAATATGGCGTAAAAGACCGATATGATTTAGCTCAGTCTGCCGAAGGTGCTGGAAAGTACATGTCTTATCTTTTAAAGCTCTTCAAGGGGGATTTAGAGAAGGCAGTACGTGCTTATCATGCTGGTGAAGGTAATGTTCAAAAGGGTAAAGGTATTGGTAAATATAACAACCAATACTGGAAGGATTATCAGGGCTATATGGCTGGTATTAATGGCTATGCAGCTGGCGATATCACCTCTAAAGATTTTGATAGGCTTATTCAAGACGCCACAAAAATGGCAGAAGAGCAGGCTAAGTTACGCCTTCAATTGGAAAACGATGTAGCCAATGAAGTGACCAAGATCAGAAATGATCTTGCCAAGAAATTGGAAGATGTTGATAGAGCCAACTTTACCCCAGAACGCAAAGCTGAAATTAAGGCAGAACTTCAAGCTCGTGCTGACAATGATGTTGCCATAGCTCAGCAAGCTCTTAAAACAAAGCTTGATGACTATAAACAGTTCAACATGACTGAGGAGCAGCTACTTAAGGAAAGTTTTGATCGTAAGAAATTTTCTGCGGCACACGACATTGAATTAAGTAAGTCTGAGCAGAAGCAAGCTGTTGAATTGCTAGAACAGCAATATCAGGATGAGTTGGAATTAATCAACCTCACAAAGGCAGCACGCCAAGCGTCATATGATCAAGCTAATTTAAAGGCATTGCAGGAGCTAAAACAGGAGCGAGACATTTTAGCAGCACCAATATGGCAAAGAGCTGGACTTTCTTTACAATTTGGAGAAAGAAATACTCTTTCTGAAAACGACGCCACTCTTATTAATAAGGGTGACGAGGCTAAAATGAAGCTCAAGCGGAAAGAAATTGATCAGCTTGAATACAATAAGCGAATTGAAGATGCTGTTAGGATCCATGAAGAGAACAAATTCAAGATCCAAGAGGAATATGCACAGAAATATCAAGATTTGCAGCAATCACAGCATCAAACTCAGCTTGAATTGTATGGTTCTCTATTGTCACAGGCTTCAACAGTTTGGAGCAGTATGACCGAGATGGTTAAAAGCTCGGCTGGTGAGCAAAGTTCTGCATATAAAGCCATGTTCTTAATGCAGCAGGCGATTGCAATTGGTCAGGCGATAATAAGTACTGAGCTAGCAGCAACAAAAGCCTTAGAGCTTGGCCCTGTTCTAGGTATTCCAGCATCTACTTTAGTTCGTGGAATGGGTTATGCAAGTGTTGGCCTAATTGCGGCACAAACAATCGCAGGCTTTGCAAATGGTGGTTACACTGGTCGAGGTGGAAAGTATGAACTGGCTGGCGTTGTCCACAAGGGTGAAGGAGTTTTGACTCAAGAAGAAATCAGAGCTTTAGGTGGCCCACAAGGTTTCGAGAGTTTGCGAAGGTCAATTCGTGGAGGCTACGCGACTGGTGGACAGTCAGATTTTATTGCTTCTCAGCGTGAAATGAACCAGTACAACGCGATTAACTCTAATCCTACTAATGGTAGTGCCACTGTCTTAGAACCAATCGTGAATGTCTACGTCATGGAAGGACAAACCGCTGACGTGACTAGAAATGATGATGGTTCATTAGATGTTCGCATTAGGCAGATTGCTGGGGAGGTTGCGGAGAAAGTTTTCCTACAGGGAATTCAAAACCCTAATAGTAGAATCAGCAAGGCATTCAAGCAAAACTACAATGCAACACCTAGACGGCAATAATTGGTAGCCACTTCGGTGGCTATTAAATTTATTCTTTGATAGATTCTAATCTTCTTAATTAAACTTTATGGAAAAGAAGAATGAGTAGAAATGATACTAATTTATTGATAAAAGCAATTTCTGAAAATGCACATAGAGAAGATTATTATCCAGATTTCTATGTGACAGTTGGGGTTGGTGGCAGCGTAATTACTGGTACTGCAATCAGTGAAGAAGAATTTTTCGAACTCGAAGAAAATTCACTTTGGAAGGAATTCTTTTATTCCCATATCAAAGAGCCAAGAGAAGAGATAATTAAAAAGTTAGATGATGGTGAGGAAATTAAATTTCCAGACTCACTTAAAGAACATTTTTTGTATCTTAAAGATGCAAAATATATTCAAAACTCAAAATTGTTCCCAGCTGCGGGCAGACCATTAAGTATTCAGATCCGTGTTTCTGATATTTCAACTTTAAGCCTTGTTGAATTTTGTCAGGGCAAG
Source organism: Acinetobacter sp. 12966 (assembly GCF_031196995.1). Classification (NCBI taxonomy): domain Bacteria; kingdom Pseudomonadati; phylum Pseudomonadota; class Gammaproteobacteria; order Moraxellales; family Moraxellaceae; genus Acinetobacter; species Acinetobacter sp. 12966. Next base: position 28,337 of record NZ_JAVIMC010000136.1, read on the forward strand.
CCTGCTGATGAGCAAAACCCTTAATTAGAAGTACACACATAAGAGAAGAACTGTAAACGGAATGTAAGTAAAACCGTTAGAAGTATCACGTATAAGAGAGAACAAACGAAGAGCTGCCTAAGGGCGGCTTTTTCTATTTCTGAACTCGGAAAAACCGACGGAGGAACTAAAAGATTGAAGGATTTAAAATCCTAAATAAGCAAAAACCCCAGTGTTGACGCACTGAGGTTTTTTTAAATCAACTTAACCAGAGCAAGATTAAGGAGAAAACAAATCTATATGGAGCATTTTAAACCAATAGTGGAGTTAATGAAAGTGTGTATTGAAAAACATGGGTTATGGCAGACCATTATTGCCTTTATGATCCTATTCTCGGTGCCAATAGTACTTTGGAAACTACCTGAAATTATCGCAGCAATTAAAGCTTAAAACCGACCCACTTAGAGGTCGGTTTTTTTATGGGGCTAATATGAACACATTAAAATACTGCTCAACACAAGAAGGCTATTCTGTCGCATTCCAAAGTGGGGTAGCTTCACAGGATTTGGATGGAGGAGCACCGCGCAATAGAAGGCTGAGTAAAAATAGCTTTCACACTGTTAGCGTTCAATGGAAGGTACTTGAAGCTGGATTTCAATATCTTGATGCGTTCTATAACGTTTGGTGTGAAACACCAGGAGAGATGTTTAATGCTTCACTTCGGGTAAATGGACCAGAGTTCAAGCCCTATAAATGCTTATTTGTTCCAGATAGCTTCCAACTAACAAGTATGCAAGGACCAGTTTATACAGTTACTGCTCAGTTACGCGTTAAGCCAATAGTAGACTCTGAACTTAATAAGATCATTGTTGAGACTGGCAACGATGGGGAGGACTTGGCGTCATTAGTAAATCCACTCGAAGAGCTGGTGAATGACGATCTGCCAAGAGCGATGGAGGGTATTTAGATGCCTGACTATACATCCTTCTTTCTGAATTCAAGCAGTGGCGTAGTGCCATTAGAGTGTGTTGAAATTTCTCATCCTGACTTTACAGAGCCATTCCGATTCGTAAAAAACGATACTGAAGGTGTGACTGTTAAGCATGAGTCGGCAGGACCTGATGTTCAATATGAATATCAACCCATGTCTATTCAGCGCTCTACCGTCACTAACGACCTTGACCAGAAGCTTAGCCTAACCATTGGTGATGTAGATGATGAACTAATTAAATCGGTTGTTTCTGCACGTTTAGGCACTAATTGGAAAGTAAGACCTTCTGTTAGATGGCGGTTATATCGTGACGATGATTTAACAGCTCCTATGGTTTCATTGCAGACATTGGAGATTGCCACTTTATCGAAAGACAATTCAGGCAACTGCACTTTTGATGCTCAAGCACCGGAACTTAACAGCGTGAAGACTGGTGAAATCTATTCTCTAGAAAGGTTCCCATTGTTGCGGGGCATGATATGAACCTAGACCATCTCCATAATCGCGTTTGGACTAAAGACTATACCTGCAATGAATTTCTATGTGATGCATGGAAGGACGTCACAGGTCGCGATCTAAAAAAACGACTCGAACGATTTTTAAATGGGAAGGGTAGCTTCAAGAAACTGAAGGAACCTATTTCCCCCTGTATTGTCTTTTTTACTAATGGCAAAAGAAGCTCGGCACATGTCGGGCTTTTTTATTGCGACAAGGTTTGGCATTTAACTGGTCGTGGTGTTCAGTATGTTGAGCTTGAAGCAATTTCTATGAACTTTCGGGAAACGAGGTTTTATAAATGAGTTTGAAAAAAGTCATCATCGTTCCTGATCCGTACAGTGAAGAAGGGCGTTCTGAAGAATATGTTGAGGACGTTTTAGCTTATATCTATCAACAGTTTTCTGTTTGGCCTGAAGATGCAAGGATTTATCATAATCACATTGCTGATTCTTGTGATGTAACGCCATGCAATCCTAGAATTATTGACGCTCAAATTAAGCACTTGCAGGCACTTGATGGAACGTTCTATGTAGTAATTAAGGGCGCAGTAGTTTTGTGGCTACCTTATCTATACTATGCAATTGTTGCAGCGACTGCGGTTTACAGCCTTTATACCGTTTTAACTATGCCAAAGCCTCAAGCACAACAGGCAGGCTCAGCAAACAATGAATTGGCTCAGCGTACTAACCAAGCAAGGCTTAATGCACGTATTCCAGACCCATTTGGAAGAATTCGTTCTTATCCCGATCTAATCGCGCAAACCTACACGATTTATAAAGATGGCATCGAGATTGAAGAATGTTTGATGTGTATTGGTCGCGGTTATTACCAAATATTGGATATGCGAGACGGTGATACAGATGTAGCGAATATTGCCGGTACATCAGTTTCAGTTTATGACCCTTTTACTTCGATTATTGGAACACCGATTTATCAAGTAGGCGAGTCATTTACAGAGCTTCCGAAGTTCGTACGCAACTCAGCATCTATCAACGGCCAAACTCTTGAACTTCCCAATAATGCAGTCCTCGAGTCGAGCAATGTATGGTTCCAAAGCCCTAATCTAATTAAGGCCACAGGGCTAGACTTTACACAGTACTTTGCAGCGACTGATCGAGTTGCCTTAAGTGGTGCTGTATATGGTGTTCAGAATGTAAACCTAAGCGGATCTATCATGGTGAATGAAGACAAGATAGTTATTATCGAGTCATCTACTAATATTGATAATCCAAACTTATTTAAAGGTTTGCAGCTCACTGGTGCGCTTGTAGAAATAGAAACAACTTCTGGCACACCACCTGTTACTGAGACAAATACACGGGACTTATCGGGGCAATTTGTAGTATCTGGAGTAACTAAGACTGTTATTACTGGCGGCTTCCACTATGAAATAACTTTATCTAACCCAGAGAAGGCAAATGCAAACTGGTCTTATGTGGATAGTAGTTACACCATCACAGCCGGTGCTTCGCTAAACCGTAATACCAATTCAATTACTCTCGATGACACTTATACGATTAACAGCGTAACAGCCGATACGATTGCTTTAGTCAATCCATCTGCGATTAACAGTGAGTGGGATAAACTGCTGACACTGCCCGACCAAAGCACACAAGGGCAAGAGGTTTTAGTTCGCTTTGATGCTGTAAGTAACAAGTATGTCGGCTGGTTTAACTTTGACATGCCAGAGGCGACACAAGCTGTCTTTAACTTCTTCTTTCCGAATGGCCTGTTTTATCAAGACAGCAAAGGTGGGGTCTGGGAAGAAAAAATTACAGTCATTATTGAGTTGCAGGCGATCGATAGTAACGGTGATCCAGTGGGATCCATCACTACCATTAACCAAGAGATTAAAGCTAACAATAAGTCCCAGTTTGGTAAAACGATTTACATTGATTTGCCTACTGTTGGCTCGTTCCGTTTTCGCTTAAGCCGAACTACAGCAACTCAAGCGGGTAAAACTCAAGACACATGCAAGATTAAGTCTGTCTACGGCATGGCTGATTCTGATATCAGTGACTATGGCAATGTAACTGTTGTTCGCTCTCGAACTGTAGCTACTGATGGTGCTCTAAGCATCAAAGAACGTAAGCTCAATTGCTTGGTTAATCGCAAACTTCCACTTGATGGTACAGGGCCTTTACAGGTCACACGTTCAGCAGGGCAAGCACTTATTAATCTGGCTTTAGATGAGCATATTGGTCGTCGAACTAGCACAGAAGTAGACATTGCACAAATCAATGCAGAGATAGCCAAAGTTAATGCTTATTTTGGTTCAGACCTCATGTCTGAGTTCAACTATACCATTGACGATGACAATCTAAGTTTTGAGGAAATTGCAGGGATGGTGGCAAGTGCTGCTTTTTGTGAGCCGTATCGGTTCGGAAGTCTAACCCGTCTCAAATTTGAGCAGCCGCAAGAAAATGCTGTTTTACTTTTTAACCATCGAAACAAAGTGCCTTTAACTGAAAAGCGCTCTTATACATTCGGTGTGCAGAAAGACTATGACGGGGTGGAGCTTGAATATACTTCTGATGTCGACGATGCGCGTGTGAAATACATCATTCCTGAAGACATCACGCCTAAGAATCCGTTGAAGATTACTACAACTGGTATTCGCAATGAAGCTCAAGCGAAAGTAAGAGCTTGGCGTGAATGGAATAAGCTTCGCTACAAGTACATGTCTTGTGAAGTGGAAGTTCTAGACGAGTCTGAATTGCTGATCCGAAATGACCGTATTTTGATTGCTGACAACACGATTGTAGACACTCAAGACGGTGAAGTTGAAGCAGTAAACGGATTGATTATCCAGACATCGCAGCCTTGCACATTTGATGTTGGTAGTGATTACTTCATTCACTTGCAGATATCGAATGCCACTGTAGATGTGGTGCCATGTACGGCAGGTGTTGATAAATACCATGTAGTGCTTAGTCGGCCGCCAGTACAGCCTCTAGTAGTAAGTGATGATCGATACGTTAAAACACTTTACACACTAGTTCGTGCCGATCAAACAGAAGCGCAGGAATTCATGCTTGAAGAACTTACGCCTCAAACACAAATGACCAATACGCTTAAGGCTTCAAACTACGATGCCCGATTCTATGAGCGTGACCATGACTTTATTTAATTAATTAACAGAAATCCAAGCCCCTTAACTGGGGCTTTTTTTATGCTTGGAGATTTTACAATGGCTGACATTGTTACGCGTACTGAGCTTGAAGAGGCGAAAGTAGATTGTAAGGACTTGGGGGACACCCTTAATACAAAGCAAGTCATAAACCCTCGATGGGGAGAAGCGTTTTACTCACTTCCTTTAGCTATTCAAAAGATCATGGAAACTGGTGGTTTTGAACCATTTCCGACTGAAGCTGAATTGCTTGCTAGTACGCCAACAGTTTCGCCCAAAGCGGCAAAAGCTATGGATACCAAGAAAATTTGGTATTGGGGAAAATACGAAGGGGAAACTGTTGATGCCTGGCATGACACTGGGTTAAGTGAGCTAGATCAAGCACTAGCTGCACTTGATACAAAAATTGGTACTTTAGAGGATTTGTCAACAGTTTTTCCTTTAATCCTTGATCGGCTAAATCAATGTGCACTTTGGCTTGATGCAAATGGAAACTTGGGTTTTCCTGACTTAGCATTGGGTACGCAGCAAAGGGTTAAAGAGGGTGTTGGTATCGGTGTTTTTAATATCGGTACTGCTACTATTCCAATATTGGTTGACAAAATTGGACAAAGTCCGTTCTGGTTGCGCAATGGAAAAATAGGATTTGCTGGCTTGGCTGATGAAACAATCGTTTTGCTTCAGGAAATTCTTAGCATTGACGTGTCCACAAAAAAGAATAACGTAACCAATGCTGCATATCCAATTGTTAGTGATGGCGCATCATTGACTCAATGGCGCGCTAAAGCAGCAAGACTCAAAAAAGGAGATACTCAACAGCTTAAGGTGACTCTTGCGGGTGACAGTTGGACTGAACATAGCACTATTGCAACTCAACTTTCAGATATTCTCAAGGCTGAATATGGGGTGGCGGGTTCTGGCTGGATTAATATTGCGCCTGAGAAAAACATGTTGGACGGTGTGGTAATTAATAAATCTGGTAGCTGGTCTATATTTGATTTAAACACAACAACGAATCAGCCTGCGTATGGGTGTGGTCCGGATGGTTTTAGTGCTTCAAGTAGCACGTTAGGCTCTAAAATTAATCTTTCTAACCTTGTGAATGGTGATCAACTAACCATTTTTTATGGCAATAGTGGCGGTACTTTTTCGTATAAGTTAAATGGTGGCCCTGCAACTAACGTTGTATCTTCAACCTCTGATAATAATGTAAAAAGCGTAACTATTTCAGGACTTACTGGAACAAACGCGGTTGAGATTGAAGTAATTAGCGGTACTGTCGCAATTCACGGTTTTCACTTAAGGAAAACCACGGGTTCGGGAGTTGAGCTAAATAAATGTGGTAATGGGGGGGCAACTGGTGAAGACTACATTCGTATCTCACCAACTTATCCACAAAAATACGCCTCATTCTTAGATTCTGACGTTGTTGTGATGATTCTTGGTACAAATGACTATCGGTTGGGCAAAACAGTGCAATCTTTTAAAGATGGTATTACCAAGTTGATATCAGCATATCGAGCAGTAAATGCGAATTGTGGGGTTATTTTGATTGCTCCAGCTCGTTCAAATGCAACCCAGTTAACCCCTTTATCTGAATTTCAGAAAGCTATCTATGACCTAGCTTTAGAAAATTATGCTGAATATTACAACATGTATGACGATTGGAACGTGTGGTCAATTGAGAATGTGAATGATCAATGGGCTGACTATTTGCATGTCAGCACTAAAGGGGCTTTTCGCTTATCTAAAAAATTATTTAAATCATTTTTGGAGATTTAATCATGAGTAACTTTTTAAAATTAGATGTCGTATTGCCACCGAACCCAAACTATTTGATTTTAAGCCAACTTGAGCTTCCACCATCTGTGGCTAATATTGGTTCTGTAGCACATGCTACAAAACTACAAAATAAACTAATGACAGTGGTTGGGACATCAACTGTTATTGGCAATCTTACATTTGATGAAACTGGGGCTACAGTTGGGGCGAATGGTTACATTAATACTCATACTGATGATGCATTGCAGCAGACTCTTATTGTGGTTGCAATGCCGCTCATAAGTGCAGGTTCGCACCTTGCTTTATCAAATTTCTTATCAGAAACAATTGCTACGTCTGGTAAAGCTGGCGGCCTATCTTTGACACACGCAGCTGGTTATTACCCAAATACCAGTCAATCTGCTATGGCAAATACGCCATTAAATGGAGAATTGAATACATGGTCCATTCTAGCTGTTTCTCGTAATAGTGGTAGTTATAGCTTTGTGAGTAGAAAAAAGGGCGCTATTTCAAATCAAATCACTGTAACAGGCTACGCAGATTTGCAAGCAGAATTACAAGCATTCTGTATCGGTGGTTCACTCACAATGGGAAATTATGCAGCGAATGTTAACAATCATTCAAAAGTTGCTTTGTCTGCAATACATAATAAAGCATTAACTCAAACTGAGCTTGTTGCTTATGTAAATGCATTGGCTGCTGACATGAATGCGATTGATTCAAGCTACAATTTATAATTAATTATGAAAAATTTAGATGCAGTTAATGACGCCAACGTGGACCGGCACAGATTTAACAACTACATTTGGAGGATTATAACCAACAACCCCATATTACATTCGTGTCGCTGTACGTGACGTATGGGAAAACACAGTCTGGAACTATACAAATCAGATTACTCAAAGTACTTCTGAAGGTTAATTTAAATTATTTACTTAGCACCCGATCGGGTGCTTTTTTTTGCCTACTTCTGGAGTAAAAGGCATGGAACCAGTTTCTACAAGCGGTTTAACAGCACTATTAAAATTTTACGGTGCAGCAATTATGATTACGCTTGCAATTGCATTAGTTGCAGCAGTTGTTTTGATGACACGTATGCCACGCTCACCGAGAGAATGGGCAGTCGGCCTGATCTGTACGGTTGTATCAAGCTTGGCGGGTGGTTCATTCATTATTGTGAAGTGGGGACTTCATGAATGGGTTACTGATGTATGGGGGATGATTGCACTTGGTGGGTTCTTCTTTGTTTGTGGATTACCCGGTTGGGCTTTAGTCCGATGGATCTTTAACTTCATTGATAAGCAGGAAGGTAAAACGATCGTTGAAGTGATCAAAGAGTTTAAAAAAGCCAGAAAAGACATTGAAAACAGTTAATGCCGCCTTCGGGCGGTTTTTTATTACCTAAGGAAAAGTTAAATGAACATTGAACAATATCTTGACGAACTCATTAAGCGTGAAGGCGGGTATGTAAATAACCCAGCTGATCGCGGCGGTGCAACTAAGTATGGAATTACTGAAGCAGTTGCTCGAGCGAATGGATTCAAAGGTAATATGCGAGATTTACCTCTGGATGTAGCCAAAGCAATTTACCGCAAAAACTATTGGACAGCTCCACGTTTTGATCAGGTTAATGCAATTTCCTCTGCTGTAGCTGAAGAACTTCTAGACACGGGTGTGAATTGCGGTACCGGCTTTGCAAAACCTCTTTTACAACGAGCTTTGAACTTACTAAACAACCAAGGAAAAGCTGGGTATGCAGATTTAGAAGTCGATGGTGTTTATGGCTCAGCAACGCTAGGTGCCCTTAAAACATACTTGTCAAAACGCGGGAAAGAAGGCGAGAAAGTACTGGTGCGAGTGCTCAATATTATGCAAGGGCAACGCTACATTGAAATCTGTGAGCGTAATCCAAAGCAGGAACAGTTTTTCTATGGCTGGATCAATAACCGGATCGCATAAAGTCGTTATGTGCAAACGTACCAAAGTTGCATCGATCATCACATTGCTGTGTTTAATCTTCTCAGGTTGCACAGCTCACACAATTAATAGTAATGTGAATGTCTCGATTTGTGTAAGGGCTTTGTGATGTCGCAAGTCATGATAATGGTTTCGGAAGCGGGCAGAATGGAAAATACTTGCAATCTACCCGCTGATTTAGATAAGAACGGGGATGTTCTTAAAATCTATGACTACTCATTAAAAGAGTTGCCGATTAATTTAGATGGTACTGTCACTTACAACGGTAAAAGATGGACCTTTGATAAGAAGCAAAATTACCTCTAAACCTGTGGATAAATAGCGCATTACGCCAAATATACGCCAAAATATATCTAAGTTATTGATTTTATAAAATGTAATGGTGCGCCCGGCGGGGATCGAACCCACGACCCCAGGCTTCGGAAACCTGTACTCTATCCAACTGAGCTACGAGCGCACATGTGTGGGCCACATCATAGGAAAAAAACACCAATAGGTAAAGCACGAAATAGGTAACAAGTGAGTTTAATGCTTAATTAAACAGCAGCTTGTTGCTTTTTTAGATGCGTTGTTGAATAAGTTGAATTGAATAATTAATAGAATGAAGCGTATATGCTAGTTTATGAGGTGGAATACGCGACTCCTGTAAGTTGGTAATCCATTGCATTTGGCACATTTTAAGCTCTTGAATCGTTTTTATTTGTTCTATTTTCTGAATAAGTGGTTTTGCCATAAGCCCACAATATTGACTCAAGCTTTGCTTCATCAACTGTTGTATCTCTTCAAAAGAGAGCTGTTGAACTGGAATTGATGGCTGGGTAATTTCAGTAGGTGAAAGTTGAAAAGATGATGATTGAGTAACCTGAATTTCACTAACTATATCGTTACTTTTACTATCATCTATATTATTTTTTTGATGAGCTTCTATTGTAGTTACGGATGATGATGGGAAAGATATTTGTTCATTTAATTCTGAATAATTTTCGCCAGAAGGAGCAATGAGTTTTAAGTCGATAAGCTGTTGAATAAGCTCTGGAGATGCAATACGTTTTTTAAATTCGCTATTTAAATTTTGAAAATCCTCGTGATCTATTAATAGTAGTAAACGTCTTTGTTTTGCATTTAAAGTAATGTTGCGTTGTTGAAGCGCGACTCTTCCTAAATTAGTTCGATAAAAACCAGCCATCATTTTTCCCCAAATAAAAAATAAATCAGACTGTTCAATTTTCTCAGTTGAACAGTACTGTTTTTAATAAAATATAAATGGGGTTAACGATAAAACTCAAAAATGACAATATAATGAAGAATTGATGAATATCATCTATTTAAGACTTTAAAATGCGCCTTCTAACGCTTTACGTAAATAGACGTCAAGTTCATCTTGACGTAATAACCATTGAATATAGTCTTTAGGAAGTTCAGCAATTGCTGTGCCTTTATGCTTACCAAAATTAATAGTCGTAGGGATACGTGCTTCTTCAGAAACTCGGTAAAGCTCTTCAATGTCTTGAATATTTAAATGATAGACAATATGCATCAAAATATTAGCAGTCAAAATAATATCCGCATCGGCTCGGTGCGCGCCTTTGAGCAATTCTCGAGCTTTACTGCTGCCTTGAGAAATCATATAGATGAGTGCAGAAATATTATGCGCTTCTGCATCAGGCCAAGTTTTGCGCGCTAAAGCTAGAGTACAAATCGGTTTGATATTCGATACATCCACACCACAACGAGCAATCGCGGCAATATCGTAATCAATATTGTGACCAATAATATAAGTTGTAGTCTCTGGCAATTTAAAGTTTTTATAGTGGGGTTGGTTTTCTAAATCTGACTCTAATATATGGTGTACTGCCATAGCCGCGTAAGAGATAGGTGCACCAACCTGATAAAGTTGATCAAACAATTTGCTCTTATCTAAAGTCAGCTTACCTTCGTTAATTTCAATTGGTGCATACGCAATTTCAATAGGCAAACCATTTAGCGTATGTGTTTCTGTATCTAAAATAATGGTTTGCATAACTGGCCCTTTAAACAATCACGAGTAATCAAGAATGTTAACAGTTGGCTATCTACTTTAAAACATTTTCTAAGGACAGAATTAGATTAAAGTAGGCTACTAGATATTTGGTTGGAAAACAGTTTTATTGATATCTAATGCCACTGTCGTAGGCACTAAAATTAATAGTTATGTGACGAGTAACTGGGACCATGGCACGGTGATGAGCAGTAATGTAGATAATATTGTTGGAAATGTTCAGACCTTACTATCAGCTCAATAGAGTCATTGATATTTAAAAACTTTTTAATATTGTTATAAGCTAAAATTAACGATGAAGACATTTAAAATATAAGCTTTAGACGAGCTTTTTATTTGATTTATAAACAATGGCTCATTTTTTATAAAACTTGAGCCATTTTTATTTAAAACTGAGCTAACTTCATTCTGTTTAATTATAAAGTTCATGCTACAATATGCCGCAATCTTAGCACGGCTTAAAAGCCCTAATTTATAGGACCCCCGCTAATGTTTGCCAATATTTCCATTTCTGAATTTGATCCAGAATTAGCTCAAGCAATTGCTTCTGAAGGTGAGCGTCAAGAAGCACATATCGAGTTAATTGCATCTGAAAACTATTGCTCTCCTGCTGTGATGGAAGCGCAAGGATCAAAACTTACGAACAAATATGCAGAAGGTTATCCAGGCAAACGCTATTATGGCGGTTGCGAGTATGTGGATATCATCGAGCAAATGGCGATTGATCGTGCTAAAGAACTTTTTGGTGCAGATTACGCAAACGTTCAACCACACGCTGGTTCACAAGCTAACTCTGCTGTTTATTTAGCGCTTCTTAACCCAGGTGATACTGTTTTAGGTATGAGCTTGGCTCACGGTGGTCACTTGACTCACGGTGCTAAAGTAAGCTTCTCTGGTAAAACTTATAATGCAGTTCAATACGGTCTAAACGCTGAAACTGGCGAGATCGATTACGAAGAAGTTGAACGTTTAGCATTAGAGCACAAGCCACGTATGATCGTTGCTGGTTTCTCTGCTTATAGCCGTGTTGTAGATTGGCAGCGTTTCCGTGACATCGCGGACAAAGTTGGCGCTTACCTTTTTGTTGATATGGCTCACGTTGCAGGTCTTGTTGCTGCTGGTGTATATCCAAACCCAGTTCAAATTGCTGACGTAACTACAACTACGACTCACAAAACGCTTCGTGGTCCACGTTCTGGTTTAATCCTTGCGAAAGCGAATGAAGAAATTGAGAAAAAACTTCAATCAGCTGTATTCCCTGGTAACCAAGGTGGTCCATTAATGCATGCGATTGCTGCTAAAGCAATCTGCTTCAAAGAAGCTATGTCTGATGACTTCAAAGCTTACCAACAACAAGTTGTGAAAAATGCTCAAGCTATGGCTGAAGTATTCATCGCTCGTGGTTATGATGTTGTTTCTGGCGGTACAGACAACCACTTGTTCTTGTTATCTTTAATCAAGCAAGATGTAACTGGTAAAGATGCAGATGCTTGGTTAGGTGCTGCTCACATTACTGTGAACAAAAACTCAGTTCCAAATGACCCACGTTCTCCATTTGTGACTTCTGGTATCCGTATCGGTACTCCAGCGGTAACAACTCGTGGTTTCGGTGAAGCTGAAGTTCGTGAACTTGCTGGTTGGATCGCTGACGTGATTGACAGCAAAGGTGACGAAAAAGTTATTGCTGACGTAAAAGCGAAAGTTGAAACTGTTTGTGCAAAATTCCCTGTATACGCACAATAAGTTGTAAATATAAAAAAAGCGCCGTATGGCGCTTTTTTTATGTCACGTTAGTTAGTTGAAACAGCCTGCCATCCACCCCCTAATGCGCGGATTAAATCTACACTAGCCATCATTCTACTGCCGTTTAGCTGTGCAGAAAGTTGCTCTTGTTGCAAAATAGTCCGATCTGAGTCAATCACATCAAGATAGCTAATCGCACCTTCTCGATAACGTAAATGAGACAATTGATTTGCATGACGAGAAGAAGAGAGTGCTTGGCTTTGAGCCTGAATTTGCTGATCAAGTATTCTTTGATCTGATAAACCATTTTCAACTTCGCGAAATGCATTCAATACAGTTTGGCGATAGTTTGCAACGCTTTCTTCATAAGCAGCTCGTGCTTGAGCAATTCCAGCCTTACGTTGCCCGCCGTCAAATAATGGCAAAGATAAAATTGTACCTGCCACTGGACCAAGCAAGAATGTACGGCTCGACCATTTACCCAACTCACCTAAACTTGATGATTCATAACCGAGAGCACCAGTTAGGTCCAGTTTTGGGAAGAAAGCAGCACGCGCAATTCCAATACGTGCATTATCTGCTGCCATAGCACGCTCGGCAGCCGCAATGTCAGGTCGTCTTTCAAGTAAAGCCGAAGGTAAACCTGCTGGAAGACGAATGCTGTTTGCAGTTAAAGGTTGAACTGCCAAGCTAAACTCAGCTGGTGTTTTGCCTAACAATACTGCAAGTGCATGCTCTGCATTGGCTCTGTTACGAGCAATATTTAATGCGCTCGTTTGTGCTGTAGCAAGTTCGGTCTGTGCGCGAGAAACATCTAATTCACTGACTAAACCATTTCTAAAACGTGTTTGAACTAAGTCGCGTGTCTCGCCAAGTAACTTAATGGTGCGATTATAAATTGCTTGTTCGGCATCAAGCTGACGAATGAGAAAGTATCCTTGGGCAACATCTGCCTGTAACGCTAAAAGCGCCGATTGATATAGAGCTTCTTGTTGCTGTACATCAGCTGTTGCTGCATTGACACTACTGGCAATACGGCCAAATAAATCGAGCTCATATGAAACATTGGCTTGAGCACGCCATAAGGTCTGTGCAGACGTATGAGTATTGTCATCTAGACCCAATGAAGCGGGAGAAGGTTTTTGCCGAGTTGGACCAAAGCCAGCACGAATACTTGGCAAGCGTTCAGCTTGTGCTGCTGAACGTAATGCGCGGGAAGCTTGAATATTAGCAGCTGCGGCTTTTAGACTTTGGTTGCCGGCAATCGCTTGTTGTTCTAGCTCATTTAATTGAACATCATTAAAAACACGCCACCATTCACCTCGAACCTGCTGATCGGCAGGTTGGGCAATTTTCCAGTTATTATCCTCAAGTTTAGGGTCAGACTCTTTAAATTTGACGGGAACTATGACCTTTGCAGGTTGATATTCCGGAGCCAAAGAGCAGCCTGCAAGCAGCAGGCTTCCCATGAGTGAGGACAATAATAAGCTTTGTTTTGCTGTAGCCATCAAATGTCCTCCTTAATGATCATGTGGGGTAGATAAAGGTGCTTCATGAACTGCTGCCGAATGCAATTTATGTTTGCTGTTCAGTGTACGAATCAGGACATAAAAGGCAGGGGTCAGGAACAAACCAAACAACGTTACACCGATCATGCCGAAGAACACTGCAATGCCCATGGCATGACGCATTTCAGACCCTGCACCAGTTGAGGTAACAAGCGGTACAACACCCATAATGAATGCAATAGAAGTCATTAAAATTGGGCGTAAACGTAGACGACTTGCTTCAACAGCAGCTTTGAATGCAGTCGCACCTTGCATTTCAAGTTCCCGTGCAAACTCGACAATTAAGATGGCATTTTTGCAGGCCAGTCCGACCAGTACCATCAAACCGATTTGGGTAAAGATGTTGTTATCTCCACCTGTCAGCCAGACACCTGTCAGAGCCGCCAAGATTCCCATTGGTACAATTAAAATTACAGCTAAAGGTAAAGTTAGACTTTCATATTGAGCAGCTAAAACTAAGAACACCAGTAAGACACTAATTGGGAATACCCAGAGTCCTGCATTACCAGCCAAGATTTTTTGGTAAGTTAAATCTGTCCATTCAAACTTGATACCACGTGGTAGAGTTTGAGCAGCAATACGTTCAACCGCCGCTTCTGCTTGGCTAGATGAATAACCTGGTGCAGGGCCGCCGTTAATATCTGCTGAGGTATAGCCGTTATAACGAACGACCATTTCAGGACCATAGGTTTGAGTTACATTTACCAATGAAGATAACGGCACCATTTGTCCGGCACTGTTTCGGGTTTTAAGCTGCAAAATATCTTCAGGGTTCGCACGGAAAGGCGCATCGGCTTGTGCACGAACCTGATAAACACGTCCAAAGCGGTTAAAGTCGTTAACGTACTGAGAGCCTAAATAAATCTGCATGGTGTTGAAAACATCTGTCACGGCAACACCTTGCTGTTTAGCTTTTACACGGTCCAGATCTACATTGAGTTGAGGTACGTTAATTTGATAACTTGAGAACATTGGACCAAGTTCAGGGGCTGATTGTGCTGCTTTCATAAAGTTTTGTGCAGCATCATTCAAGGCTGAATAGCCTAAGGCACTTCGGTCTTCAAGTTGTAGTTTAAAGCCGCCCATGGTCCCTAAGCCCATCACTGGTGGTGGTGGGAAAACTGCAATATAGGCATCTTGAATAGCTGAATATTTCTGGTTAAGAGCACCAGCAATTGCATTTGCAGATAAGTCTTTAGCCTTACGTTCGTCGAATGGCTTTAAAGTCACAAAGACAATACCTGCGCTAGAGCTATTAGTGAAACCATTAATTGAGAGGCCTGGGAAGGCAACAGCACTTTCTACACCAGGCTGTTTAAGTGCAGTGTCACTCATTTTGCGAATCACCGCTTCAGTACGATCTAATGAAGCGCCATTTGGTAGTTGAGCAAAGCTAATCAAGTATTGCTTGTCTTGAGCAGGTACGAAGCCACCTGGAACAATATAAGAAATCCCAACGGTTAAACCTAGGAGTACTGCATAGACACCCATTGCCGAAGCTTTATGAGAGATAACACGACTTACACCTTTACCATAGTTGTCTGAAGCGCGTGTAAATACACGGTTAAACAGCGCAAAGAAACGTCCGAATACACGGTTCATAATGCGTGTTAATGCATCAGGTTTAGCATCATGTCCTTTTAGTAACATGGCTGCCAAAGCAGGAGATAGGGTAAGGGAGTTAAATGCCGAAATGACCGTTGAAATGGCAATCGTCATGGCAAATTGTTTATAAAATTGCCCTGTTAAGCCTGTCATAAAGGCAAGGGGAACGAACACGGCAACCAGCGTTAAAGCAATGGCAATAATCGGTCCGCTCACTTCTCGCATGGCGCGATAAGTTGCATCTCTTGGGCTTAAACCTGCTTCAATATTCCTCTCGACATTTTCGACAACGACAATCGCGTCATCGACCACAATGCCGATGGCAAGTACCATCCCGAATAGTGATAGTGCATTGATTGAGTAACCAAAAGTGAGCATGAGCGCGAATGTACCAATAATTGAAACTGGTACAGCAAGCAATGGAATGATTGAGGCACGCCATGTTTGTAAGAATAAAATAACAACCACAACAACCAGTGCAATTGCTTCAAGTAAGGTATGAACTACTGCTTTAATACTGGCACGTACGAATTGAGTCGGGTCATAAACAATGTCGTATTTAATTGAAGATGGAAAATCTTTTGAAAGCTCCTTCATCGTGCTACGCACTTGATCAGAAACTTGCAAAGCATTCGCACCCGGAGCTTGGAAAATTGGAATCGCGACTGCTTGTTTATTATCGAGTAATGAACGTAAGCCATATTGTGAAGCTGCGAGTTCAACACGAGCAACATCACCCAATCGGGTAACCGCGCCGTCGGGTGCAGTTTTTAAAATGATATCTGCGAATTCTTGCTCAGTCGTTAAGCGGCCTTGAGCATTGACTGAAAGCTGTAAAGGTGAATTACTTGGGGATGCACCGATTGTACCCGCTGCAACCTGAATGTTTTGTTCACGGATTGCATTCACAATTTCGGTCGCGGTGAGGTTGCGCTGTGCTACTTTTTGCGGGTCGAGCCATACACGCATCGCGTAGTCACCAGAACCAAATAATCCGACTTCACCAACCCCTTGTAAACGCGCTAAACGGTCTTTTACGTTGAGTACCGCATAGTTGCGTAAGTAGGTCATGTCATAGCGACTATCTGGTGAGGTCAGATGCACTACCATGGTTAAAGTCGGTGAGCTTTTTAAAGTAGTAACACCTAAGCGCTGTACATCTTCAGGTAAACGAGGCATAGCCTGAGATACACGGTTTTGAACCAGTTGTTGCGCTTTGTCTGGGTCGATACCGAGCTTAAAGTTCACCGTAATGGTTAAATTACCGTCGCTGTTAGCCTGAGATTGCATATACAACATGTCTTCGACGCCGTTGATTGATTCTTCAAGCGGAGAGGCAACGGTTTCAGCAATCACTTTAGGGTTTGCACCCGGATATTGAGCACGTACCACCACAGAGGGCGGAACAACTTCTGGGTATTCAGAAATCGGTAATTGGAATACCGAAAGCAGACCGGCGAGTAAAATCAGTACTGATAAAACACCAGCAAAGATCGGCCGATCAATAAAAAATTTAGAAATATTCATATGTGATTAACCTTTTGCCGGAGTTGATGTTTTATCTGTTGGCTGAGGTTGAGGAGGAGTAGCGTTAGCAGTGATTTGCGCATTTGGCATCGGAACGAGGTGTGGCGTAACAGGGTCACCCGGACGAATTCGCTGTAAACCGTTCACCACAATACGATCACCTGCTTGTAGTCCGCTATTCACGATTTGCAAACCATCTTGTTGTGCACCGAGTTTTACTTCACGGTAGGCCGTCTGATTTTTAGCATCAACTACTACGACAAAGCGTTTATCTTGATCGACCCCAACTGCGGTTGGGCTAATCAGAATTGCTGAACGAGGTTGACCACCGCCTAAACGGATTCGTGCATATAAGCCCGGTAATAAAACCCCATTTGGATTATCAAAAGTCGCGCGAACACGAATCGTACCCGAGGTTGCATCTAGGTTATTGTCAATTGAGTTGATCGTACCTTCGCGAGAGAAACCAGTTTCATTGGCAAGTCCCATATAAACAGGAACTTGTGCTGAGTTGCGCTGATTACTGATATATTTCAGATAAGTTTGTTCATCAACATCGAAAGATGCATAGAGGCGAGAGACAGATACTAAACTTGTTAAGACTTGTGCACCGTTACCCGCAGAGACTACATTGCCGACTGTTACTTCGGCACGGGAAATTCGACCACTAACTGGTGCTGTAATACGGGTGTACTCAAGATTTAAACGGGCAGATTGAACGGCTGCTCTAGCTGCTTGTAGGTTGGCACTGGCTGAGCGAGCATCATTTTGAGCTAAATCTAGTTCTTGACGTGAGACAGCATTACTTTGAATTAAACGTTGAATACGAGAAAGATTAGAACCCGTATAAGTGACTTGTGCTTCAGCTGAAGCGAGTTGTGCTTGGGCACGATTCAGTTCTGCCTCGAAAGGCCGTGGATCAATTGTAAAAAGTAAATCGCCTTTTTTAACGAGGCTTCCATCTTTGAAGTGTACGGCAATCAGTTTGCCGGAAACTTGAGGCCGAATATCGATTTGATCAATGGCTTCTAAGCGACCGGAATATTCTTGCCAGTCTGTAATGGTTTTGCTGATGACATTAGAAATATCAACAGTTGCAGCTTGTTGGGCAGAGGTCGGTGCAGCTTTTGCATCGGCATTTTCATGTAAAAACATAAAACTGCCTCCTGTTGCTAAGAGGGCAACAAAGATGGCAGACAGTGCGAACTGTTTGCGGGAAAATGACATGAGGTGCTCCTAGTTATTTGGATACCTGTTTTCAGACTTTTAGTTTTGGTCCGTATGGGAGAAACAGGGTTTATGGGATGGACGGAGCATAAAAGTTTGTCAATCACGAATAAATATATTAAATTCGATAACACTATTCGTATTTTTATAACAATTGATGTGTTTGATTAAAAAATGCATTGATTGATAGGAGTGTGCGTGTGGATCTATTTCATGCCATGAAAGTATTTAACAAAGTTGTCGAAACAAATAGTTTCAGTTTAGCGGCTGACAGTTTAGGCCTACCGCGTGCTTCAGTGACTATAACCATTCAGGCTTTAGAGAAACATTTACAGGTTCGATTGCTTAATCGAACAACCCGTAAACTTAGTTTGACACCGGATGGTGCGGTTTATTATGAGCGTACTTCACGAATTTTAGCTGATGTCGAAGACGTAGAATCAACTTTCCATGATTCGGAACGTGGGCCACGAGGACGACTGCGTATTGATGTTAAAGCTTCAATTGGGCGGCTGATTCTGATTCCGATGCTTTGTGATTTTCATTCCAAGTATCCTGATATTGATTTGGTGATTGGAATGAGTGATCGTCCGGTCGATTTGGTTCAAGATGCGGTGGACTGTGTCATTCGTATTGGTCAACTTAAAGATTCAAGTTTAGTTGCGCGCCGTATCGGAACAATTCAGTGTGTGACGGTTGCTGCACCACGTTATTTGATGGAGCATGGGGAACCCAAAACCATTGAGGATCTACAAAAACATCAGGTCGTGCATTACTTTAACAGCCGTACAGGACGCAATATCGACTGGGATTTCATGGTGAACGGTGAGATTCATAGCGTTGGTGTGAAAGGGCGTGTTTCTGTCAACGATGGTGATTCATATATTGATTTGGCAGTGCAAGGTTTTGGCTTAATTCAATGTCCATATTACATGGTAGCAAAACATTTAGAATCTGGTGCACTTAGGGAAGTATTGACTGAATGGTTACCTGCACCTATGCCAATATCAGTCGTTTATCTACAAAATCGTCATTTATCGCCTAAAGTTCGAGTCTTCGTAGATTGGGTCGCTGAATTATTTGCAGGTTGTCCATTGTTGAGTGGTTGTTCAATGTCATTGGATCAAAAATGTGAATTTGCCAGTGCCAAAGAACTTAACCATGAATATACCATTCGGACATTGGTCGAAAATGAAAATATGGCGGAAGCTTACACACTTAAAAACTAGCTTAAAATTTGAGTGATTTTTCAACATTTAAACAGTTAATAGAGTCCATTGTTTAGACACCTTCATAAATCCTTAATTTACTGGTATAGAAATTGCAATTATTTCGGCAGAAGAGTAATTTAGAAATTGCTCAAGTTTTTATCACCTTATTAGGATTTTAAGGAGAAGCTTCAAGATGGCAAGCTTTATGAAAAAAATGTTCGTTTCAACAACCTTAGTTTTGGCTGCTGTTGCAACGAATGTTCAAGCAAAGGATTGGAAGGTGATTCGTTTTGGTACTGAGTCGTCTT
Organism: Acinetobacter sp. 12966; assembly: GCF_031196995.1. NCBI lineage: Bacteria > Pseudomonadati > Pseudomonadota > Gammaproteobacteria > Moraxellales > Moraxellaceae > Acinetobacter > Acinetobacter sp. 12966. The sequence goes on from NZ_JAVIMC010000136.1 coordinate 47,921, forward strand.
ATGCGCCGTTTGAATATAAAACACCAGATGGCAAGTTAACTGGTTTTGATGTTGATTTGGGTAATGCAATTTGTGCAAAACTCAAAGCCAAATGTGTTTGGGTTGAAAACTCTTTTGATGGGATGATTCCAGCACTTAAAGCGAAAAAATTTGATGGCATTCTTTCATCAATGACCGTCACTGATGAGCGTGCAAAACAAATTGCATTTAGTAGCAAAATCTACAATACACCAACCCGTATGGTTGCAAAAAAAGGCTCGCCTTTATTGCCTACCGCTGCCTCTTTGAAAGGTAAACGTGTCGGTGTACAACAGGGCACAATTCAAGAAACTTATGCTAAAACCTATTGGGCGCCAAAAGGTGTAACGGTTGTACCTTATCCAGTCCAAGATTTGATTTATCAAGACATGATGTCAGGTCGTTTAGATGCAACTTTACAAGATGCAATTATGGTTGACGGTGCTTTCTTAAAACAAGCAAAAGGCAAAAACTTCAGTTTTGCTGGTGGCAATGTGGTTGATGCAAAAACACTAGGTGTAGGTGCAGCTATTGGTTTACGCAAAGAAGATGCAGATTTAAAAGCTAATATTAATAAAGCGCTTGCTGCAATCATTGCAGATGGGACATACAAAAAGCTCGAGAAAAAATATTTCTCCTTTAGCATTTACTAATGATGTGAAAAATGTCGGCTTAGTGCCGACATTTTTAGATCTATTCTCATCTCATCAATATTAGATATTGTTTTTAAGGAGAAGATGAGTCATGTTTTTTTCTGGCTTTGGGCCACTCCTGCTCAGCGGGACATGGATGACCATACAGCTTGCGTTGTTGTCACTTTTACTTTCTGTGATTATTGGCTTAATTGGTGCGAGCTCAAAACTCTCAAATATTAAAATTTTACGTTATATAGCAACAGTTTACACTACACTCATTCGAAGTGTGCCTGATTTGGTCATTATGCTGCTGTTATTTTATAGCTTGCAGTTGGGGCTTAACCAAATTACTGAAGCACTGCAAATGGACCAAATTGATATCAACCCATTTGTGGCGGGTGTGATTACTTTAGCGTTCATTTATGGTGCATATTTTACCGAGACCTTTCGTGGTGCATTTCAATCGGTTCCAAAAGGCCAAATTGAGGCAGCAATGGCTTATGGTATGTCGCCTTGGCAGGTTTTTCACCGAGTGTTATTCCCTCAAATGATGCGTTTTGCGCTGCCTGGTATTGGTAATAACTGGCAAGTTTTAATTAAGGCGACAGCACTAGTTTCTATTATTGGCCTGACTGACATTGTAAAAATTACGCAAGATGCGGGTAGAAGTACCATGCAACTGTTCTTTTTCAGCATCGTAGCTGCTGCGATCTATTTGGCAATTACAACAGTGTCGAATCTGATTTTAATGTGGCTTGAACGTCGTTATTCTGCTGGTGTAAGGAAGGGACAATTATGATTGAAATCCTTCAACAATATTGGCAGGCCTACCTTTGGACCGATGGTTTACAAATGACCGGTGTCGCGATGACTGCTTGGTTATTGGTGCTTTCTATTGGTATTGGTTTTGTGCTTGCTGTGCCCTTGTCACTTGCACTAGTATCGGAAAACTTTTGGTTGCGTGGCCCAGTTTGGTTATATACCTATGTTTTTCGTGGCACACCACTTTATATTCAATTGCTGATTATTTACTCAGGTATTTACAGCTTTGATTACATCCATGAACACCAGACTCTTGATGCTTTTTTTCGAGAGGGCATAAATTGCACGATTTTGGCATTTGCGCTCAATACTGGTGCATATACCACTGAAATCTTCGCTGGGGCGATTCGTTCTATTCCACATGGCGAGATTGAGGCTGCACAAGCTTTCGGTATGTCAAAATGGAAACGATACACTCGCATTATCATTCCGTCGATGTTACGCCGTGCTTTACCATTTTACGGCAATGAAGTCATTTTAATGTTGCATGCGACAACCATTGCATTTACAGCAACAGTTCCTGATATTTTAAAAATTGCGCGTGATGTGAATGCGGCAACCTATGACACTTTCAATGCTTTTGGAATTGCCGCGGTGTTGTATGCAATGCTGGCATTTATTTTGATTTGGATATTTCGTAAGTTGGAAAAACGTTGGTTGGCATTTTTAAAGCCATCGAATCATTAGGAGACATAAATGGAACAAGTTGCAAAACTAGTGATTCGCGATTTACACAAGACATTCGGCGATCATGAAGTGCTTAAAGGAATATCACTTGATGCAAATGCCGGTGATGTAATTAGTATCATTGGTTCATCGGGTTCAGGTAAAAGTACCTTGCTGCGTTGTATTAACTTTTTGGAACAACCGAGCAATGGCACCATTAAGCTTAATGGTGAAAAACTGCGTACAGTCTTTGATAAAAAAGGCAATTTAAAAGTAGTCGAACCAAAGCAACTACAAAAAATGCGTACCCAGCTCATGATGGTATTTCAGCATTTTAATTTGTGGTCACACATGACAGTGCTAGAAAATGTCATTGAAGGGCCGATTCACGTACTTGGGGTAAAACGTGCTGAAGCAGAAGAGCGTGCACGCAAATATCTGCGTAAAGTTGGGTTACCTGAAAGTGTTGAAACTAAATATCCGGCATTTTTATCTGGTGGTCAGCAGCAACGTGTAGCAATTGCCCGTGCTTTGGCTATGGAACCGGAAGTTATGTTGTTTGATGAACCAACCAGCGCGCTTGATCCAGAGTTGGTGGGTGAAGTACTAAAGGTTATGCAGGGCTTGGCTGAAGAAGGGCGGACCATGATTGTGGTGACACATGAAATGGGCTTCGCGCGTCATGTCTCTAATCAAGTGATTTTTTTGCATCAAGGAAAAATTGAGGAACAGGGCCATCCGGATGAAGTACTCAATAATCCGAAAAGTGAGCGTTTAAAACAATTTTTGACGGGCAGTTTGAAATAAGCTGTTCATACCGAGTATGGTGGAATTTTTAAAAAAAGGATTCGCATCGTACTCGGTTGCTTTTTAATTATATTTATAGATGAGTATTTTTAGAAAACACATTAATAATCACAATACCTGCAATCATTAAAGTAAGACCAATGCATGCAGCTAAGTCTAAATGCTGTTTGTAAAATATCCAGCCTATTGCAGAAATTAAAATAATACCTGCGCCCGACCAAATAGCGTATGCGATCCCGATCGGAATTGTTTTTAGCGTCAGGGATAATAAATAAAAAGCAATCGCATAGCCCACTACCGTAACGATGGACGGAATGGGAACAGTAAAACCTTGAGATGCTTTTAAAGCGGAAGTTGCAACGACTTCACAAGCAATCGCAATTGCTAAATAAAGATAAGACATGGGGAGCTACGCCAGAAAGAGTTTTAATCAATCTATATGAAATGTTGAAATGGTTAGATCAGCTTTAACGATTATTCAATTTTTTTGGTACCAAGACACCGTTAAACCAAACTGATCATTTGATTTTATCATTAGCAAAGTGGTCTCAGCTATTTATTCGTTTATTTATTCATTGAGCAGCTTAGTCATTGAAGAGGATCAGTAACTTTAGCCTGATCCTCTATAGACTTTTTAAAGATAGATTAGCCGAGTAAATTTAACCCTTTAAATTTCTCTAGCAGTTGCTCTTTATTTTCAATATGCGCAGGGTCTGGTGTTATACAATCGATAGGGCAAACCGCTTTACAGGTTGGAGTATCATAAAAGCCTACACACTCGGTACAACGCAGTGGATCAATCTCATAAACTTTGTTCCCTTCAAAAATGGCGTTGTTGGGGCATTCTGGTAAGCACATATCACAATTGATACAGTCATTCGTAATCAAAAGCGCCATTTTCAACTCGCTGAATAAGCTAATGTAGAGGCAGTAATGTTTTCCTTGGCATGAGGCAAATTGCGTATGAGTAGGGCATAACTAACATCAACATCTTGTGAGAGTGGAATCTCAATAAAATGCCCCGAACCTTTAGCATCTGTAATTGGGTTACCTTTTAAATCGCGCATTTCGTTTAAGGTAAAGGTGATATTGCCTTGAAGCGTCATCAGCTCAAGTGAGTCGCCCACTACAAAACGGTTTTTAACTTCGATGCGGATATAATCGCCGTGACGTTCTAAAACCTCTCCACAAAATTGTTGGTAGTCGAAATGCGATGAACCATCGGCATAGTTTTGATATTCACTGTGTACATGACGTCTTAAAAAGCCTTCGGTATAACCACGATTTGCCAAACCTTCGAGCTGAGACATTAAGCTTGGGTCAAATGGTTTGCCTGCTAAAGCATCATCAATAGCTTTTCGATAAATTTGGGCAGTACGGGCACAGTAAAAATATGATTTAGTACGACCTTCAATTTTGAGTGAGGCGATGCCCATTTTGGTTAAACGATCTACATGCTGTACCGCACGTAAATCTTTAGAGTTCATAAAATAGGTGCCGTGTTCATCTTCTTCAGCCGCAAACATTTCTTCATCATTGCGTTGTACCAGCAGCGTTTGAGCCGAGGTTGTTTCTGATTGTGCTGATGAGCAGTAAGACTTTTCTGACGCGTTGAGCTGAGTAACTGGAATCACATCTCCATTTGCATCTTCTTGGGCTTCATGCAACTTATAGTCCCAACGGCAAGCATTGGTACAAGCACCTTGGTTGGCATCACGTTTATTCATATAACCAGAAAGTAGGCAGCGGCCTGAGTAGGCCATGCATAGTGCACCATGTACAAAAACTTCGAGTTCAATATCTGGTACGTGTTGCTGGATTTCTTCTATTTCTTCTAAAGATAACTCACGCGATAAAATCACGCGGCTTAGACCGTAGTCTTTCCAAAATTTAACAGTGGCCCAGTTAATGGCGTTGGCTTGAACCGATAGATGAATTTGCACATCAGGAAAATGCTCACGCACCATCATAATTAAGCCCGGATCAGACATAATAAGAGCGTCTGGTTGCATCGCTACAATAGGTTCAAGATCACGAATAAAGTTTTTTAATTTACTGTTATGTGGTTGAATATTCACTACAACATAAAACTTTTTACCCAAAGCATGCGCTTCATCAATTCCGATTTTTAAGTTGTCATGATCAAAAGCATTATTACGAACACGTAAGCTATAACGTGGTTGGCCGGCATATACAGCATCTGCACCATAGGCAAAAGCATAGCGCATGTTTTTAAGTGAACCTGCGGGAGAGAGAAGCTCAGTTTTCATAAAATAAAAGGCATAAAAAATATATGGTTTTATTTTATTAACTCCACATTTGGGATTCAACCTACTGAATTAGTAGGGATTTGACCCCTATCCTTTTGTACGGGCAGCATATTTTTTGCTAGCTCTCCTAAGCGCATCAAAGCATTTAACATTTTGGGATTTAACTCAAAACACGCTGCTATTCTTAAACAATGACTAAAACGTTTATCAGCCGAACATAAAACTCCCGGCATACATAAGATTTTTTCATCCATTGCCTGGTGAAACAGTTCTAGGGTATCAATTGATTCGGGTAGTTCTAACCATAGGATAAATCCTGCTTGTGGACGACTGACTCGAGTACCGTTTGGAAAATAACGGCAAATATAAGATTTGATGGTGTCAATTTGCTGTTGATAGCGTTTTTTGAGTTGACGTAAATGCAGGTCATAACCACCATTCTCTAAGAAAAGTCCTAAAGTTTCTGTGAGTAAAGCTGGCTCTGCAACAGTGGTTGTAAATTTAAGCTGCTGCACAATATTACGAAAGCGCCCAGCTTCTAACCAACCAATCCGATAGTCGGGTGCTACAGTCTTTGTATAGCTACCACATACCAAAACCCATCCGTTTTGGTCAAACGCTTTGATGTTGGGTAAGAGGGGCTCGGTGAGTTGCAATTCGGCATACATCGCATCTTCAATGACAGGAACTCGAAACTGATTAGCTAACTCTGCCAAGCGACGACGGTTACTTTCAGGCATGCTAAAACCGAGAGGATTGTGTCCTGTTGGAATGGTTAAAATGGCTTGTACACTTTGAGATTTTAATAGTTCTTCAAGAGTATCTATGCACATACCTGTATGTGGTGAGGTCGGCACTTCTACAATTTTTCGACCTAAATTATGAAGGAGTGGGTACAGGTTGTGAAATGTAGGAATCTCAAGCGCTACACTGTCGCCCGCTTGAGTTGTTGCCATGATCGCGAGACTTAAAGCCTCCATCGTGCCATGAGTGAGCACAATATCATCTGCTGAAAGAAACATACCGAGTTGTAAGCTTCGCCTAGCAATTTGAGTGCGTAAACGTATAGAACCGGGCGGTAAAGTATAGTTTTTAAAAATGTCTGGTTGTGTCCGTAAAACTTGAGCAGTTAAGCGTTTTAAACGTTCAATTGGATAGAAATTTTCCCCAGAAGGGCAAGCTAGGGCCAAATTGACATAGTCGGGGTCCATTTGCTTTTTAACAATTTGTGCGAGAAAACAGCTAATTCCTGAAAGAGATACTTTTTCTTCACTGACATACCGCTCTTCGAGTTCTAGTAAGTTGGACGGCGCATGACAAACATAGTAGCCAGACTGTGGGCGAACTGAAATTAAACCTTGATCTTCAAGCTGGCGATAAGCTTCTTTTACGGTGTTAATACTGACCTGATAATGCTGGGCACAATCTCGAATTGATGGCAGCCGAGAACCAATAGGCTGCCTGCCATTCTGAATTTGAAGAGTGAGGTCATCACTTACTTCTTTATATTTGTACATATCAATTCATTAAAAAGACAAAGCGATGGATACACTTTATAGTGATCTCTTATTTATCTCAAATATTGTGATTACTTTTGATCAGTTCATTTAACGCAAATCTAAACTTAAAAACTGTGTCTATTATTTTTTATATTAATTGATACTGTGACCATTAAAAATAAATCAGTAAGATCAAAAAATGGTAAGGACTTAAAAGCCATATTTTTTAATTTTAAAATCAGTAGGAGAGGTCTATGTCTGTTGTTGCATTTAAACAAGTTGATGTTTTTACTTCACACGCATTTAAAGGTAATCCTGTCGCAGTTATTATGGATGCCAGTACCTTAACATCTGAGCAGATGCAGGAAATTGCGAACTGGACCAATCTTTCTGAAACCACATTTGTGCTCCCCGCGACCGATTCACAAGCTGACTATCAGGTTCGAATTTTTACTCCACAAAGTGAATTGCCATTTGCAGGACATCCTACAATTGGTACTGCCTATGCTTTGCTTGAGGCTGGTCTAATTAAAGCGAAAGAAGGTAAGCTGGTACAGCAGTGCGGTGCTGGTTTGGTGACTCTGACTGTGAGTGAATCAAGTCATATTTCATTTGAACTACCTAAGCCTAAAATTACTCCACTAGATGCAATGCACACTGAGAAATTAGCAGAAATTTTAAAATGTGCAGTTAATACTCAATGGAACGCTGCATTGGTGGATGTAGGGGCGCGCTGGATTGTATTGCAAGCTGTTAATGCTGACGCTGTTTTAGATAGCCAACCAGACTTTGTTGCTTTAAAAGAACATGACTTAGAAATGAAAGTTACGGGTGCGACAATTTTTGGTTTTCATGAAAATAATGATGAACAAAAACACATAGAAGTTCGTTCATTTGCTCCTTCATGTGGAATAAATGAAGATCCGGTTTGTGGTAGTGGTAATGGTAGCGTAGCTTCATTTATTCGTTACTATGGGATTCTTCCTGCACAAAATGATGTCGTACTTTCTTCACAAGGTTGTGCGGTAGGTCGAGACGGACAGCTTCAACTTGAATTGTATCAAGATAAAATTTTAGTGGGTGGAACCGCTGTCACCTGTATCGATGGCACAATTAAGTTGTAAAAACAGACATAAAAAAACCGAGGACTTTGCCTCGGTTTTTTATATCTAGAAAAATTATTTTTCTACAAACGCACGTTCAATGACGTAGTCGCCCATTTCACCCATACGAGGTGATTCAACTAAACCGTGTTGGTCAAGTAATGCAGCAACGTCTTTTAAGAATGCAGGGCTACCGCAAAGCATTGCACGGTCAGTTTCACGGTTGAAGCGTGGTAAACCGATTTTTTCGAATAAAGCGCCAGTTTCAATTGCAGTTGTTACACGGCCTTGAGTGTGAAAAGGTTCACGAGTAACAGTAGGGTAGTAAACAAGCTTATCTTTAATACCTAACTCTTCAAAGAATTCATGGTTTGGTAATTCGTTCAAGATAAGGTCTTGATAAGCTAATTCAGAAATATAGCGTGTACCGTGAACAACGATGACTTTTTCAAAGCGTTCGTAAGTTTCTGGATCACGAATAATTGATAAGAATGGAGCAAGACCAGTACCAGAAGATAAAAGGTATAAGTTTTTACCTGGTAAAAGGTCATCATGAACCAAAGTACCTGTTGGTTTTTTAGAAACTAAGATTTCGTCACCAACTTGTACTTTTTGCAAAATCGAAGTTAAAGGACCATCTTGTACTTTAATTGAGAAGAATTCTAACTCTTCTTCGTAGTTTGCACTTGCAATCGAATACGCACGCATTAACGGTTTGCCATTCACTTCAAGTCCGATCATTACGAACTGACCATTTTTAAAACGTAAGCTAGTGTCGCGTGTAGTTTTAAAACTGAAAAGAGTGTCATTCCAGTGGTGAACATGAGTAATGCGTTCAACGTTAAAAGCAGCCATTAAAGGTCTCGATCACGATTAAAAGAAAACAGATTGCTATTCTAATCTAATTTCATTCCCGATAAACTGAATATATTTAATTGTGTTTATAAGAAAAAGTGATGATCAATTCTGTCACCTTACCCATCATTGGCCATATGTGCTCTCCCTATCGTGAAAAATTTGGTATTCCACGCCAGCCTAATCTGGTCAATATCGAGTCTTATATTGATATGGTAGAACCATATAATGACTTATTAGCCTTTGAGGGAATTGAGCAATTTAGTCATCTCTGGTTAGTTTGGCAGTTTCATAATAATAAAAATCAAGGCAGCGCAGATAAGTTCCGTCCACAGGTTCGTCCGCCACGTTTAGGTGGTAATGAAAAAATTGGGGTATTTGCTACACGAAGTATGTATAGACCTTCTCCAATCGGGCTTTCAGTCGTAAAACTTAATAAAGTGGAAAAAGTGGGGAAGTCTGTCCGTGTCTATGTCACAGGAAGTGATTTGTTAAATGGCACCCCAATTTTAGATATCAAACCCTATATTCAATATTCTGATGCAATTGCGGAGGCTCAAAGTGGTTATGCACATGCAGAACCTGAACGAAAGGCAGTCATTTGGACTGAAGCTGCATTAACAGCGCAAAAATATTTTCTGCAAAATAAAGAAATAGATTCGCAGTATATTGATGAGCTTGAGCAAGTGTTAGCTTTAGATCCTCGGCCTGCTTATCAAGAAGACCCTGAACGAATCTATAAAATGAAATTTTCAAACTTTGATATTCATTTTAAGGTCGATCAATTTGTAGTTACCGTCATCGATGTAGTGAAGACTTCTTCGCTTGCACAATAGAAATTTTTAAAACCAATGGATATTGAGCCAAAGTAAAGTAATCAATATCCCCATGTGAATGAGTTGGGCGGGAACGAAAGCAAGGGCATAGTGTAGCCCGCCCGAAATTGCAGAATTCACACTTTTAGCAAGTGCATGAACTGCAAAGCCTCCTAAAAAGGCAATTAATAAGGATGTCCTATGTGCGCTATCAGGTTCACCTTGCACAATGACCGCTGCTATAGCTGCATGTATTTCAAATAATGAAGCAAGTAACGTTCCCGCGATTAATCCCGCATCGCCTAAAGATATACTTAAACCATAAACACCTGCCTGAATAAGGGTAAGTGTACCTGCAATAATAATGGCCTCTTTTAAGCTGAACATTCTTGAGTCAAGCTCGGGCGAAGCCGTACTAGGCTCGGCTTTACGTAATAAAATAAAGGCCCATACTGCTAAAACTATTAATGCAATAAGTGTAGGAAATATAATTAGCTTGAACCAAGCAAAGCTAATACCGATCACAATAATTAAGGTTTGAATCAGTGTTGAAACGCAAGACATCAATGCAGCACCTGCATTGGTCTTTGCATTTGCTCGACCAGAACGAACTTCTAAACCTAAACTGGCAATGGTCGCCGTACTTGAAACAAAACCAGAGGCTAAGGAAGAAAGTAATAAAGCATTTTTAGAGGAGAGTAATCGCTTTGCAATATGAGCGAGTGCTTGCACAAATAAAATTAAAGTCAGTAATTTTAAAATCACATGTGGATTTAGAACTGGTCCCCAAAAAGGCTTATTGGGAACTAAAGGCAAAGCAATTAAAAGTAAGGCAAGCAGAAAAATACCATCACGCAATTCCGATTCGGTAATCCACTGACTGGCAATGCCATGCATAGACTGCTTGGCTATTAAGATAGTTGTCATGATCACAGCTAGGCCAGCAGCGAGCGAAATATTCCAAATACAAAGTGCCCCAATGAAATAAGTCATAATAAAGGCGAGTTCGGTAGTTACGCCCGGGTCATTTGGCTGATTTTTTAGGGAAACGATGCTAATTGCACCGATGATTAAAGCTCCAACAATCCCAATTGAAGTGCCGAATAAAAAACAGATCGCGCCTAATAAAGCACTAATTGCAAAAGATCTAAAACCAGCGAAAGTTTTATATTCGTGTTTGAGCTTACTGCGCTCTCGTTCTAAGCCGATTAATAAGCCACAGCCAAGGGCAGCTGCAATGACTGTAATGAATTCTTCAAAGGATGTTGTTTGTAATGACATTGTCATTGGAAGTTCCATATTACTTCCTCTTATGCTTATCGTTATATGTAGATTTGAATCATTTTAAAATCATGTATTCATGTTCAGTTTATGCTTTTTATGAGACTGATCATAGTATCTTTTTTAGACAATGCAACATACAAAATATTTTTATAAACATGACCTATGACGCAAAAAAATATCAAGTTGAGAATTGGTTTAATTATTTGAAGTTGAAGGATATTTAAATAGTGGATTTAACGATTTTGGGGTGAGTTAAATCTAAAACATCTCTGCTATATTATAAAAATATATTGGGGATAACGCATGAATGCACATGTAGAAATAGATACTTATTGGTGTCTAGAACAACTATTACAAGAAGGCCGTATCACAGAACGAGATAAATTACTGGTACAGTCAAGCCACCGCCAAAAAGACCAGTTAAAGTGGCATCCATTACAGTGGATCGCACATTTTAATTTAAAAGATCAGCAGCATACACATGCCCATTTGAGTTTAAACCGCTTGTGTTTATGGTTTGCAGATCGGGTTCAGCTACCACTATTTGTAATAGATCCTTTAAAGGCAGATGTAAGCGCTTTAACGCAGGTCATGTCACAAGAGTTTGCGATTCGCAATCATATTTTAGCTGTTGAAATTCATGCTGACCGAATCGTGATAGGAACAGATCAGCCCTTTCAAACAGATTGGCTCAATAATCTCGAACGAAGTCTAGCGCCTAAAAAAATTGAACGGGTACTGCTTAATCCCGAACAGTTACAGCGTTATTTGCGAGAATATTATCAGGTAAGTCGCGCGGTAAACTCGGCTCAAAAAGATGCGGCTCATGACCGCGACGCTAAAAATGTTGAAGCACTTTTGCAGCTTGGCGATAGTCAAAACCCAGATGCGAATGATCAGCATATAGTGAAGTTGGTCGACTGGATTTTACAGTTCGCATTTGAACAGAGTGCCAGTGATATTCATATGGAACCGCGCAAAGATAATGGTAAAGTTAGGTTCCGTATTGATGGCGTTTTACACACCATTTATAACATGCCTTCAAATACACTGACCGCCGTGATTTCTCGAATTAAAATTTTAGGGCGTTTGAATGTAGCGGAAAAGCGTAAACCACAAGATGGTCGCTTAAAAACACGTACACCAAAAGGGCAAGAAACCGAACTACGCCTATCTACTTTGCCAACAGCATTTGGTGAAAAACTGGTTATGCGAATTTTTGATCCTGATGTGCTGGTGCGTTCTTTTCAGCAATTGGGTTTTGAAGAGCGTTTATTACAACAGTGGCAACAATTAACAAAAAATAGCCACGGTATTATTTTAGTCACGGGACCCACAGGCTCTGGTAAAACGACCACGCTATATTCATCTTTAAAGCAGCTTGCAACCGAGCAGGTCAATGTATGTACCATTGAAGATCCGATTGAAATGCTAGAGCCTAGTTTTAACCAAATGCAGGTCAATAATGCAATTGAATTAGGCTTTGCAGACGGTGTGCGTGCGCTTATGCGTCAAGACCCTGACATTATTATGATTGGGGAAATTCGTGATCAAGATACAGCGAATATGGCCATTCAGGCAGCATTAACAGGTCATTTGGTTTTATCAACTTTACATACCAATGATGCACCGTCTAGTTTGACTCGTTTGCATGATCTAGGTGTACAGCCATTTCTGACAGCTGCAACAATTTTAGGTGTTCTCGCGCAGCGCTTAGTCCGCCAGCTTTGTCCACACTGTAAGCAAAAAACTCACATTAATGAGGATGAGTGGGAACACCTAACCTTTGACTACATTATGGAAATGCCTGAAACGGTTTATCAAGCGGTAGGCTGCGAAGAATGTCGTCATACAGGCTATAAAGGGCGAGTCGGTATTTACGAATTTATGCCGGTCAGTCTTGAGCTTAAACACCTTATTAGTAGTCATGTGACATTAAATGATTTAAGAACTCAAACTAAAAAAGAAGGTATAGAACCTTTAAGAATTGCAGGAGCCCGTAAAGTGATTGAAGGACTTACGACATTAGAAGAGGTCTTGAGGGTTGTGCCATTAAATTAAGTTTTTCTTAAGATTCACCTCATTTATGCTTGATTTAATCGCTTTATCCCAAGAGGGAACCATAAACAGAGGGTAATAATATGAATATGCTTAAAGTAATGTTGATGACTGCTGGTATGACTGCTGCTAGCGTAGTTGTGGCGAATACACCAGTGAATCAAGCTGCAATTGCTCCGGCAACTGTCACCACAGTAAAACAGGCATTAATCTCAAAAGATAATACACCGATCAAATTACATGGTCAGGTTGTAAAATCTTTAGGTGATGAAAAATATCAATTTCGTGACAAGACAGGTAGCATTACAATTGATGTAGATGATGAACTTTGGCAAGGTCGCCCTATTTCAGCCAATACAAATGTGACTTTAATTGGTGAAGTAGATATTGACTATAAACCTTTAAAACGCGTAGAGATTGACGTAGATCAAGTTCAGTTCTAATGAATGAATCTCTAGATTTACTACTTTTAGCCGCATTTAAATCATGCGGCTTTGCTTTTTTTATAAAGGCTTGGCAAGATCAAATCAGGATATAACAGGAAAAATAGATGAGAATTTTGCTTGCAGAAGATGATCGCTCTCAAGCTGAAAGCATTCAATCATGGTTAGAGTTAGACGGTTATCAGGTAGATTGGGTCGAAAGAGGTGATTATGCACTTACGGCAATCGAACAGCATGATTATGACTGTATTTTACTTGATCGGGGACTACCTCAACTGGCTGGTGAAAAGGTTTTAACGACGATTCGCCATAAACAAAAAAATGTTCCTGTTATTTTTATTACAGCTCGTGACAGTATTCATGATCGGGTAGAGGGGCTAGATTTAGGCGCAAATGATTATTTGGTTAAGCCTTTTAGTTTAGAAGAGTTATCCGCCCGAATTCGCGCTCAATTACGTAAGCACACGTTGAGTCAACAATCAATTCTAACATGGGGCGACCTACAACTTGATACGCAAGCGAAAGTCGTATTAAGCGCTGGCAAGTCTATCGATTTAACGGCAAAAGAATTCCAAATATTGCGTAAGCTTATGGTGCATCCCGAGCATATTATTACCCGTGATCAATTAGAAGAAGCCCTTTATGCATGGGGCGAGGAAATTGAAAGTAACGCGATCGAAGTGTTTATTTATCAACTTCGAAAAAAAATCGGAAGCAGCAGCATTAAAACCATACGGGGACTAGGCTACCGTATGGGAGATTTAAAATGAAATCGAATCGCTCATCTTTGCAGTCGCAACTGATTAAAACCACGATGTGGAGTAGTATCGTGGTGGGATTGTTGGCTTTAAGCTTACTCACCATATTTTCGATCTATCACAACATGTCAGTGCAAGACGAAATCATGGATGAAATTTCAGATACTTTACTGGTTTCCGATCTTTCTGAACACTCCATGAAACAGTTTGATGAGCTAAGTGATGAATTTGATATTCAGTATGAGTTATTAAACACAGGCCAAGTACTTACTCATTCTCATACCTATCAGCATGAACTTTTTGAACAAGGTAACTTATCAGAAGGTTTTTCGTATTTTTGGTTTGATGGACAATTATGGCGTAGTCTAGCTGCACAACAAGAAGACTCTCAACTACAAGTTGAAGTTTTTCAACCAATGAGTACGCGTGTTGAAGAGGTACTTAAAGCACTTGCTGGATATAGCGGTCTTATGTTGTTGTTCTGGCTATTACAATGGGTGATTATAAGTTGGCGTACCGAACATGAATTGGCCGCGTTAAATCTACTCTCTAGACGGATTGCTCAAAAAACTGCATCAAATTTAGAACCGATTCAGGAACCAGATGTCATTACAGAAATTCAACCTGTTATAGATGCTTTAAATCAATTGCTTGCAAGACTGCAAAGAGCTCTCGTTGCTGAACAGCGTTTTACTGCGGATGCTTCGCATGAGCTACGTTCTCCGTTATCTGCCATACAAATGCGCCTTCAGGTTTTGCAGCGTAAATACCAACATCTTCCAGAACTTCATCAAGATTTTGAACGCATACAAGAAGACGTCTCTAGAAGTACAAAAATACTTGAAAATTTGTTACTTCTTGCTCGTTTGGAACCCAATGAGGCTGAGCAGCCCGAACTGCCTAAGACAGTTATCGATTTAAATTATTTGTTGGCAAGAGTGATTGAAACTGTAGATTTAGATGCGAAAACTAAACAGATGTTGATAGAGACAAATACTTTATCGACAGAAACTAAAACATATGCGAATGAAGAATTGCTGTTTATTGCTTTTAGAAATTTATTTGATAACGCCATTCGTTATAGCCCGAATTTAGGTTCTATTCATGTTGAGATTAGTCAGTATGAACAGCAAATTAAGGTGTCTATTGAAGACACGGGAAATGGGGTAGATGATGAAGTGCTATTACGGTTAGGGCAGCGCTTTTTTCGGGTGCTTGGTACTCAGCAGCAAGGTTCTGGGTTAGGAATTTCAATTACTCGAAAAATTATTGAATTGCATAATGGCAAGTTACATTTTATGCATGCTGAACAAGGTGGTCTGAGGGCAGAGATTATTCTTCCTTCATAAAAAATAGCATGGTTACCCATGCTATCCATTTTTTGTTTTCCCACGAATATTATTGAAACGCGAGTATGTTTTTTATTTAGTTAAAATTAGGCGATTGTTGCGAGTGAGGCGTAAACGATATTCCTCGCCAGCATGCATAATGCGAATTTCACGACCTAATGCAAAGAGGTTATTAGAATGTAACATTGGTAAGGCGTGAGCTGTGTCATTGTTACGGGTAAATAAGCTAAAAGGTGCGTTCATTTGTTGTGCTCCGTGGTATGTTCTTGAACGATTTAAATGATAATCATTATCGAATAGATCTGTCAATGAGATTTTTAAGATTTTATAAAATGATAAAATTTGCTTACACTTGAGAAAAGTTTTAGAGAGTAAAAAGATGCCCAAACCAATAGTCGATGTCGCTATAGCAATCTTGATCCATCGTGGAAAAATATTAGTTGGATGGCGCGAAGAGCAGCAACATCAAGGTGGAAAGCATGAGTTCCCTGGAGGAAAGGTTGAGCAGGGTGAAACACCAGAAGAAGCCTGTCGCCGTGAAATCTATGAAGAAGTGGGTATTGGTTTAAAAGATTGGCACCAGTTTGATTATATTCACCATGAATATGATGACATTATTGTCAATTTACATTTGTTCCATAGTTATGTGCCTGATGAACTATTAAATCTTATTCATCAGCCATGGGCATGGTATACACGTGAACAATTGCTTCACCTAAACTTTCCAAAAGCCAATAAAGACATCATAAAGAGGCTATACTGGCCTCATCTCATCAAAATTAGCAATACGCTTTCAACGGTAGAAAGTAGTGATGCTTTATTGTACTGGCGTATCGAAGAATTTGAGCCGCAGTATATAGAGCAATTAACTGCTTTAGATGAAGAACAACGATCAAGTTTAATTGTAAATGTAGATATTTGGCAGCAATTAAGCCCTGAATTACGAAAACAGATTAAGACCGTTCATTTAAAACAATCTCAACTCATGAATTTGCATAAAGGCGATTTAACAGTGGGCGTACGTTATATTGCTGCTTGTCATGATGCGGTTTCTTTAAAGCAAGCTCAGCAGATTGGTTGCGATGCTGTTTTTATTAGTCCTGTAAAACCAACAACGACTCATCCAGAAGCTGTGGCATTAGGTTGGGAACGTTTTAGGGATCTCGCCCAAAATAGCCAGATTCCGGTTTTTGCATTGGGGGGAGTGCATCCTGATAATTTAGCTACTGCACAACAGCATGGTGCATATGGCTTAGCAGGTATTCGTAATTTCTAATAAGAAAATAGAAAAGCATTAAAAGCTAGAGGGCTTTTAATGCTTGTTGCGCTTCTTGAACAGTTTTTTGATTATTGCGTTGTTGTCCAGCTTTTAAGATGGTCAACCAAAGTTGCTTTTTCATGGCCTGACTTTGGGCAAAACTTAAACCACGTCGTGCTAGAGACTCGGCATTAGAATATTGCTGTTTATGATTTGCCGTAAGGGCAAGAAATAGATATGTTTCTGCGGCTTGAGGAGCTAAACGCTGTGCTTGAAGCGCATAGCGTTCAGCTTCTGACCATTGCTGGTTTTTATAAGCCTGCTGTGTTTTTTGCATTAAAACTTTAAATGCAGGTAACTGGCTACCATCATCACTAAAATGTTGAGGCTTTTTCTGTTGAGGAACAATCACCTGTAAATTTTTACGTTGAATTTCTGGGTGATCATAAGGCGTAATTTTTACACCTGATGAAGTTTCCGTCTTTTTGACTGGAGGAGTAGGTGTTTTCTCTTGGGAGTCAGAATGATCGGGCAGAGTTGTACAGCCGACCATAAGAACAGCACCAATATAAAAAACACCTTTCTTCAACATATCCTAATTTCCTGTTAACGCTTAGTTGTTATAACTACCACTTGAAATTACACGTGAGTTGTTTGACAGATCTTGTTCCATCTGGTTTTCACTTTCACGAATATAACTGTCGGTATTATCATCCTGAGAATCAGGAATTGTGTTATCACTTTGTGGTGTATATGTTGGATCAACTTGATAATAAGGTGCTCCACATAGCGTAGCACGGTGCGGAACTGTATGGGTTAGCATCGGAATATACATTGCACCATCACATGCCTGAGCAGATAAATCACCCGTTGCACGGTCAATCCACTGCCACTGTACTGTGTCTGGTTGACGTAGATTTACAGGCGTTTGACGTAATTGTTTCATCACATTAATCCATACTGGCAATGCACCAGATGAACCTGTTAATCCAGTCACTTTGTTGTCATCTAAACCTAACCAAACTACAGCAACGTGGTTACCTGAGTAGCCCGCAAACCATGAGTCACGTGTATCGTTAGTCGTACCTGATTTACCTGCCAATTTTAAAGCAGGAGACAAGCTATTATAAGCTGCGCGACCAGTACCCGAAGACATGACCTGTTGTAGACCATAATTCATGATATAGCCAACAGACGGATCAATCGTTTGTTGAACATTCAGACCATAACGGTCAAGTAGGCGACCATTGGCATCTACGACAGATCGAATTGCACGAGTCGGATATTTAAAACCACCTGTAGCAAAGTTCTCATAAATTCCAAGAACCTCCATTGGTGACATATTGACTGCCCCAAGGAAAATAGAAGGGTAGGCAGGAATGGTCGACTCAACACCAAACTTTCTTAAGTTGTTGGTAAATGTAGATAAACCAAACTCTTGACCCAAGCGTACAGCAGAGAGGTTATATGAGTTTGCCAAAGCTTCACTCAGGCTGACTACACCATGTCCGCCACCACTGTAGTTTTTAGGTGTCCAGCTTTTGCCACCATCTACAGGGACACTAATCGGTGCATCTTCAATTTGGGTTGCCCAGTTATAACGCCCAGATTCAATAGCACTTAAATAAATCACAGGTTTTAATAAAGAACCGACTTGGCGTTTTGCATCTACAGCACGGTTAAAACCAGTAAAGTCTTGTGTAGAACCAACAGCAGCAACAAGCTCGCCGTTTTCTGGATGTGCAATCAGTACAGCACCTTGTAAATTTTTCAAACGTGATGGGTTGCTGTTTGCTAAGCGCTCTACAGAAGCTTTAAACGCATTTTGAACTTGAGTTTGAGTAATAGGATCTAACGTCGTAAAAATACGTAAGCCTTGATTAGTTAAATCACTTTCTTGATATTCTGTACGTAATTGACGACGCACAATATCTAAAAAGTCAGGGAATTTTGCAGGACCTAAACTTGGTTTGCTTAGCACATTTAAAGGACGTGCAATTTCATCTTCATATTCTGCTTGAGTTAAATAACCCATTACACGCATGTTATTTAACACGGTATCGCGGCGTTTTTTTGCACCTTCAGGATTTTTCCATGGGTTATACAAAGAAGGGCCTTGCACTAAACCAACTAAATAAGCTTGCTGTGCGACACTTAGCTCACGTAACGGTAAACCAAAATAAAATTGAGAAGCCAAACCATAGCCATTAATTGAGTAGCTACCATTTTGGCCTAGATTCACTTCATTTAAGTAGGCTTCTAAAATTTCATCTTTGCTGTAATGCAGCTCAATGAGTAAAGCCATTAATGCTTCATTAACTTTACGTTTGAGTGTACGTTCAGGTGTGAGGTAGAAGTTTTTAACTAATTGCTGAGTCAGGGTTGAACCACCTTGACGTTTACCACCTGTGATATTACTCACTAATGCACGGGCAGTACCACGAATTGAAATACCGTGATGATGATAGAAATTACGGTCTTCTGTTGAAATTAAAGCTTCAATAAGTGGTTTAGGGACATTATTCAGTTTAATGAGAACACGGTCTTCATTATGTTGAGGGTAGATCCCGCCAATCAGAAGTGGCTCTAGTCGTGCAACACCAGTTGAAGAAGGTTTTGTACTTCGAACTTCAGCAACCTGATCATTTGCAAAACTTAACTCTAGTACTTGTTCGGGTTCAACACTGTCACCGTAATCAAAACCACGTGTATGGATATACATGTTGCTACCCTGAGTAACATAGGTTCCAGACTTGTCATAATTACTTGAAGTTTTGTAACCCAAAAGTTTTAATTCTTGAGTGAAATTTGCTTGGGTAATAGGCGCGTTATTATAAATTTCCAAAGGTCGTGCAAACACTTTGGCGGGAATATCCCACCGTTGTCCTTCAAATTTTTCACGGATAATATTATCTAAACGAATCAGATAGATACTAAGAGCAATAAAAGCACCAATGACCAAAATGGAAAAAATTAGTGCAAAGAAACCGATACCACGTTCAAACTTCATAAAAATGAGATAAAACCCTAACAATGCCTGTAATGATGCGATAGCTTGTCATCAATTTGCAATGATAAAACTGTGAATAATTGGAAAACTTAGATTGAATTTTACAGCATCTTGTTGTTATGTTTTTTTAAATTAATCAGGTTAATGTTATTATAGCCAAGTATCGCAGCGGAGCTTACTCATTCGTGCAAATTTCACATAAGTCCTTCAGAAACGTCGGGTTAATCGGTCGACCAGATAAATCATCAGTAGTAGAAACACTATGTTTAATTCATGATCATTTGTTGAACCTAGGCTTAAACCCCATTTTTGATCAGGAAACTGCTGAATTAGTGCCTTATGATCATGCACAAATAGTAAGTCGTCATTTATTGGGTGAAGTTGCTGATTTAGTCATAGTTGTTGGAGGTGACGGTTCTTTACTCCATGCTGCTAGAGCTTTAGTTCGCTACAATACGCCTGTTATTGGTATCAACCGCGGGCGGTTAGGTTTTTTAACTGATATCAAACCTTCAGAAGCCATTTTCAAACTTGACCAAGTACTTCAAGGGCATTTCCAGCTTGACCGCCGTTTCTTACTTGAAATGGAAGTAAGAACAAATGGTGAAGTCATTTATGACGCCATTGCTTTAAACGATGTGGTTTTGCACTCGGGTAAATCAGTACATATGATTGACTTCGAACTTAATATTGATGGTCAATATGTTTACCGCCAACATAGTGATGGTTTAATTGTTTCGACTCCAACCGGATCAACGGCTTATGCATTGTCAGGTGGTGGTCCAATTTTACATCCAAGTATGGATGCTATTGCATTAGTTCCAATGCATCCCCATACATTGTCATCACGTCCCATCGTAGTCGGTGGTCAAAGCGAAATTAAAATTGTTATTCGCGAACATCGGGTGTTACCAATGGTGAGTGCAGATGGGCAACATAGTGTCTCACTCAATGTTGGAGACAGTTTACACATCCGTAAACACCCATTTAAACTAAGTTTATTACATCCACCAGGTTATGATTTCTATATGGCCTGCCGTACCAAACTTGGTTGGAACCAAGATTTTGAATCTTTTCAAAGAGATGAATCATGAATATTGAACAAATGCTATCTGTTTTAAACCCTGAAATTGTGGAGCGGTTAAAAACAGCAGTAGAAATTGGTAAATGGCCAAACGGCGTTGTTTTAACTAAAGAGCAACGTGAGACTTGTATGCAAGCTGTAATCGCTTGGGAGTTAAAGAACTTACCAGAAGATCAGCGTAGCGGTTATATTGACCGTGGTACAAAAGAAGAAGGTGAAGAGTGTGATGATGATCATCACAAGCATGAACCAGAATTTAAACCAATTCGTTTTGTTTAAAACTTAATAAGACAGAAAAATTATTTTTGGTTATTCCATACAGCCTTATATAGCATGTTTTTCATAAGTTATAGAATATAGGCTTTTATTACTTTTGAAGGATCAAAAGTAACCAAAAATCCTCTGTATCACTGATGATACTTCCTGTATCGCAGTGATACGGTCGACATCCATGTCGACCTTCACGATAGCATTTGTTAACTACGAATTAAGATTGCTTAAATTTCGTGTTTCCCATAACACTTTTGCTTTTTGCATCGCTTCTTCAAAGCTAGCAACAACTCCCATCGTATATAGCGCGATTCCGATGGTTTCTGTTACGGCCATTTCTCCATATTCATGGTGCTGCTGACCAAGCCATACTGCTTTAAATGTTGCTAAATCTAATTCTTCTTCAATTGGGCTTCGCTCAGGTGTGAGCTTTGGCAACTCATGTTCATAAAGCTCACCATTTTTAATACCACAAATCAGCGTTTTAGCATCTGGATTTCGTTCAAATTCACCACCTTCACCTTTAATAACGGCACTATTTTGATAGCCTAAGCGTAATGCGCTATGTTGGTGAGAAGTTCTATAAGCAGGGTGGAATATTGCTTGTAAGGTGGCTTTAGCGTTAAAAGGATTAATTAAACGAGCCAAAGTATGAATAGGCGAACGCAATCCCATGACATTTCTTAGAGATATCAAGTCGCTTAAAACTGGTGAAATCACATCTAGTGGTAAGTAAGCGAAATTTTGCTCTACTAATTGTGTACGGACTTCTTGTTCAGAATGACAAATTTGATAACCCAGATATTCTAATACTTGCTCTGTATAAACACGGTTAAGTGTGTGACCTGACGCACCATGCATAACAATTTTATGGCCATGCTGGGCAAGTGTAAGGGCGGCTAACAAAAACCATGGATAGTGTTTGCGCTTACCCGCATAAGATGACCAATCTAAATCAACATCTAAAGGTTCAAAATGAAGCTGATCTTTGGTCGCTTGCACAAACCCTGCAAGTTCATCAATCGATTCTTCTTTAACCCGAAGTAGCATTAAAAATGCACCTAGCTGCACATCTAGCACTTCACCTTTTAAAATCATGGTAAAAGCTTGATAGGCTTCTTCATAGCTTAAAGAGCGAGATCCGGTTTTCCCCTTACCTAAAATACGGACATATTGAGCAAAGGGATGTTCAGCATCTTTATAGATATTACGTTTAGTATTCATCGTAGTTCAAAACAATAAAAATGATGGGATGTAGGCAGCTCAAAATGAAATGTCCACAAGTATTTAATCAATATGACATAAAAAGCTGCTGAAAAAATATCAAAAGTGTTTCTTATACTAAAGTCTTAAGGCTGCCTGAGTGTTTTTTATGCGTATTAGCTAAAAAATTAACCGAATCGTTATTTAATTCGAGTAAACTTTCCCGTGCTTTTTTGAGCACTCATATCATAATTTTATGTGATTCTCCTATATCTTCAGCTTTTTATTGAAAAAGTAAGAGGTTATTTCTGGCTACTCAAAGTGGTTAGAAACTTCAGGTATTCTCCTGTTTTAGAAAACAGTTATTTTGTTTTCATTGAGGTAGTAGGAAGGTTTTTTGTTCACAAAAAACCATTTCCCTTTTGCGGTGTTAATGTGAAAGGTTAGGGCTGTGTATTCGTAAAGAATAGACGTTTCATTTTGGTATTTCCAACGGACTTGGAAATATAGATTGAAGTAAAGTTATGGCTAAAAAACCGATTTATAAATCACTTTATTTTCAGGTGATTATTGCGATTATTGCGGGTATCTTGGTAGGGCATTTTTCTCCAAGCTCAACGCAAATTGTCAATGGTGTCGAACAGCATATTCCGGGGTTAGGTGAAAAACTCAAGCCATTAGGTGATGCCTTTATTCGTTTGATCAAGATGATCATTGCTCCAGTTATTTTCTGTACCGTGGTAAGCGGTATTGCTGGCATGGAAAGCATGAAGTCAGTCGGAAAAACTGGCGGCGTTGCGTTGTTATACTTTGAAATCGTTTCAACAATTGCACTTCTAATTGGCCTTGTTGTAATTAACATTGCTAAACCGGGTGTAGGGATGAATGTTGACCCTACCACTCTAGATACTTCGGGCATTCAAAAATACGTCAGTTCTGGTGAGTCACAATCTACCATTGATTTCTTAATGCATATTATCCCTGATACGGTGGTTGGTGCATTTGCAAATGGTGAAATCTTACAAGTCCTTCTTTTTGCAATCCTCTTTGGTTTTGCTTTACATAAGTTAGGTGATGCAGGACGTCCAGTTTTAAAATTTATTGATCAAGTTGCACATGTGTTCTTTAACATTGTGAATATGGTCATGAAATTGGCTCCGATTGGTGCATTCGGTGCAATGGCATTCACTATCGGTAAATATGGCGTTGGTTCACTCGTACAATTAGGGCAGCTCATTATCTGCTTCTATATTACGTGCTTACTCTTTATCTTCTTGATCTTGGGTACAATCAGCCGTATTAGTGGATTCAGTATTCTTAAGATGATTCGCCTGATTCGTGAAGAGTTATTAATTGTACTTGGTACATCTTCTTCTGAATCTGTTTTGCCTCGCATGTTACGTAAACTTGAAATTGCAGGTTGTGAAAAATCTGTAGTTGGTTTGGTTATTCCAACAGGTTATTCATTTAACCTCGATGGTACGTCAATTTATTTGACTATGGCTGCAATCTTTATTGCTCAGGCAACAAATACACAGCTTGATATTCAACATCAGATTACTTTGTTGTTGGTACTCTTAATTTCATCTAAGGGTGCTGCGGGTGTAACAGGCTCTGGCTTTATTGTTATGGCTGCAACTTTATCTGCTGTAGGACATATTCCAGTGGCAGGTCTGGCATTGATTTTAGGTATTGACCGTTTCATGTCAGAAGCCCGCGCATTAACTAACCTTGTTGGTAACTCATTAGCAACGATTGTTGTTGCAAAATGGGTCGGTGCTTTAGATAAAGATAAGCTAAATGATGCCTTAAATAATCCAGATGAAGTCGACAGAAAAATGATGGAGCAAAAAACTCCTCAAGTCGCTGAAGGTTTAGATTAATTCAAATAAACCTATATAAAAGAGGAAGCTTGGGCTTCCTTTTTTATTGGCTGACTGAAAAGTACAGTTTTAATGAGCAGCTATGTCATGACAGTAGCTTAAAAAATGATTAGCATGCACAACAATCAGATTAGATAAAACAATAAAGCCGAAGGAAAATATTATGTTGGCATACGATGCAGATTTAGAATTATTCCGTGATAATTTTAAACGTTTTATGAATGAGCATATTGCACCGCAATACGATCAATGGGAACGCGAAGGAATTATGCCTCGCTCTGTCTGGAATCAACTGGGCGAAAATGGCTTTTTGTGTGTGGATGTTCCAGAAGAATACGGTGGTTACGGCGTACCAACCTATTATTCATTAATGTTGGTTGAAGAATCGGCACGTGCTGGATTCTGTGCATTATCAACAGCGATTTCTTGCCACTCTGAAATTGCTGCACCGTATATTTTGCACATCGGGACAGAAGAGCAAAAACAATATTGGTTGCCGAAAATGGTGACAGGTGAAGTGGTTGGTGCAATTGGTATGACTGAACCTGGAGCAGGCTCGGATTTACAATCAATGCGTACTAGCGCCATTTTGCAAGATGACCATTATTTATTAAATGGCTCAAAAACATTTATTTCAAATGGACAACATGCTGACCTTGTGGTGCTTGCAGTAAAAACTGATCCTCAAGCGCGTGCGAAAGGGGTGTCGTTATTATTGGCAGATACTCATCTGGAAGGCTTTAAGAAAGGTACCAACCTCGACAAAATCGGTCTGCATTCTCAAGACACATCTGAGCTATTTTTTGACAATGTTAAAGTTCCTAAAAACCAGTTACTCGGTCAAGCTGGACAAGGCTTTGCTTATTTAATGCAAGAGTTACCACGTGAACGTACAGCTATTGCATCTACCGCAATTGGCGCTATTCGTGGTGCAATTGATTTGGCAACGGCTTATGTAAAAGAACGTCATGCATTTGGCCAACCTATTTCACAGTTCCAAAATACGCGTTTTGTTTTAGCACAAGCAAAAATTGATGAGCTTGCTACGGCTGCTTTCTATGAGAGAAACGTTGCTCTATATCAAGAAGGCAAGCTAGATGTGGAAACTGCGGCAGCGCTTAAAAGTTTTAGCACTGACATGCAAATGAAAGTCGCAGATAACTTGCTGCAACTCTTTGGTGGTTATGGTTATATGACTGAATATCCAATTTCACGTTTCTTTGTAGATGCACGTATTCAACGTATTTACGGTGGTACAAATGAAATTATGAAAGAAATCGTAGCGCGTGGATTAATTGGCAAAGCCTAATTAAATAGATTTAAAAAAAGCCTACCTTTGAGTAGGCTTTTTTATATTACCTATTTGTTAGTTTGATGAATGACAGGATAGTCTTGTTGTTTCGGTAATTGCTGTAATGCATGATTCATCTTTCTTAAAAACTCATCAGCTTCATCTTGATGAAATGAATCTTCGGTGTATTTACTACGTTCTTGAAAGACGACACCACAACCCGTTATTTTCATATTTTCAGGATTAAATGACCAGTCATTTGGATTCTTTAAGTTAATGTTTAAATCACTTTCACAGCTTTTCCATAAACGTAAAAACTCATTTGATAATTCTGCTTTAAATCCTCGTGCTGGATAGACTGAAAATCCTTTCATTTCAGGATTAGAAAACTGTATAAACTTGTCTACTGGCATACCGCCCCAAATGATTGCTGTATCTGGTGGTAAATAGATACCTGATAAATTTTTCTCTTTTAAAGCATGTATTTGCTCAAATTTTTGTCTGAAATGTTGCGACTTATAGGTCAGCTTGGTTTGAGGTGGGATTGGAATGCCACGAACTTGATTACCGACAGTCGTCATATAGTACGGAGAATTATCCCTACCATTGCATCCTGCGATTAAGGGACAACCGCCACAAGCCGTTAAACTAAAACTTGTAATACCCAGTAAGCCTAAAACAATAATTTTATTCATTCTATTTTACTGTTGTTATGACATATTGGGTCAGTATAACCAATCTATACATTAAGAGGACTATCTTTAAGAACAACGAAATAATCATCTTTAAATGTAATTATGTTTTTACTTGGCTGGCTGCTGCAAAGGCCCATCAAATAAAGATTTACAGCTTTCTAAATTTTGACATGAAGCAAACATAAGTGCTTTAGGCAAGCTCGCATACAAATTTGTAATGTGTTGTTCAGCAGGGTTATAAAAATGCCAATAACTAAATTGGTTTGAACGTTTATTTTCTAAAGCTTTAAAGAAATCTGCTTCATTAAATTTATTGTTAAGTTGAGTGTGAGGGCCACCTTGCTCATGTGTACCGACTGTGGTCATGAGGAAAGGGGAATGATTTGGTTTCTGACTTTGCCAATGATTTAACTTCTGAAATAACATGCCTTGGTCAAACCAGAGAGAAGGGCTTGCAGCAAAGTAACGCTGAAATGCATTTGGCTTTTGAAAAAAATGATAAAGCACAAACAAACCTCCAAAAGAATGTCCATAAAGACTTTGCTGTTGGCTATTAATCGGAAATTGTTTTGCAATTGTAGGCTTGAGTTCGCTATTTAAAAAAGCAATAAACTGATCAGCGCCCCCATATTTATATTTACCTTGTGCTTGAAATTCAGCAGAAGGTTTTGGAGTGTAATCATAAGCACGCTTTTGCACATCAAAGGTTTTTTGCTGAGGGTAACCAACTGCTACGATCATGAGTGGATCTAGTCCTAATTTAGTAGAACCAGCGCCAATCGACTGAGCAATATTGGTAGCACTTGGAAACGTAGCATTTCCATCTAATATATAAAGTACTGGATAACCATGTTGGGGTGGGGCGACAGGCGGTTTATAAATTTGAACAAGATAATCATGGGCTGTATTTTTAGATTTGATTTGAAATTGTGCCTGATTATTTTGAAAATCGATTTTTTGTTGATTTTGTATGGGCATTTCGGCGAAGGCAGAGCAGCTTATTAAAGTACTCGATAAAAAACTAGTAGATAAAAGGAAAAATGATTTTTGCATAATGGACGATAATAAAATTTATTATGCAAATGATAAATGAAAATCATTATCAAATAAAGTGATCAAGAAATGTGAGCAAAAAGGTTAATGAAAAAAGCTCTTACAGCTATATTGCCTAACAAATCAAAGCAGACTATTGTTATACTCTCGTTTAAAAGATGATTTTACTGAGGCTGCATTCTAATGATCAACGATGATCAAAACAAAACGACTTCTCTTAGTTTAGAACAAATTCGCGAAGATATTGATAGTGTAGATCAACAGATTCAAGAATTATTAAATCGACGTGCAAGCCTTGCTGAAGCTGTTGCAAAAGCTAAATTTGCTTCCGAAGAGAATCCTCTGTTTTATCGTCCTGAACGTGAAGCACAAGTTTTACGCAAAGTCATGGAGCGCAACCAAGGTCCTTTGTCTGATGTAACCATGGCGCGTTTGTTCCGTGAAATTATGTCTGCTTGCCTTGCTTTGGAAGCTCCGCAAAGTATTGCATTTTTAGGACCGGAAGGGACTTTTACTCAATCTGCTGTTCTTAAACACTTTGGTAAAGATGCAGTAGTTCGTCCATTACCAACTATTGATGAAGTGTTCCGTGAAGTAGAAGCAGGTAGTGCACATTATGGTGTAGTCCCAGTTGAAAACTCATCTGAAGGTATTGTGAACCATACTTTAGATTGTTTTAAAACATCGAATTTAAATGTGATTGGTGAAGTTGAATTGCGTATTCATCATCAATTCCTAGTGTCTGAAAATACACGTAAAGACAGTATTAAACAGATTTATGCCCACCAGCAAACTTTGGCTCAATGTCGTCAGTGGTTAGATGCGCATTATCCGGGTGTTGAACGTGTTGCCTTAAACTCAAATGCAGAAGCTGCACGCCGTATTCGCAACGAATGGCACTCAGCAGCAATTGCATCTGATATTGCAGCAGGTATGTATAACCTTGAAATCTTGCATAGCAATATTGAAGATAATCCGGAAAATACCACTCGTTTCTTAGTCATTGGCCGTGAAAAAATTCCACAAAGTGGCAATGACAAAACTTCATTATTAATTTCAGCACATGACCGTGCTGGTGCTTTATTAGAAATTTTAGCGCCGTTTGCAAAACATAATATTAGCTTAACAAGTATTGAAACTCGTCCAGCATTACCTGAAAAGTGGGCATATGTATTCTTTATCGATTTGGAAGGCCATATCGATCAAGAGAATGTTGCTGCGGCAATCAATGATATTCGTCCAATGGTAAAAGAGCTTCGTATTTTAGGTTCTTATCCTGCTGCCGTTCTCTAATTAATCATGTTGGAATAATGACATGCATCAAGATGGGCATGTCATTATGCTTAAAAACAAATTGCTCAAAGGATTAAATAACGTTGAGCAAAAGCAAAGTTGAAGTTATGTCACAACCCCTATTTAAAAAAGTTGCATTTATTGGTTTAGGACTCATCGGGTCGAGTTTGGCACGGGTTATTGTTGCCGAAAAGTTAGCGACAACTATTGTGGCTTCTACACGCTCACAGAAAACTTTAGAAGATGCAAAATCACTTGGCTTAATACAAGAAGGATTTTCTGATCCTGTAGAGGCTGTGAAAGGGGCAGATTTAGTTGTTTTAGCCTTGCCAGTACGTGCGACACAAAAAGTGCTTGAGCAAATTAAGCCTTATTTGTCAGAAAGCACGGTTTTAACAGATGTGGGAAGTACAAAAGGTAATGTTGTTGATGCAGCAAAAGCTGTATTTGGTGAAGATTTACCAGCAGGTTTTGTACCAGGACATCCTATTGCTGGTAGTGAGCATACGGGCGTTCATGCAGGTAAGGTTGATTTATTTGCAAATCACAAAGTTATTTTAACGCCATTACCAACAAGCGCAAAATGGGCAGTTGAGAAACTGATTCAACTTTGGTCAGCTGCTAAGGCTGAAGTTATTTGTATGGATGTTGCCAAGCACGATGAAGTTTTAGCACATACAAGTCACTTACCGCACTTGATGGCATTTAATTTGGTTGAGCAACTTGCAAACCGAGAAGATAACCTTGATATTTTCCGTTATGCAGCAGGTGGTTTCCGTGACTTTTCACGGATTGCAGCTAGTGATCCACAAATGTGGCATGACATTTTCTTTGCCAATAAAACAGCGATATTAAATGCTGTAGATGGCTTTGAAAAGCAACTTACCGTACTTAGAAAACTGATTGAAAACGAAGATTCTCATGCATTAATGGGTTTACTCGGCCATGCTCAGGCAGCACGTCAACATTTCAATCATATGTTAGCCAAAAAACCTTTAATGGAGAAAAATAAGGTGACACAGCAATTCAGTATCTTACCGGGAAATAAGGCATTTAAAGGTAAATTTACCGTACCGGGTGACAAATCTGTGTCACATCGCTCCATTATGTTTGGTGCTATTGCAGAAGGCACGACTCATGTCACTGGTTTCCTTGAAGGTGAAGATGCTTTGGCGACTTTGCAAGCTTTCCGTGATATGGGTGTAAGCATTCAAGGCCCGAAGAATGGTGAAGTGACCATTCATGGTGTAGGCATGCATGGTTTAAAAGCACCAGCGAGTGCCTTGTATATGGGTAACTCTGGAACCAGCATGCGTTTGCTTTCAGGTATGTTATCTGCACAAAAATTTGATTCAGTAATGACAGGTGATGCATCACTTTCTAAACGTCCAATGGAGCGTATTGCTAAGCCATTGCGTTTAATGGGCGCACAAATCCAGACAACAGGTGAGAAAGGTACACCACCTGTCAGCATTACGGGTAGCCAGCAATTAAAAGGTATTCAATACGACTTGCCAATGGCATCTGCTCAGGTGAAGTCGGGTATTTTACTTGCGGGCCTATGGGCTGAAGGTGAAACTTCGGTAACTGAGCCAGAACCAACTCGTGACCACACAGAGCGCATGCTTCGTGCTTTTGGTTATGATGTTAAAACCGAAGGAAATAAGATTTCTCTTGTTGGTGGCGGAAAATTAGTAGGTACTAATATTCAAGTTCCATCTGATATTTCATCTGCTGCTTTCTTTATGGTGGGTGCTGCAATTACAGAAGGTTCCGATGTTGTTCTTGAAGCTGTAGGTATTAATCCAACACGTACAGGCGTAATTGAAATTTTAAAACAGATGGGTGCTGACCTGACCGTTGAAAATGAACGTATTGCCGGTGGTGAACCTATTGCTGATATTCATATTAAAGGTTCACGCACGCTTAAAGGCATCCATATGCCTGAAGACCAAGTACCTTTAGCAATTGATGAATTCCCAGCTTTGTTTATTGCAGCAGCGTGTGCCGAAGGGCAAACAGTATTAACTGGTGCGGCGGAACTTCGTGTGAAAGAGTCTGACCGTATTCAGGTCATGGCAGATGGTTTAAAAATCATGGGCATTGACTGCACACCAACTGATGATGGCATTATTATCGAAGGTAAAGGCAAATCTGGCGATTGGTCACCAATCTTTGCTGGCGGTGAAATCGAATCACACCATGACCACCGTATTGCGATGAGTTTTAGCATGGCAGGTCTTCGTAATTCTGGTCCGATTACAATTCATGGTACTGAAACTGTGGCGACAAGCTTCCCAACTTTCACTGAGTTGGCGAATCGTGCAGGTTTAACAATCGAAGTTAGCCAATAACTTTTGACCTAACACATTTTATAATTGCTAACACAATAGCAACGGCAGCAGCGGGCTAAAGGCTTGGCTGCTGTTTGTTTATTGCTTATGCTAAGTGCAGATAATGATAAAAGTGTTAGGACAAAGGATGAAAAAATTACAATTTATTGCCAGTTGCCCGCAACATGGGGTGCTTGATCATCCACCAAATGAATGCCATATCACTCAAGAATATGTAGCGGCTTTACTGTTTAAACAATTGGGGCATTATGGCTTCGATGCACAGCATATTGTGCATGAACATGAAAAAGTAGAAGTGAGTATTGATAATCATCTTTTGCCATTATCGATTACTTGCCAGAAAACAGACCATGATGGGCATTTGATGTGTGAAATCTCTGCCAATCCAGATGAAGAACAAGATTGGTTTGAGAAAATCGAAACACAAAGTATTATTCGTCAGCTTGCACAGGCAGTTGAAAATAGCTTGAAAGCCGATCATAGCTTTTCAGCATTTGAGTGGAAAAGCTAAAATATATTGTTTTAAGAGCTTTTTATGAAGTGCGGCTTTTTAGAAAGTCGTACGATCTCTTTAGATTAAGATAAAAATACAAAATCTTTCCCGAAATCCCTACCTATCTTTAATGCATTGTGTATATTGAAATTATTAAGATATTTACATAATTAGAGTGTGGTTTTCATGACACAAGTTAATATTGCAGCGTTATCTCCTCAAGTGGTTTGGCAGCATTTTCAAACACTTTGCACTATTCCTCGTCCATCGAAGCATGAACAGCAGCTTCGAGAGTTTTTACAGAACTGGGCTAAAAGTCGGAATCTAGAAACTTATGTAGATGAAGTAGGAAATTTGATTATCCGTAAAGATGCGACTGCGGGTAAAGAACATGTGTCTGGAGTTATTCTTCAGGGCCATTTAGATATGGTTACACAAGCCAATACTGGTACGGTACATGACTTCTTTAAAGACCCGATTCGTCCAGTTCTTGAGGATGGTTGGCTAATTGCCAAAGACACTACTTTAGGTGCTGATAATGGCATTGGGGTGGCCTTAGCTTTAGCAGTTTTAGACTCAAATGATATTGCTCATGGCCCAATTGAAGTTCTTCTAACAGTTGATGAAGAAGCAGGGATGAGTGGTGCACGGCTTTTAGAGTCTGGGATCCTAAAAGGGAAATGGTTATTTAATATTGATACAGAAGAGTGGGGGCAGTTATATCTTGGCTGTGCTGGAAGTATTGATGTTGAAGTAGAACAACCACTTACTTATGAACCAATCCCTGAAAATCTGAACATTGTGAATATTCAGGTTGCGGGTCTTAAAGGTGGTCACTCTGGTGTAGATATTCATTTAGGACGTGGTAATGCCAACGTTATTCTGGCCCGCTTTTTAAATGAGTATTTAGCAAAGCTTGGTGGACACCTTGTTGAATTTACAGGTGGTACGGCCCGTAATGCTTTACCGAGAGAAGCTGTAGCGACTATTGCAATTTCATCTAACCAATTGCCTGAATTAGAAAAATTAATCGATGAATATCAAACAGCATGGAAAAAACAGCTACAAGGTGTTGATGACAATCTGCAATTAACTATTCAGCCTAATAGTGCTGAAGTGACCGAAGTGATTGCTCAACCACAGCAAAACGAGTGGTTGCAAGCTTTAGCAACAAGTCCTTATGGCGTTGCAAGTATGAGTCAAGCTTTACCAGATGTAGTTGAGACTTCAAATAATATTGGGGTCGTAAAACTAAATCGAGAAGGTGGAAAAGCTGTTTTAATGGTTCGCTCAATGGTGAATCAAGAAGCTCAAGATTTTGCAGAAAAAATTCAGGCACATTTTAGTCAATTTAATATTGCTTCTCCACTCACACCCTTAGTTTCGGGTTGGACACCAAATCCAGATTCGGCTGCTCTAAAGTGCTTACAGCAGGCCTATCAAAAGGCATTTAACATTGAGCCAAATCTTAAAGTGATTCATGCAGGCTTAGAGTGTGGGATTATTGCTGAACATTACCCACATTTACAGATGGTTTCATTTGGACCAGATATCCAAGGTGCGCATGCACCGGGTGAACGAGTAAAAGTTGATACTGTAGATAAATGCTGGAAGTTACTAGTAACTGCTTTGGCATCTGTAGAGTAATTTTTTTAAGAAATAAGAAGCTCAGTTATGAGCTTCTTAAACTTTGACCTTTACATGAAAATGATTTTTACCTAACTCGATAAATTCGATTTCACAATCAATAAATTTTTCAATCATAGCTGCTTGAGTGCGAGTGTGTTCGCTAATACATTGTGCGGTGAACTCACCACCTTGACCTAAGGCCAAAGGCAATAACAACTGATCTGCTAAATACTCATCCACAGCAGCATTAGATTTCATATATTGCTTCACTTGTTCAGCCAAATGATTGGCAATTTGTTCTGCACTTTTTCGCATTTCGCCTAAAGAGGTAAATAGCTGGGTATGATGCTTATGTTCAAGTTTGATATACACCGTATTGCCTTGGCTGATTCCATTCAGTTGAAATTGCTTTTGTGTATCCAATTTCAGTCTTTTATTTAAAGTCGCTAATTCTCGTTGTGCAATTTGCGCTTCTTCTGAAAGGTTCAGGATGGCTGCAAAAGCCTCGGTACATTGCAAAGCACCACGATCTAATAAATTCAGTTTGTTGCGATGTTGCCATGGCTGAACAATAACCTGAATTTCACCTGCACCAATTGGAAAGAAGCCTGCTTTATTTAATTTAAAATCGACGTGAATTCCAATTTTTGTTAGAGCAGGTAAAAAGCACTGTTCAATAAAATCTGCCGTTGGTGCAAGCGGGTTATGTGTGCCACCTGAAATGATAAGCTCAGAGGCTTGATTTTGTAATAACAAAACAGGTAGAAGAGTTTGTAAAACCAGTGTTGTACTACCTGCGGAACCGATTTGAAATTGATATTTTCCACTTTGAACATGTTGAGGTACGAAATATAACCGTTGGCTGTGTAATTCAGCACCTTCCACATAAGCTTGGCTAATTTGTTGAGATGCTTGAACACAGACCAAATGCTGACGCATTAAGCCTGGTTTTTTTCGTCCCGCACGTATATTAATTAATTCAAATGCCTGACCTGTAATCATTGAAAGGGCAAGGGCAGTTCTTAAAATCTGCCCACCGCCTTCACCTTTTGAACCATCAATTTGAATGGTTCTTGGCATATTTGCCAAAGCTTTATTCACTTCTATTTTCCTTATTTTCTAATTTAATGAACATACTGTCAGTACATGGTAATGCGAAGTAACGCGTGACTTTGCTTTCGACAAAGGTTTGCTAGGTGCGTAGTGCTGAGCCTGATAAGTGAATATCGATGCACGGCTCACATGCTGCCATAGCCGCCTGAATTATTTTCAATCCCTCAGATCGGAGTAACGCAGGATCTTGTACTCGCCCAGTATGCCCAAACTTTGATTGTGAACTAAATTCACAAAATTTGTTGTTTACTCAACTAAATCGATCTGCCAGTTGGCAGCTTGAATTTTGATATTTAAATCACGCAATTTCGCACTGATATCATCCGCCTGCTTTTGTAAGCTAGAAACAGGAATGACTTTCTTCCACTTAATTTCACGTGAGCTATAACGATCAGGTTCTCGATGCGTATTGGTAATCGCATCTATTAAAATCTTATGCTGTTCAGCATAACTATCACGCAAGCTTAATAGAGACAATAATACTTTGCCATCTTCCAGTTTTGCTTGCGCATTGGTCAAATGAATACGACAAATCAATTGATTGCTTTCTTGGGTTAAAGCAAACACCTGTTTGATGAGTTCATTAGGGTCTTCACTAGGCTCATCGCCATCTTGTATCAATACATTGGCATTGATACGTTGTTTTAACGAAGCGAGCTTTTTTTGTTGATCGCTTCGCAGTAAAAGTGCTTCTGCGAGTTTCATTTTTATTTACCTATTATTCAATATGTAGAATGACTAAGTTCGAAATATCTTCCAATTGCATACTAAATTTTGCACATTCAGTAATGTCTTCTAAAGTTTCATCTTCATGCCAAGTTGTCATGAAGCAATGATCGGCTGGTGGTTGATAGTTATGAAAAAATAGATACTCTTCATCTAGAACATCATCCCAAACAGAACACTCATATCCTGTAACCATTGCTTGAATACAGTGTTTTGAATAGACAATCTGCTCACAGATCCAATTACGCCATTTAGGCAGAATTTCATCAGTCTTCACAACCAAGATGATGTAATACGGTTGTTCAGGTAGAATCAGATGCTTTTCTTCATTGCCCTGATTCTATAGCTTCGAATATCTAAACAATATTTTTCCATGATCACCCTTTAACACACACCACTTGTCTTAATGTATAAACCACCTCAACCAAATCACTTTGAGCTTTCATTACATCCTCAATTGGTTTATATGCTGATGGAATTTCATCAATAACTGCGGCATCTTTACGGCATTCCACACCTTCAGTTTGGGCAATTTGATCTTCAACAGTAAAGCGTCGTTTTGCTTCAGTACGGCTCATAACACGGCCTGCACCATGCGAACATGAGCAGAAAGCCTCCTGATTTCCAAGCCCGCGGACAATAAACGATTTCGCACCCATTGAACCTGGAATAATTCCGTATTCACCTAGACGCACACGGACTGCACCTTTACGGGTGACCATCACTTCTTCACCGTAGTGTTCTTCCTTTTCCACATAGTTATGGTGACAGTTCACTGCTTCCAAACGTGCTTGAAAAGGCTTTGGTACAATAGTAGCCAAGGCTTTAATCGCAGATTGCATCATGATTTCTCGGTTCTTCATCGCAAAGCGTTGAGCCCAACCTACCGCAAACCAGTAATCATCAAAGTGTTCAGTTCCTTCTACTAGGTATGCTAAATCTTTATTTGGCAAATTAATGAAATGTTTCTGCATGTCTTTACGTGCAAGTTCAATAAAATGATTACCGATAGCATTTCCTACACCACGAGAACCTGAGTGCAACATAATCCAGACATAATCATGCTCATCTAAACAGATTTCTACAAAGTGGTTTCCAGTACCTAAAGTTCCCAAATGTTTGCGGTTGTTGGTGTTTTTTAAACGTGGGTGTTTTGCGCAAATATATTCAAAATCTGCAACCAGATCAGCCCAAGCTTGATCTACCATTTCTGGTGGAGTTTCCCATGAACCACGATCACGTCCGCGCTTAGTCATTCCATGGGGAATTAATCGTTCAAGTTCACTACGTAGAGCATGTAAGTTATCTGGTAAATCTGAAGCAGTTAAGCTTGTACGGGTTGCCATCATTCCACAACCAATATCTACACCCACGGCAGCAGGAATAATTGCCCCTTTAGTTGGAATTACGCTACCAATAGTTGCTCCTAAACCAAAGTGTACATCTGGCATAACAGCCATCCATTTATAAATAAAAGGCATTTGAGCTGTTTGTAATAATTGTTGTTTTGAGTTGTCATCAACAAGCACGCCTTTAGTCCACATTTTGACTGGCATACTTTTTTCATTTTGCAGAACTTCATAAGAACGTTGTTGCTGCTTTTGTTCAAACTGAGCTTGTTGGTTAATTTCTTCAATGACAGACATTTTCTTTTCCTTTCAAAGCCTGCCTGCCAAGCGTTTGCAGGCAGGTGTTATTCACAATATCCGAATGATGTTGTGTGCTTTGTACTATTGCACTGAGTGTGCCAACTTTTAAAAATACACTTAATTTAAAATATAAGTTATTGAAAGTAAGATATAAAAATAATTATTCTTTCTGTGTAACTAATTTCTGTTGGAAATTTTAATATTTAAAAGATATCTAAAAATATATTTAAATATCTTTTTGGATATATTTATTTAATGGGTCTTCTCATTTTTATCGACTTTTAAAAGCTGTCCAGCTTCACTTAAAGTAAATTCATCAAAATCATTTGCTAAATAAAAATGACCTTTATAAAACTGACGAACTTCTTCAGTAATAGCTTGCTGCCCAGCTTTATCCTGATGTCGGGGGCTAAAATGCGTCAGAATTAAATTGCTTAAAGATTGCTGTTCTGCAAATTCAGCCACCATTTTTGCTGAGCTATGCATTGGACCTTTGCCGACTTTATCTAAAACCGTTTGCAAATAAGTCGATTCGTGAATAAGGAGTTGAGCATCTTTGCAAGCATCAACTAATAGTTCTGGTTGGTCATTATCACCACCTATAATTGCATGAACTTGGTGATTTTGAATTTTGTTAAAGTCTTGAGCTTTTAAAGTTTGTCCCTCAAATTCAATATTGTAGCCTCGTTTCAAATGGCCCCACATATCTCCTTGAGGTACGCCAAGCTGAGTTAGAGCTTTGGTATCTAACTTCTTCTGAATCGATTTGATGTAAATGCTAAAAGCAAAACTTGGAACACGATGGCTTAGTGGATGTGCTTGAACAATGAATTCGTCAGTGATCTGTTGTGGCTGCGTTGCTTCATTCACATCAATAAATTGAAGGGAATAGGGTAAATGTAAATCTGTAAGTTGGGCAGTGATTTCAAACCATTGCTGAATTTCTTTCGGTGCAATCACGATTAAGGGTTTGCTACGGGCATTCATGCCTGCACTTGCCAATAAACCAACTAGACCATAACAATGGTCGCCGTGAACATGTGTAATACAAATGGCAACTAGGTTTTGTAGTGAAAGTTTGGCTTGTTGAATGCGATGCTGTGTCCCTTCGCCAGCATCAATTAAAACCCAGTCCTTATTTTTGCTGTTACGAACTGCTAATCCTGAAACATTACGTGTCAGGGTCGGTACACCTGAAGACGTGCCTAAAAAAGTAAAATGAAGCATATTCTTGGAATTGTTTGGTCAAATGCGTATTGTATATTATAGACACTTATAAAATTTTATAGAAATTATGGCGGATGCAAAGAAAACAGTCGTTATTGGCTTTGTCGGTTCTACACTTGATCAGGGGAGAAAGCCAGATCGATGGCAACGTTGGCGTCCTACAATTAGCCTGTTAATGCATGAAGATTTACTTGTAGATGAATTGGTGTTGTTACATGATCGCCAACATCATAATTTAGTTAAATCTATAGCAGTAGATGCTAAAGAAATCTCACCACAAACTGAAGTTTCTGGACATAAGGTCAGTATTAAAGATCCTTGGGATTTTGCTGAAGTTTATGGTGCACTTTATGATTTTGTAAAAACCTATCCGTTTAATGTCGAAAAAAATAACTATTTATTGCATATCACTACGGGAACACATGTTGCCCAAATTTGTTGGTATTTATTGGTAGATGCACATTATTTGCCAGCTCAACTTATTCAAAGTTCACCTAATCAACAAAAGACCTCAGAAGGTGAATATAGAATTATTGATCTGGACTTATCTCGATACGATGTTTTAAAACAGCGCTTCGATGATGAGCAAAAGCAAAATTGGCAACAACTTAAAGCCAATATTTCTACTCATAATAAAGCGTTTAATCAGCTTATTGAGGAAGTTGAATTAGTTGCAACCCGCTCTAGTGCGCCTATTTTAATTATGGGGGCAACAGGGGTTGGTAAGTCTCATTTGGCAAAACAAATTTTTCAGTTAAAGAAAGATAAATTTCAATTAAGTGGTCGTTTTATCGATGTTAACTGTGCAACCTTACGTGGTGATAGTGCCATGTCGACCTTATTTGGTCATATAAAAGGTGCATTTACAGGAGCAGCTGCATCTCGTGCTGGTTTATTAAAAAGTGCTGACCAAGGCATTTTATTTTTAGATGAAATTGGTGAATTGGGACTTGATGAACAAGCTATGCTGCTAAAAGCGCTAGAAGACAAAAGCTTTTTTCCTGTTGGAAGTGATAAGGAAATTCAGGCCGATTTTCAGCTGATAGCGGGTACTAATCGTGATTTGCGCAATGAAGTTCAAGCGGGTCGTTTTCGTGAAGATTTATGGGCTCGTTTGAATACGTGGACGTTCTTCTTACCAAATTTAAAAGATCGTGTAGAAGATATTGCACCCAATATTGATTTTGAGTTACAGCGTTTTGCGGCAATTCATCAAAGACAATTACGTTTTCAACGTGATGCCTTAGAAACATATTTAAAGTTTGCTAAATCAGCAGATGCATCATGGCAAGGAAATTTTAGAGATCTAGCCGCGAGCGTGACTCGTTTAGCAACTTTATCGCAAGGTGAGTTAATTCGCCGTGAAACTGTAGGAAAAGAAATTCAACGGTTAAAGCAACTTTGGCTTATTCAGGGTGAATCTTACAAAGATAAAGATGCTGATATTCTGTTGAGCTATTTAAGTACTGAGCAGCTAGAACAAATAGATGAATTTGACCAGATTCAATTACGAGGTGTGCTCAAAGTTTGTAAAAATTCAAAATCAATGGCAGAGGCGGGAAGACAACTCTTTTCGGTATCTCGTCAACAACGTAATACAACGAACGATAGTGACCGAGTGAAAAAATATTTGGCACGTTTTGGGTTAAGTTGGAATAATTTTCAATAAGGACATGGCTTAAAAATGATGGGCATACTCTCAAGTTATGCCCATCAAGTTACCGTTTATTTCATGATAATAAAACGTGTAATGATTTGGCGAAGCTGTTTTAAATAACCTGTAAAGAAGTGGTTAGCACCCGGTAAAATCGTGATTGGATGCTTTTGTGGTTTTGCCCATTCAATCGCATCTGAAAGCAAAGTAATGTCATCTTGCTCACCATGGATGAGGAGAATATCACCTTGAATTTCAGGAGTTTTATAGTGGCGTAAACCTACTACAGTAGCTGTTGGTAAACCACATAAAATTAACTGTACAGGTCGTAATTCAGGTTCGAGCTGTGCAAAGCATTTTGCTAAAACATGTGAGCCAAAGCTAAAACCGCCTGCATAAAATGGTAGGCCTTCATGAAGCTTACGAACGTGCTCAATTACAGCTAAGATATCTTCAGTTTCACCATGGCCTTCATCATGAACACCTTCACTGCCCCCTAAACCACGGAAACTAGGACGATAAACAATACAACCATATTCATTAAAAATTTGGGTTAAAAGGGCAGGGACTTTATGTTGAGGGGTTCCACCTTGCAATGGGTGCGGATGGCAAACAACCGCAAAGCCTTTGATTTCACCTTCAGGGCGGTCAACGAAAAGTTCAATTTTACCTACTGGACCCTGGATGAAAGTTTGCTCAGACATATAAGAACCGCTAAATAACAAAACGTGATGCTATTTTACCGATAGTCGTCATTGAAAACACGAGTTAGCATTAAAAAATATCTACTGTTATAGTTGGTATTAAGAATAATTTTTTCAGGTTGTCTATGCTTGCTTTAATTTCTCCTGCAAAAACTTTAGATTATGAAACAGCGTTACCTACAGATGAGTTTACTCAGCCTCGCTTGTTAGAAAACTCAGCACAATTAATTGATGTTTGTCGCAAACTTTCTGCTTCGGAAATTGCGAGTTTAATGAGTGTGAGTGAGAAAATTGCCACATTAAATGCAGATCGATTTAGAGACTGGAATCCAGAATTTAATTTCTCGAATGCTCGTCAGGCGATTTATGCATTTAAAGGTGATGTCTATACTGGTTTAGATGCTTATCAATTAAAAGACAAAGATATTGATTTTGCACAGCAGCATTTACGTATGCTTTCTGGTCTTTATGGCTTACTGCGTCCTTTAGATTTAATGATGCCTTATCGTTTAGAAATGGGTACCAAATTAAAAAATACTCGTGGTCATAATTTGTATGAATTCTGGGGTGATATTATCACTAACCAAATTAATGAAGACTTGGCAGCAATTAAATCTGAATTACTGGTAAATCTAGCTTCAGATGAATATTACAAGTCTGTCAATGAAAAGAAAATTAAGGCTGAAATTGTAAAGCCTGTTTTCCTTGACCAGAAAAATGGCAAATATAAAGTCATTAGTTTCTATGCGAAAAAAGCACGCGGTTTAATGGCCCGTTTTATTATTGAAAACCAATTAAATAAAGCTGAAGACATCAAAGCTTTTAATACCGAGGGTTACTACTTTGATGCTGATAACTCATCAGCAAAAGAGTTGGTGTTTAAGCGTGATGAACAATAATCTTAAGCGTGGTTAATAGATGATGATGCAGCTTTATTTATCAAAACTAAAGCATGTTTGGTTTGAGCTGCATCAGCATTATGATTTTTCTGAACCGCAGAAAATCTATAATGAACTTATTGCGGCTTATAGTGAAAAGCAGCGAGCCTACCACACCGTACAACATTTATATGAATGTTTGAGTTTAATGGAGGCGGTTCAATACGAATTGAATGATCCGTATGCTGTTGCATTGGCTCTCTGGTTTCATGATGTTATCTATGATCCTCAAGCACCAGATAATGAGCTTAAAAGTGCCGAGTTATTTGAACAATTGATGGCGCAAGATTTATCGTTCGATACCCTAGAGAAAATAAAGCGTTGGATACTTGCGACTCAAAAGCATGCATTAACCGATGAAATAGATTTGCAATTTTTGTTGGATATTGATTTAGCTATTTTGGCAGCAACACCTGAACGTTTTATCCAGTATGAACAGCAAATTCAGCAGGAGTATTCTTGGGTTGATCCAGAAGTATATTCAATTAAGAGAAAACAAGTTTTAATACATTTTTATCAGTCTGAGCCACTTTATCAAACTGGATATTTCCAAAAGAATTTTGAGTTAAACGCCAAGGATAATTTAAGACGAATATTGGAATAGCCTAAGCATATTAGAATAAAGCGATATATTTTTAAAACGTAAAATGGTTATATGACAGGAGAGGAATCACTGGAAAAGCAGTGATTCCTTGGAAATAAATTATTTAAAGAAATAACCTGTTTCTGGCGAGCTTGCATTTGCCATACGTTTGCGTGGCATACGACCTGCTAAAAATGCTTCACGTCCTGCTTCAACAGCTTTTTTCATTGCAGAAGCCATTAAAATAGGGTTTTGCGCAGCTGCAATTGCTGTATTCATCAATACACCATCACAACCGAGTTCCATTGCAATAGCAGCATCACTTGCTGTGCCAACGCCTGCATCGACTAAAACTGGAACTTTCGCATTCTCTTTAATAATTGAAATGGTGTGTGGGTTTAGAATACCTAAACCTGAACCAATTAGACTGCCTAAAGGCATAATCGCAACACAGCCCATACTTTCAAGTTCTTGCGCAATGATCGGGTCATCAGAGGTATAGACCATAATCTCAAAACCATCATCAATCAAAGTACGAGCCGCTTTTAAGGTCTCGGTTACATTTGGATATAAGGTTTTTTCATCACCTAGAACTTCAAGTTTTACTAGGTTATGACCATCGAGTAACTCACGCGCTAACATGCAGGTACGTACTGCGCTGTCAGCATCAAAACAACCTGCAGTATTTGGCAAAATTGTATATTTTTCTGGTGGAATGACAGAAAGTAAATTCGGTTGATCTGGATTTTGTCCAATATTCACACGGCGGATTGCGACAGTTACGATTTCTGCACCACTAGCTTGAA
This sequence comes from Acinetobacter sp. 12966, assembly GCF_031196995.1. Classification (NCBI taxonomy): domain Bacteria; kingdom Pseudomonadati; phylum Pseudomonadota; class Gammaproteobacteria; order Moraxellales; family Moraxellaceae; genus Acinetobacter; species Acinetobacter sp. 12966. Next base: position 90,219 of record NZ_JAVIMC010000136.1, read on the forward strand.
TGGCTAAATCCGTTTCATTTAAGTCTTTATATTTCCCTGTTCCTACCAATAAACGAGATTGAAAAGAACGTGAACCAATAATGAGAGGGGTGTCTTGCATGGATAACTCCGACTTAGCCGCCGCCAACAGCGTGAATAATTTCGATACGGTCATGTTGAGCAATAGAAATTTGCTCTAATTTGCTTTTAGAAACGATTTGCTGATTGTGCTCAACAGCAAAACGTTTTCCTTCAAGTGCCAACTCCTGAATGAGTTGCAACAGGTTTTGGCTAGGCGTGTCCGTTAATTCGCCATTTAAATAAATTTGCATGATCACATTCCGATTATTTTGCGTATTTGAAAGCATTCCAAGCCAAGACTAGCCATCCCGCAATCATTAAGGCTCCACCGATTGGCGTAATTGCGCCTAATATTCGTGGTAAACCTAGCGCCATGATGTAAAGCGAACCACAAAAAAATAGAATACCAATTTGGATAAGCAAGAAAGATAACTTGATTGGGAAATGAGGAAGAACCTTACTTAAAATACCAAGAGCTAATAGGCCAAGCGCATGATAAAAAAAGTAGTCGGTTGCAGTCTGCCACCAAGCAAGTTGCTCAGGACCCGCGTGAGCTTTAAGACCATGTGCTCCAAAAGCACCCAACATGACTGCAAAAGCAAGATTAAGGGCTGAAATGGCGATCCACATAACAAAAAATGCAACTGAATAATGAAAGGCAACGTTACCATAGAATAGGTTGGCTAAACATAGCCAGATAAAACAAAAGGGCGAATCGCCCTTTTATTTTTTACATTTATTTTTAGCTAGCTGACATGGCAGTTTTAATTTTTTCCATCGCATTTTTTTCAAGCTGACGAATACGTTCTGCCGAAACATTATATTCAGCGGCAAGCTCATGTAGGGTAGATTTATCATCATCTAACCAACGGCGCTGCAAAATATTACGCGAACGGTCATCTAACTGGTCCATGGCATCATGCAAGGCTGAAGTACTTTGCTCTTCCCAGTCTTCGTTCTCGACTAAACGGGCAGGGTCGTAGCGGTTATCTTCAAGATACAACGCAGGCGCTGTGTGTGGAGTATCGTCGTCGTCATCGCCTTGTGCTTCAAAAGCAGCATCATAAGCAGTTAAACGACCTTCCATTTCCAGAACTTGTTCTGGAGTTACATTTAAGTCATTAGCAATTGATTGAGCTTCTTCGAGCGTTAATTTTTTACTCGATTTTTTTAAACTACGTAAATTGAAAAATAATTTACGCTGAGCTTTTGTCGTTGCAATTTTAACGATACGCCAGTTGCGTATAACGTATTCATGAATTTCTGCCTTAATCCAATGGACGGCAAAAGATACTAAACGCACGCCCATATTTGGGTCGAAACGTTTTACGGCTTTCATTAAGCCTAAATTACCTTCTTGAATAAGGTCGCCTTGTGGTAGGCCATAACCTGCATAGCTGCGCGCAATGTGAACGACAAAGCGTAAATGCGACATTACCAGCATTTTTGCGGCATCAAGATCTTGGTCATAATAATAACGTTCAGCAAGTTCTTTTTCTTGCTCTGCCGTTAAAATAGGAATCTGATTGACAGTACTGATATATGCACCAAGGTTTACACCGGGCGCAGACAATGACAGGGGCATCAATTGATTGCTGCTGTCACTCATGAGTTCTCCTTATAGGATCGAATGGGATAACCAATAAATTCATCTTAATTTGAATCAGCTTCATAATTAAGGAAAATTGGGTAGAGAAATGTAAAATTTTATGCAATTTCTAATCTTTTAGTTTAGCAAAGAATTATTGAGTTTCAATTAAATAGTGAAATTCTCTGTCTGATATGTGAGTTGTTTGACACATAAAATGATGTAAACCACAGTAACGAGTTACATCAATTTCACTATGAGGATCTGACGATTTTAATAAAAATTGTTGTTTGCCCGACGCTTTTTTAAGTTCACGTTTTAGCATTAACAATGGCATTGGGCAGGGTTGTCCAAGGGCATTAATTTCAATGGGTGCTGTATTAGAAGAAGTATTGCTCATTCATCATCAAAACAACTAAAAAAAATATTCTAACAAATTTTTAGTAATTGCAGCATATTTTATGGAAGAAGATCTGGCTAATTTCTATAAAAAATATTGTAATAAGCTGTTTAAAAAAAGAACTAAAAATAGGGGAAATAATTGAAAAAAATTCTATTAATTGTCATAAACCCATGTTAAGCTCGAACCGTTTTAGGATTTACCACACAATCAAATTGATTTAATAACCCTATAACAAATGGATGTAACCGGAAATTGTTGATAGTTTTACAGAATGATTACAAGCTTTAAGATTATAAATATTTTAAAACCTTGTTTGCTCTGCTGTTTGCAACACCGGAAGGTCCTTTTTTCAACATCTGAGGATTGACTTATGACAGCTCGTGAACAAGGCGTAGTAAAGTGGTTTAATGACACTAAAGGCTTTGGTTTTATTCAACGTAACGGCGGTGACGACGTATTCGTTCATTTCCGTGCAATCGTAGGTGACGGTCACCGTTCTCTACGTGATGGTCAACGCGTAGAATTTAGCGTTGTACAAGGTCAAAAAGGTTTTCAAGCTGAAAACGTTCAGCCTTTAGACTAAGACTAATTCATCTTTTGATGAATCATGGACGCTCCAATTTTTGAATTGGGGCGTTTTTGTTTATAATGATCTTCTCATTCGAGAGATTGTTTGTTAGAGCACGTATTTATGACATCTGGTTTTGAAACCTTGAATTTACATCCGCAACTTAAAAAGGCGATTGATGCTTTAGGGTTTACTCAAATGACCCCAATTCAGCAAAAGGTTTTAAAATATACATTAGCCGGGCATGATGCAATTGGGCGAGCACAAACAGGAACTGGTAAGACAGCAGCCTTTCTGATTAGTGTAATTAATGATTTACTCAATAATCCAGTTCAAGAGCAGCGTTTCCGTGGTGAGCCACGTGCCTTAATTTTGGCCCCTACTCGTGAATTGGCATTGCAGATTGAAAGTGATGCAAAGCTACTCACAAAATTTTCAGATTTGCACCTTGTAACATTATTAGGGGGTGTGGATTTTGATAAGCAAAAGAAACAGCTAGATGCTAATTTTGTCGATATCATGGTGGCTACACCTGGGCGTCTAATTGATTTTGTAGAACAGAAAGAAGTTTGGCTAGATCAAATTGAATTTTTAGTTATTGATGAAGCCGACCGTTTATTGGACATGGGATTTATTCCTTCGGTAAAACGTATTGTCCGTTATTCTCCTCGTAAGGAACAGCGTCAAACGCTCATGTTCTCAGCAACATTTAGTTATGATGTTCTTAATTTGGCAAGACAATGGTTGTTTGAACCAATCACTGTTGAAATTGAGCCTGAGCAAAAAACGAATAATGATGTTGAGCAACGTGTTTATGTTGTGGCTAAACAAGATAAATATCGTTTATTACAAGATATCTTGCGTGAAGAACCGATCGATAAAGTGATGATTTTTGCTAATCGACGTGATCAGGTGCGTCGTCTTTATGATCATTTAAAGAAAGATGGATACAGAGTAGGTATGCTTTCAGGTGAAATTGCTCAAGATAAACGTTTAAAAATGTTAGAGCAATTTAAGCAAGGTAAACATAATATTATGATTGCGACAGATGTTGCTGGTCGTGGTATTCATGTGGATGGTGTGTCGCATGTCATCAACTTTACATTGCCTGAACAGTCTGATGATTATGTGCACCGTATTGGTCGTACAGGTCGTGCTGGCTCACAAGGGGTAAGTATTAGTTTCTTATCTGAAGATGATGCCTTCTATTTACCCGAAATTGAAAAAGCAATTGGTAAAAAATTACCACTGACCAGATTAGATGGTTATTGCTAATAAAAAATCCCAATCATTTGATTGGGATTTTTTTTGATTAGTTAATTTTACAATAAAAGGTAAGCGTGGTTTGGTAGTCATCATCTTTTGCTAGAGATGCATTTTTACCAGTTAATGTACCAATAACACCTGCTGCTGCTTCAACCATTTGACCTGTTTTTTCGCTTACAACATCTTTTAATACACCGTTATATGTTGTTTTTTCATCTACAACGACTGGCGTAGTGTTTTTTGAGCAAGTTTTTTGAGCTGCAGTAATCGCATTATTCTTCGCGATTAAATTGGTTTTACCAATACCTGTAACTTCAAACTGATTATTTTCTTTTTGAACTGCTAAAGTATTTTTAGGAGTAGTTGCGCAAGCACTAAGTAATAAAACAACACCGCTCATTGCGCTCGCTAAAATTATTTTTTTCATAATGCACCTAAAGTTAATCGCTAAAAGATATTGATATTTGAACACAAGTTTTCTATTTGATTTTGAAGACGTTGTATGAGTTTTGATGTTTTGTATTAAAAAATGTCAAAGTGAGAGTTCGCTAATTTTATAAACTAGATTCAATGGTGGATTAACGGTAGATTATGCTAATCTATTTTGAATTTTTGAGTTAGATCAATATTAATGACGGATTCAGCAATACAAATAATTCACCAAAATATTCATCAGCGTCAGTCTATTGGCCAATTAGTTGAACCAGCTCCAAGTACAGAGCAATTAGAGTTAGCTTTCCAAGCAGCTTTGACTGCTCCAGATCATCATCGACTTAAGCCAACGCGTTTTGTGGTTATTTCACGCGAACAACGTGGTGCTTTTGGTGAAGTTCTAGCAAAAGCTTTGGCAGATTTAGGTGAAACTGATCCCGCTCAACTCGAACGTGTTAAACAACATCCTTTTCGTGCTCCGCTACTCATTTTAGCGCTTACACAACTCCAAGATCATCCGAAAGTACCGCATTTTGAACAAATCTTAAGTACGGGTGCCGCAGTACAAAATCTTTTATTATCTCTACAAGCTCAAGGTTTTTCGACCATGTGGCGTAGTGGTGCAGTTGTCGAATCAAATTGGTTAAAACAGCATTTAGGTCTGCAACCCCGTGATTTAATTTCAGGTATTATTTACGTCGGCACAGCAGCTAAAGTGATTGCACCGCGTGCAGATATTGAAAGTAAAGAATTCGTAAAAGTTTGGCAGGCTTAAACGTCTGTAGAAGTAAGAAATAGGATAATAAAAGATGGCTGAATTTAAGTTTACAGATTTGGTAGAACCAGTTGCGGTTGATAAAAAAACCGCTTTACGTATTACTGTTCTGGGGGGAGGTAGCTTCGGGACGGCTATGGCAAATTTAGCTGCACGTAATGGTTGCGATACCATGATCTGGATTCGTGATGCCGAAACAGCTGAGGAAATTAATAAAACCCACATTAATAAACGTTATTTGCCAGATTTTATTTTAGAGTCATCATTACGCGCTGTGTCTGATCTTGAGCAAGCCGTGTGTGATCGAGATATTATTTTGGTCGCAATTCCGAGTCACTCATTCCGTGATGTCTTAAAACAAATTGCTCCTTATATTACTGCACAGGCGGTTGTGTCTTTAACCAAAGGTGTTGAAGCTAAAACTTTCAGCTTCATGAGCGATATCATTCGTGAAGAATTACCTGAAGTTCCTTATGGTGTGCTATCAGGTCCAAACCTTGCAAAAGAAATTATGGCAGGTATGCCATCTGGCACTGTTATTGCCAGTGACTCTGAATTAGTACGTTATGCTGTGCAACATGCTCTGCATAGTGCTCTATTCCGTGTTTTTGGTAGTGATGATGTGCACGGTGTGGAGTTAGGTGGTGCGCTTAAAAATATTTATGCGGTTGCAATGGGAATTGGTGCCGCTTACAAGATTGGTGAAAACACCAAGAGTATGATTTTAACGCGTGCTTTGGCCGAGATGAGCCGTTTTGCAGTAAAACAAGGTGCAAATCCGCTTACATTCTTGGGGTTGTCAGGTGTTGGTGATTTATTCGCTACTTGTAATAGTCCTTTAAGCCGTAATTATCAGATTGGTTATGCTTTAGGTTCAGGTAAAACACTTGATCAGGCAAGTAAAGAGTTGGGGCAGACAGCAGAAGGCATCAATACAATCGTTCAGGTGCGTGGTAAAGCAGAAGAATTAGATGTTTATATGCCTATCACTAACGCTTTATATGAAGTTATTTTTGAAGGGGCACCTCCTTTAAATATTGCATTATCTCTTATGAAAAACGGACACCGTAGTGATGTTGAATTTGTTTTACCTCATCACGAAGTCTGAAGAAGAAATGTCATAAATTGTGGTTATAATGCAGGAATTATTAACAAGGAAAATTTATGCAACTGACATTGGTTCGCCATGGGGAAGCCGCTCCACCTGTAAATGGTAACGACACTAAACGTCCTCTTACTGCTCGTGGACATGCTCAAGCAGAACAGACAGCAACATTTTTAAAAGATATTGTTAAGCCTGATATTTTTGTAGTTAGTCCTTTGTTACGTGCTCAAGAGACATTGGCACATATTCAAGCTTATTTTAAAGATGTGCCTGTGTTGTTATGCGATAAAATTAAGCCAGATGATAATGCTAAAGAAGCAATTGAGTGGTTGTCACAGATTCCTTATGAGTCAATTGTAGTAGTTTGTCATATGAATGTAGTAGGGCATATTGCTGAGCTACTGACTCATGAAAACTTTAATCCATTTGCATTGGCTGAAGCTCGAATTTATGATCAGGCTGTGATTGCAACTGGCTTATCAACACAAAAAAATAGTTTTATACCCACAATATAATTAAAAAGGTTATTTAGCCCATTATGCTGTATTTATGGATGCCTGAAACCAATGGAATATGGCATTGGTCTAACGGAGAAAACTGGTTGCAGGCTGAAAGCCTCGACCAATTAATACAAGACCTACAATTACATCAAGGAAAAGAGGCTGTCGTCTTTTTTCCTAGTCGTCATGCTCAGGTATTCCAGCAACAAATAGCAAAGTCTCATTACAAACAACTGGGGGCAGATGGTGTTAAATATTTGCTTGAAGAGTTTGTGACTTTACCGATTGATCACATGAAAGTGGTTCATCATTTTCATGCTGATCAATTAACAATATTGGGCGTTGCAAAAACCACTGTGGAAACATGGCAACATGCAATGAATTTGTTGCCAATCAAGCTTGTTGCTTTGTTGCCAGACTTTTTGATTTTGCCAGAACCACAAGAACACCAAGTTATCCTTTGTAATATTGATCAAAAATTACTGGCGCGTGAAAGTAAATGGGTGGGTAATTCACTAGATGATTTGGGATTATTTTTGGAATTCCAGCCAGTTGAAACAAACTATCAATATAGTGGATTAACGACAGAACAATTAGAAAGCTTAGAAGCAGCTTCTAGTGTTGAGCAACGTTCAGAGTTTTTTTATCAATTTCAGGGTTTAGATAAACCTAAACAGCATCCTTTTAATATTTTACCGAAAGCCAAAGGACAAGAGCAAACTGTCTCAGGTTACTGGAAAGCATGTGCTGTTATTCTTTTAGCAATCATTGTGGTTCAGTTTAGCTATGATTTATTGCGTTGGGTCAAATTAAGAAATGTAGCGAATCAAACAGCTGAACAGGCGATAGAGCAATATAAATATTGGTTTGGTCCTTCTAGTCGTGTAAACGAACAAAATATAAAAAGCCAATTTGAAAGTCATTTACGCATGAGTAAGCAAGGTGATACACAAGCACTTTCTTTATTGAGCCGTGTTGGACCTATTTTGATGCAAAGACAAATTTTAGCTCAACAATTAAATTATGATGCCTCTACACTAACCATGGCTTTAAAAGCAAAATCTGCAGATGATTTGCAAGCTTTAACTCAGCAACTCAATCAGCAAGGATTTAAGGCAGAGTTAGGTAATGTTCAAGCCGATGGTGGTGGGGCAATTGGGGTGGTGAAAATACAATAATGAAAATGTTAGCTCAATTGCAGAACCGCTTTGATCAGTGGATCCAACAAGTTAATCAATATTTAGACCGTTTGACTGTCCGTGAACGTATTATGGTGGTCTTTACTACAATTTTTGTTGTAGTAGCTATTATTGGAGCTTCACTTTGGAAAATGCATTCCTTAGCAGAACAACAGCAACAGCGTTTAAATGATTTAAAAGATTTGATGGTGTGGATGCAAAGTAATGCGGTCACTATGAAACCTGCGAGTGAGCTTGAGCTGGGGCAGGCAGAAAAAATACAACGTGTAGCTCAACAGCAAGGTTTAACGGTTACTTCTCAACAAAATGGTGAGCAGTTACAAATTATTGTTACTCATCAGAATTACGCAATTTTAGCTAACTTTTTAACCCAACTGGCACAAATGGGCTTAAGTATTGAAAAAATGGAAATGATTTCAAGTGAAGGTCAGATTAAATTAACAGCGACGGTTCAATAACATATTAAAATATGCTGGTCTTAAGCATGGTGTTTTGTGCTCCCTGTGCCTATAATATGCCTACCTAAAATCAGTAGATTGTGATTGGTATGTTATATTCACTTGCTCGCCCGATGTTGTTTAGTTTAGCACCAGAGCGTGCCCATGAATTAACATTATCTATGCTTGATAAAGCACATAAGTTCGGCCTACTCCGTCAGAGCGTAGAGGCGAAACCAACGACTTGTATGGGAATTGAATTTCCAAATCCAGTAGGTTTGGCAGCCGGTCTTGATAAAAATGGTGCACACATTGATGCTTTAGCTGGGTTGGGGTTCGGTTTTATTGAAATTGGAACCATTACACCTCGTCCTCAATCGGGTAATCCGCAGCCGCGCTTATTCCGTATTCCAGAAGCTCAAGCCATTATTAACCGTATGGGGTTCAATAATGATGGTGTTGATAAGCTGATCGAAAATGTCAAAGCTTCAAAGTTTAAAGGAATTTTAGGCATTAATATTGGTAAGAATGCTGATACGCCTGTAGAAAAAGCTGTTGATGACTACTTGATTTGCCTTGAGAAAGTGTATAACTACGCTTCATATATTACCGTTAATATTTCATCTCCAAATACTAAGAACTTAAGAAGTTTACAAAGTGGCGATGCATTAACTGAATTGTTGCAAACCTTAAAAGAAAGACAACTTGAGCTAGCTGAACAAAATAACCACTATGTTCCTTTGGTTTTAAAAGTTGCACCTGATTTAACAGCTGAAGATGTTGAGTTTATTGCAGCTCAATTAGTGCAGTTCAAAATTGATGGCTTGATCGTTACTAATACTACCTTATCAAGAGAAGGTGTAGAAAATCTACCTAATGGTAATGAGTCGGGTGGTTTATCTGGTGCACCTGTTTTTGAAAAAAGTACAGAATGCTTACGTTTGTTTGCTCAAACATTGAAAGGACAAATCCCATTAATTGGTGTGGGTGGAATTTTGTCGGGTGAACAAGCAGCAGTCAAACAGCAAGCTGGAGCAACATTAGTGCAAATCTATAGCGGGCTTATTTATACCGGTCCTGTTCTAGTGAAACAATGTGTTGCAGCCATGACTTAAGTGAATATGAACACAATTGATATCATTATTCTGATACTTTTGCTCATTGGGGGGCTAAACGGTTTGCGACAAGGATTTATTAAAGCCTTTGCGAACTTGGTAGGATGGGTCATTGCATTAATTATGGGTGCAAAATATGCTGTCCTTCTTGCTCCGTCTATGTCGGGTTTAAGTCATGATCCAGTTGTTCAAAAAATTGCAGCTTTTGCATTTATAGCACTTTTGATCATTGTTTTAACATGGATCGTCTCTGCATTTTTAAATGGCCTCTTGAAAAGTCTGAAATTGGGGCCATTAAATCGTTTAGCAGGTGGTGCTTTTGGTTCTTTAAAAGGCTTGTTGGTTGTACTAATTACAATGCAGGGTGTAGGGCCTTGGGTTGAAAGTTCACCGCACTGGAAACAGTCCAAATTTATACAGTTTTTATTGCCTTATGCGCCTTTAGCTACCGAGTTATCTAAAGATGCTGCAAGTGAGGCATTTCATCAAATAACATCTGGAGGTAGTGCATCAGGCACTCCTTCAAAACCAATGGACGAATCGGAAGATTTAGAAAACCGATCCGACCATTCGACAAAGAATCCTTTTTATTAATTCCTAGCTTGTCTGCGAGGTTGCTATGTGTGGAGTTGTTGGTATAGCCGGTAAATCGCCAGTGAACCAAATGTTGTTTGATGCTTTAACGATGTTGCAACATCGTGGGCAAGATGCAGCTGGAATAGTAACCTGCCATGAAGGCCGTCTTTTCCTTCGTAAGGATAACGGTATGGTGCGTGATGTCTTTCATACTCGTCATATGAGAGCATTACTTGGTAATTATGGTATTGGCCATGTACGTTACCCAACTGCTGGTTCTGCGAGCAGTGCTGAAGCACAACCATTTTATGTAAACTCACCTTACGGTATTACACTTGCACATAATGGTAATTTGACCAATGCAGAAGAAATTCATGATGACCTGTTTAAAACAGATTTACGTCATATGAATACTGATTCTGACTCAGAAGTTCTTTTAAACGTGTTCGCGCATGAATTACAGAAGAAAGGCACTTTAAATCCTACAGCTGACGATATTTTTCACACGGTTTCTCGTGTGCATGAGCGTTGTCAGGGTGCGTATGGTGTCGTAGCGATGATCACTGGTCATGGCTTGGTAGGTTTCCGTGATCCAAATGGTATACGTCCACTCATTTATGGGTCACGTGTGACTGAACAGGGTGAGATGGAATACATCATTGCTTCTGAATCGGTTGCTATTACTGCTCTTGGTTTTAAAATTGAGCGTGATATTGAACCAGGTGAGGCAATTTTCATCGATGCAAATGGTCAGTTGTTCTCTAAACAATGTGCTGCTAATCCTAAATATCGCCCATGTATTTTTGAGTACGTTTATTTTGCTCGTCCTGATGCCATTATTGACGGAATTTCGGTTTATAAAGCGCGTTTAAAAATGGGTGAAAAGCTTGCTCATAAAATTTTACGTGACTGGGGTGAGGACCACGATATTGATGTGGTTATCCCAATTCCTGATACGAGCCGTACTTCAGCTTTAGAACTTGCAAATATTCTAGGTGTGAAGTTCCGTGAAGGTTTTATGAAAAACCGTTATATCGGTCGTACCTTTATTATGCCGGGTCAACAGCAACGTAAAAAATCTGTACGTCAGAAATTAAACCCAGTTGAGTTAGAATTCAAAGGTAAGAACGTTCTATTGGTGGATGACTCTATTGTACGTGGTACAACGTGTAATGAGATTATTCAGATGGCACGTGATTCTGGTGCAAAAAAAGTATACTTTGCGTCAGCAGCACCAAAAGTGATGTATCCAAACGTTTATGGTATTGATATGCCTGCTAAAGCTGAGCTTATTGCTTCAGAACGTAGTGTGGAAGAGATCCAAGAAATTATTGGTGCTGATCGTTTGATTTTCCAAGAATTGGAAGACTTGAAAAATGCTGTACGTACCAGCAAAGTGCCTGACTTAACTGAGTTCGATTGCTCAGTATTTGATGGAATCTATGTAACAGGTGATATTGATGGTAACTATCTAAATAACTTAGAGCAGAAGCGTAATGACTCTGCGAAAAAGAAAAAAGATGGTTATATTGATGTCAATGTCGATGCTGCTTCTGTAGATTTAACAGGCATCAAAGAAGAATAGAAATCGCCGAAAAAAGCGGGTATTTCCCGCTTTTTTCTTTTATGATGAAACCTAACAATGTAATTGGGAATATTTACATTGAAAGAAGTAAGCCACTATCTAATCGAAAATAAAAATATGGCATGGTCCATCACTATGTGTTTGGTTGCTGTGTTGCTTACTATTTTTATCTTAAATTTAATTTTAGGTTTACTCGTACATTTTTTTGATTATAGCCAACCAATTTGGTGGCATACTTTAAGTCCTTACTTCATTGCGCTATTACTTTTTATTATGGTTTGGTCGGTAGTTACCGAACTTTATATTCTGCGTAAAGGTGGGCACTCTTTAGCAAAACAACTTAAAGCACGTCGTTTGGTGAAAGAGGAAAGTACTCCCGAAGAACTTGCGGCATTAAAAATTACAGAACACTTAGCGCAAACTTTTTCACTTAAAGTTCCAACCGTATATGTACTACCTGATGAAGTTGGTGTAAATGCACTTACGGCAGGTTTTCATCCCAAAGATATCGTAATTATTCTGACATGGGGTGCTTTACAGAATCTGGATAAGCTTGAGTTATATGGTTTATTGGGCCATGAGTTTAATCAAATTTTATCGGGTGAGGCTGTTGAGAATACAAAATTAAAGATTTTATATAGTGGTTTAACAACTTTTAGTCAGTGGGGTAGTAAATTAGCCAAACAAGGTTTTAAGCGCTATAGCCCGGGCTATAAACATAAATTTGAAACAGTTTTTGTTGCGGTGGGTGGAGTCATCTGGTTGGCTGGAAGCCTCGGTGTACTGATTACTCGTTTTATCAAATATTTGACTTTGAGTGGGCGTACCTTTCGTAATGACCAAAAAACAGTACGACTATTAAAAAATAATGCAAATACCCAAACCTTGTTGCGTATTTATGTTCACCACTCTGGTTCGCAAATTCATAGTGCTTATTCCGAATCAATCGCACATATGTGTTTTGCTAACTCACTGAGCCCCCAAAGCTGGATGAATATTCACCCGAGTATTCGTGAACGTATTTATGAGTTAAATCCCACTTTGCTACAAGATTTACAATTAGAAAATTTAAAGAAACTTCGTAACCGTCCGTTGTTTAGCTTATTTCATTTCTTGGAAGAATCTGAGAAAGAAATTTATATTCCGTGGTCATCTCCGCAGCCTCTACCTTTATTAAGGCTTTCACCAATTAGTTTTGCATTAAATGATGCTATTAAGCCCCTGAGTAGTGATGTACGTCGAAATAAAAAGCGTCCAGAATTAATTCAACGAGCACTACAAACTGCGACTGGTTCGCGTGAAGTGATGGTCGCTATTTTGATGATTCGCCAATATCGGGAATTCATTCCAAAAGATGCACCTGTGAGTCATGCCATTATTGATGCATTATTGAATTTGGATGGGCGTATCCATATTCAGATATTTCATGATGCTTGTAAAAATATTGGGCATATACCTGCAAGTATTGCGCGGCAATTTCTTACTAAGCTAGCACTTATTATCCAAGAAGATGGTGAAATTGGGTTGTTAGATGCACTTTTACTGGAGCGGGTTAAACATGAGTTGAACTTGATGCCGTTACATCTACCGACTGCATTTGAAGAAGTGAAACCTCAAATTGTCCGTTTGATTGATGCTCTGCTTCATGTTCAACAAATTAATAGCCCGAATCAGTTAGAAGTACGTGAGCGCATTTTACGTTCGTTACTCAATCCAGATGAAATGTATATCTATGATGAAATTTCAGATGAGCCATTAGATCTGGCTGAAATTTTAAATGATATTGCTGGTTTATTATTACGTGACCGTCTAAGTATTCTAGCTATTGCAGAAATGTGCTTGTGGAGTGACCGTATTATCACGCAAGATGAACTGGATGTGCTTGAATTGCTTTATTGGCGTTTTGGCTTTGAGACAGAAGAAATTGTGGATCAAATGCAAAAGAGAAATAGTGTGATGATTATTTAAAAGACATATACGATTATAAAAACATCTGAATGAAATAAAACACTGAAAAAAAAACTGAAGCCCGTTAGAATGTAGGTAGAGTAGAGGTATTGATTTACAGATGATTGGGCAGCAAAGAAATATATTGGCAACTTTGGGAATTGATGTATGGATTCCTAAGATACAGGTGTGCCAAAGAAATAATGCTCAAAGCCTCTGGCGAGATCAAGCTGCTCCAGAAGGTGAGCCAATTATATTGCCTTCTAAGAGCAATCCAGTTGTTGAGCAGCCGACAAAACCACAAGTCAACGAAATTCCAAAAGCTGAACCTGAAATTGCGGTACCACTTCCAGTAGAAGTTCCGCCTGTTGTAGTACCTCGTGCTGAAGTACAAGCTCCAGTGGTTACGATTGCTTCATTTGAGTTGCAGGCTTTTGCGCTTGAAAAGTGTGTTATTTTTTTAGATGTTACTAATTTAAGTGAAGAAGAAAAGCAGCTTTGGAATAACATTCAAAAAGCAAAAATAGGGCAATATGCTGAACTAAAATGGCCGTTCCCTTTAGCTAACTATCAAGACCAACGTGGTGCAGGTTCATATATTCAAGGATTTTTAGATGCTGTCGCAGCAGGCAAGAAAATCTTGTGCCTTGGTGAATGTTCTTATATTCAACATGCCAATATTATTCATTTGGCGAGTTTAAAAGAGATGTTGGAGAAACCACTCCTTAAAAAAAGGTTATGGCAATTAATGCAAGATAACAACGAGTAGTAGGGATTTACATGAAAAAAGTTGTAGTTTTTAGCCAAATTGATGAAGAAATTTTGTCTCGATTACAACAGGATTATCATGTTGTGGTTCTTAATCCAAAACTGGGTGATATTAATGAGCAAATACGCCAACAAGTTGTAGATGCTGATGGAATGATTGGTGCTGGTCGACTTCTTAATGAAAGTAATCTTGCGCCTGCTCAAAAACTCAAAATTATTTCATCTGTAACAGTTGGCTATGACAATTATGATGTGGCTTATCTAAACCAAAGAAAAATCTGGTTATCAAATACCCCTCATGTTTTAACTGAAACAACGGCTGATCTTGCTTTTACATTATTACTAAGTGCCGCTCGAAAAGTTCCTTTTCTTGATCATTGGACTAAACAAGGTGAATGGAAAAGAACTGTTGGGCCTCAACAGTTTGGTTTAGATGTTTTTGGAAAGACGCTAGGAATTATTGGACTTGGTAATATTGGTGCTGCAATTGCACGACGTGGTTTTTATGGATTTAACATGAATATTGTTTACCATAACCGCCGTGAAAAACCTGAATTGGCAGAGCCTTTAAAAGCACAATATCTTGGTTTAGATGAGTTATTGCAACAGTCTGATTTTGTAGTAACCGCAGTTGATTTAAATAATGAATCGAAAGCCTTGATGGGTAAAGCTCAATTTGAGCTTATGCAAAAGCACGCTATTTTTATAAATATTGCGCGTGGTTCAGTGGTTGACGAGCATGCATTGATTGAGGCCTTACAAAGCGGTGAAATCTTCGGGGCTGGTTTAGATGTATATGAAAAAGAACCTTTACAAGATTCAGAGCTTTTTAAACTGCCAAATGTTGTTACTTTGCCTCACGTAGGATCTGCGACTGCAGAGACCCGTAAAAAAATGGCAAATCTTGCTTATAAAAATCTGGTTGAAGCTTTAGAGGATAAAACTCCTAGATATTTGGTAAACCCAAACTTTGCATAAATGATTAATAACACTTCATTGCAAAACTAAGCGATCTCGAGTGATATATTAAAAGTCTATTGATTGAACATAATTTTTTATGTTTTATATCAGTAGACTTTTTTGATGGTTTAATTTTACTAGAGAAAAACTTTTGAGATTTTTGCCAATTATTTTAAGTACGGCTTTTATAACAAATGCTTCGTACGCACAGCCTTTCGACCCTCAGCCTTCTGCAAATCAAGTAGAAATTCCAAATATTGGAAGTGGGATTGGTTTGCTTGATCAACAAAAAGAAAAATTTATTGGCGAAAAAGTTTTTCGTGAAGTTCATAAACAAATGCCTGTTATTCAGGATGTCTGGTTAGAAGATCAATTTTTTCAGGTATTTTCGAGTATTTTAAGTGAAACTCAGCTTGGTCAGCCGATTGGTTTAGTCGTGATTAAAGACCCGCAAATTAATGCTTTTGCTGTTCCGGGTGGCTTATTTGCGCTCAATACAGGGCTTATTGCCTCAGCACGAAATATTGATGAAATTGCTGGTGTTATGGCGCATGAAATTGCGCATGTATCGCAAAGACATTTTAGTCGCTCTGAAGAAGCCTTTAAAGGTCAAACATTGCTAAGTCTAGCAGGACTTTTAGCGGGGGTGGCTATAGCTGCGCAGGGTGGTGGTGATGCGGGTGCAGCAGTGATGCTTGGAACTCAAGCTGCACTCATGGATAAGCAATTAACATATAGTCGAAATCAAGAGCGTGAAGCAGACCGTATTGGTATGCAATATATGTATGCGGCGGGTTATAACCCTCAAAGTATGGCTGATTACTTTGAAACAATGCATAGAGCTACAAGTCGAGTAAGTTTTTTACCGGATTTCTGGTTGACTCATCCCTTGACGACTGAGCGTATGAGTGAAGCTAGGCTCCGTGCAAACCAGCTGCCTAGAGTTAAAAATCGTATATATGATGCAGATTTTGAAATTTTAAAATGGTACACCATGGTGGTTGCCAATCAGGCCACTGAAAACCAACTACAAAGTTTGGCCTCGCAAAAAAATATTGCTGGTCTGATTGCCTTGGCAGCATTTTACACAAGACAAGGTGATTATGTACAAGCGCAGTCTACTCTAGATCAAGCGAAATCTAGTGGAAAGCCTCTTGTAACATTATTGCAGACAGATATTTATCTTGGCCAAAATAAGTTAGATCAAGCTTATACTACAATTGCTTCTATGCAGATGACGATGCCTGAAAATAAAGCTTTTAGTTATAAGTTGGCTGAGGTGTTGCTGCGCCAAGGTAAGTTTGCGCAAGTTCAAACCTTGGTTCAAAGATTTATTAATAAGAATCCAAGAGATATACAAGGTTGGCAATTTTTACAGCAAGCTGCGAATTTGGATAAGAATGGACCTTTAAGAGCGGTTAATGTTTTACGCTATCGGGCTGAAGCAGAATATTGGTCGGGTAGTGAGGAAAATGCAATTAAATCAATGTTGCATGCCCAGCGATTGGCAAAAGATAATCAAGCAATGTCGGCAAGAATAGACAGTCGTTTGAAACAAATGCAAGATGAGCGAAGAATGAAAATTTAAGAGTTATAACTTACTTAATTTGCGGATGTGCAAGTATAGACAAACTAAAGAAGCTTGATTGGAAGAAATATAAAATTTAAGAAAGGGTAATTAAGCTAACTTAGCTTTAATTTTTGCTGAAACTTGAGCAGGATCGGCACGCCCGGCTATGATCGGACGTAGAGAATTCATCACCTTACCCATATCTTTCATGCTAGTTGCTTCTTGAGCAGCAATCGTTTGCTCAATGATAGAATCAAGCTCTTCCTCAGTCATAGCTTCTGGTAGAAACTGAGAGATAATCTCAGCTTCGGCTTGTTCTTTACTAGCTAAATCATTACGACCAGCACCTTCAAAGGCTTTGATCGATTCTTTACGTTGTTTAATTTGCTTTTCAATGACCGCAAGAACCTGAGCGTCGTCAAGCTCTTTGCGCTCATCGACTTCGATTTGCTTAATTGCTGCTTGTAGACTACGCAAAACCGTCACTGTTGCCATATCTTTGGCACGCATAGAAGTTTTTAATGCATCAGTAATTTGGTTTTTTAAAGTAGTCATAATTCAGCAGTCAATCACAAATTAATTAGTAAAGGCGAGTAGTACGTACAGATTCGCGAGCCAATTTCTTTTGGTAGCGTTTAACTGCTGCAGCTTTTTTGCGCTTACGTTCTTGAGTTGGTTTTTCGTAGAATTCGCGTTTACGAACGTCAGCTAAAACACCAGCTTTTTCGCATGAACGTTTGAAACGACGGATAGCTACGTCAACTGGTTCGCCTTCTTTCAACTTAACTTGTGGCATGTAAAATCCTCTAGATTATGGATAAGATCAGGCACACCATTGCGCCGGATCACAAGTGAAGGTCAGTATTTTACTCATTTACAACTCATATCACAAGTCTATAATAGCGATTGCAATATTTTGACTCATATAAAAGGCAGTTTTGATGATTGTTTTAGGCTTGGAAACTTCTTGTGATGAAACAGGGTTGGCACTTTATGATAGCGAACTCGGCTTACGGGGACAGGTTCTTTATAGCCAGATTAAACTTCATGCCGAATATGGTGGAGTAGTACCTGAACTTGCTTCTCGTGACCATGTTCGTAAATTAATTCCTTTAATGAATCAATTGCTTGAACAAAGTGGTGTAACAAAACAAGAGATTGATGCGGTTGCTTATACGCGTGGTCCTGGCTTAATGGGAGCATTAATGACAGGTGCACTGTTTGGCAGAACTTTAGCTTTTTCTTTAAATAAACCTGCAATTGGTGTTCACCATATGGAAGGTCATATGTTGGCCCCATTACTTTCAAGTCAACCACCTGAATTTCCGTTTGTAGCATTGTTAGTTTCAGGTGGACATACACAATTGATGGCAGCCCACGCTATTGGTCAATATGAACTATTGGGTGAGTCTATTGATGATGCTGCGGGCGAAGCTTTTGATAAAGTTGCAAAAATGATGAGCTTGCCATATCCGGGTGGGCCCAATATCGCAAAACTTGCATTATCTGGTGATCCATTAGCTTTCGAGTTTCCAAGACCTATGCTTCATCAAGGTCTAGATTTTTCTTTTAGTGGTTTAAAAACAGCTGTGTCTGTTCAATTGAAAAAATTGAATGGTGAAAACCGTGACGCTGACATCGCTGCTTCATTCCAAGAGGCAATTGTAGATACCTTGGTAAAAAAATCAGTAAAAGCTTTAAAGCAAACCGGACTTAAACGTTTAGTGATTGCAGGTGGAGTTAGCGCAAATTTAAGACTACGCGAGCAATTAGAAACTTCTTTGGCGAAAATTAAAGCGCAAGTTTATTATGCCGAACCTGCTTTATGTACTGATAATGGGGCAATGATTGCATTTGCTGGTTATCAACGTTTAAAAGCAGGTCAGCATGATGGTTTAGCGGTAACGACCACGCCGCGCTGGCCGATGACCGAACTTACTATTCCTGAGTAAGATTATTCATCTTCAAAGGCTTGTTGATTTTCGATATCAATATATTCGATGTAACCACGGCCTTGAACTTCATTGCCAAAACAATGACCTGTAAATATATAGCTACTCGCATAACCTCGCCCATGACCATAACGGAATGGGCAGTCAATTTCTGCCTGAATGTTTAAGATAATTTGCTTTGCATCATTTAGAGCGATCCAAGAAAAATATTTTGGAAGTCGCATCTTTTCTCCAGTCGGTGAGATATAGTCATCGACTTGATGAGAAATAACGTCAAAGCTAACATCTGTATAAATTTCAGCTGGCTGATCAAGATATCTAATATGCAGGCTATAAGCTACCGTCTGTCCTGCAATATCTGCTTTAGTAAGAAGAAGTTGAGTATTGTCGTTTAAATTAATAATTTGATAAGTAAAAAAATCAAGCGGCAGTTTATAAGCGTCAGGAAGAAGTTTGTTTATGAAACTATGTGGACCAACTGCTCGTGCATATTCGTAAGTGCAAAGTCCTTCACTTTCAATGCGTTCTGCTTGATAGTTTAAAAAACCTTTAAACTTTGCCAATAAACTAAAATGATCATAGATTGGTGTTTTTATAAACCACGAAACATGTGAAGTAATATCGATATCAAAGTCGAAATCAAATCCATCATAATGTCCATTAATGTGAATTTGAGGGAACTTCCCTTGAATTGAAATCTCTTTACCTAATTCTATTAAGCTTCCATCTTTATTAATTTGTGTCTCTTTTGGAATGATATAAGCTTTAAGCAAAGCTTGCTCAACCGCGGCAGTACTTGAAAAGAACGTGGCTGTTTTTCTGGGGTCTTCATTAATTATGTTGTCATGATCAAAGGCTAGCGCACCGGGCGTGCCTAATAAAATCATAATGTTTAGATAGCGATGCGGCTCTGGTAAAAGCGGGAAAAAGATACCGTAATGTGTCCAGCTATAATATTTTTCGTCAACTCGTGGACGGATGCTATGAGCTTGAGTAAAAGGAAGAGTTGAATATTTTTTTGCTTGGTCTAAAACGCCTTGTGCAAGTAATAAACTTTTACCAAGCGCTTTACTGGCTGTAGAAATTTTTGGCAATTGTTTTTTCATATATAAACCTAAAGAAGGGCTATCTTTGTTTTAGGTTATGAAAAACAACTGCCAAATCTAAGCGGCTTTCAGGCCAAAGCCAAGGCTTTGCGGGACATTCGTCATTTAATTGTTAGACAACTGTTTTAACCCATTTAAACCAATCCAATGCTTTGAGAACTGGTAAGCAGCACGGCCAGAGCGCTGACCACGCATCTGACACCAACGTAAACTTTCAGCACGAACTTCATCATTGAAAGGCATGTTTGCTTTATCAAGATAATGCTCAACGATTTCTAAATATAGGTTTTGATCCATTGGATAAAAAGATAGCCATAGACCAAAACGATCCGACAAAGAGATCTTTTCTTCTATCGCTTCTTGTGGATGTAGCTCAGTATATTGGGGAACATCGACCTTAGTTACAGGTGTATTTTCATGCATGAATTCTGGTAACAGGTGGCGACGGTTACTGGTTGCATAAATAATAAAATTACTTGAACCTGACTGTAATGAACCATCTAATACACTTTTTAGACTACGGTAATTTTCATCTTCGGCATTAAAAGCCAAGTCATCACAATAGACGATATATTTTTCAGGTCGATTTTGAATGAGTTTTTGAATTTTAGGTAAGTCTGATAAATCATCACGTTCAATTTCAATTAAACGTAATCCCTGAGGGGCATACTCAGTGAGTAAAGCACGAACAATAGATGATTTTCCTGTACCACGTGAGCCGGTTAACAGCACATCATTTGCTGGCAGGCCATTTAAAAATTGCAAAGTATTTTGAATAATTTTTTCTTTTTGACGCTCAATGCCTTTTAAGTCATCAAGATAAATATTTTTTGGCGTATAGATGGCATTAAGTTGCTGATTTTCCCATCTAAAAGCAGGTGCAGTAAAATCTGTTTCTTGTCTAGGCTCAGGCAAGACTTGCTGTAACTGATTTAATACAAGTGATAATGTTTGAACTAAATTGTCCGGTAAATCAATGGTAGCCATGGTAAGTCAATCATGTTAAACAGTGTTTGACAGGATACTAACACCGAAATTAACAGGCTTACAAAAAACTTATTGCCTATACACTTTATCGGTTTTGCAATTGATTGAAATGTTCAGACCGAGCATAGTGTTGTGATGTCTATTCAGTAAAATCATCTGTGAAGATGAGGACGAAATATGTTTGAAAAAATACGAAGTGATATGAATCCACATCAGGCTTACCGTATCAAAAAATTACAACGTCAATTAGACATGGCTGAATCTTATGAAGAATGGAAGTCTTTTGCATTAAAACTAGATGAAGAAACAGGTGTGCAAGAGTGGAAATTTGATAATAGTTCACCTTACTTCGATGCCGAACTCATTTCTTATCGATACACTTTGCTCAAAAGATATCGTCAGCAACATCGCACATTAGACCTCATCTATTTACTTAAAGAAGGTCTAACCTACGATATTGCAAATATTGGTCATCCAATGCTTTTTGCCGCCACACATGTCGGTACAAAAAAGTTAATTGAAGACTATATTGAAGAAGTTAGCCAAAGCTTGGCTTACATTGCTTCAAGTGAATGCATTACGTTTCAAAGAAAAGAAAAAATAGAGTTTTTTGAAAACTGTGAAAAGGCGTATGGACAACCTGCACTTATGTTTTCGGGCGGGGCGACTTTAGGACTTTTTCATACGGGAGTATGTAAGGCTTTAATTGAACAAGACTTAATGCCTAAAGTGCTCTCTGGCTCAAGTGCAGGAGCAATTATGACAGGTATGCTTGGAACCTCTGCCAGTGAAGATATCCAAAACTTATTAAATGGTGAGCAATTTTTTAGTGATGCTTTTCATTTTAGGAAATTCCGTGAACTCATTAAAGGCAATGGTGGAATTGCCGATGTTCAGTATTTGAAAAAATTCCTCATTGAGAATTTGGGTGATCTGACTTTTGAAGAAGCTTTCAAGAAATCTGGTTTAAACATTAATGTGGCAGTGGCGCCATATGATGCAACAGAAAACCCAAGAATTATGAACGCCATTATGACACCGAATGTTTTGGTGTGGAGTGCGGTATTGGCTTCATGTGCCGTGCCAATTTTATTCCCACCGGTGCGTTTAACCAGTAAACGTTATGACGGTGAACATACACCTTATATGGCAAATACAAAATGGGTGGATGGAAGTGTACGAAGCGATTTTCCACAAGAAAGAATGGCACGACTTTATAACTTGAATTACACCATTGCGAGTCAAGTTAACCCACATATTGTTCCATTCATGCAAAATGATGCGGACCGTTTTCGTAAGGACGTTTTAAGCTGGCCTGAAAGGATTCTAAGACGCCAAGGTAAAGTGTTATCAATGGGCGTTATGGATTTTACGCGTCAACGACTTGGTTCTATTTCTCCAGTTAGAAGATTGTTAGATCATGGCTATGGAGTAATGGGACAGCGTTATTACGGTGATGTGAACATCATTGCTAAATATAGCCTAAGTCATTATACCTATACTTTGCAAAACCCACGTCCACATCTGTTTAAGCGTTTGCAAAGAGAAGGGGAACGTGCAACTTGGCCAAAAATTTCTTCAATTGAGACCCACGCTCGTATTGGTAAGACGATTCAGCATTGTTTAGAAGTTTTGCGCTTTGAAGAAAAGAAACAACAGCCTGAGTCTTACTATGCTGAAGCATGATTTTGCTTCGCATATAGAAAACTTAACATGTGTAACAAAGCCAACAAGTGCAGCGTTAGGGCGGTGTTTATGGACATGTACCATAGACACCAAAAATTACTGGTTAAAATATCATTTGCCTGAAACCCATGCTCAAAGTGAGCAAGATTTTATGCATGAGCAATTATTTTACAAAGAAATTAACCTTAAAAAACCTGTATGGCTTTTACCTTATAAGTTGATTGAGGGCAGTTTAATTCCTCAGCTAGATCATTCTTTGGGTAAGGTTTTAATTTTACCTGATAGTGACCTGTGGTTTGGTTCATTCACTCATGAAAGTGATTTAACTGATGTATATCGTAAGATTTGGTTGTCAATAAATAAGCTTGCAGAGCTTCACGAACTTGGCTGGATTCATGGAGACGTTAAGGCAGAACATTTTAGAAAGTTTCAGCAAGAACTTTATTTAATTGATTTTGAGAAAACGAGACCTATCTTAAGTTGCGATACAGTCATGGATGCAACACCTCGTTATATGGCTCCTGAGTTATTTCAAGGAGGGCGTAAGGGAATACAAAGCGATTTATATGCATTTGGCATCGTTCTATATGAATGGTTAACACAAAATCGCTTAGAAGCAGGTAGTTATCGTGATTGGGCAATCTTGCACTGTCAAAATTTAACCATTCAATTACCCACGCAGTTTTTGATTTTTTATCCCTTACTTGCAGGTTTATTACAAAAACAACAGCAAAATCGGTTTTCAAATGCTGATGAAGCAATAAATTGCTTAAAACAGATTCAAATTGATAAAAATCATTGATCTAGTATCTGTATACAATTTACACGGTTAGTTTTTTTTAGAAAAAAAACACTTGTCACTGTCAGATCTTATCGCTAATATACACAGCCATCGGGGGCGTGGCGAAATTGGTAGACGCACTGGATTTAGGTTCCAGCGCCGCAAGGTGTAAGAGTTCGAGTCTCTTCGCCCCCACCACTTTAAGTTAATAACTTAAAGTTTGATGTGGATGTTAAGTCATCTAGATCTTGGAAGAGGATTGGTGTAATGGTAGCATGACGGTCTCCAAAACCGTTCGTCAAGGTTCGAGTCCTTGATCCTCTGCCACATTTATTTTAAATAAATGTCCCAGATGGGGGCGTGGCGAAATTGGTAGACGCACTGGATTTAGGTTCCAGCGCCGCAAGGTGTAAGAGTTCGAGTCTCTTCGCCCCCACCATTGAAAAAAGCAAGACGATGATCTTGCTTTTTTTATGATTAAATCTTGAGTGTTTAATCATGAATATAGAGGATTGATGTAATGGTAGCATGACGGTCTCCAAAACCGTTCGTCAAGGTTCGAGTCCTTGATCCTCTGCCATAAAATAAGGCTCCTAATCAGGAGTTTTTTATTATCTATATTTTTAAAATAACTTTTCATTCGCACTCAAGCAATTTTCTAAATGATATTTTTATATCTGTTGCTTCTCAATTCAATGTTTTTATCACATCATAGATTGTTTTTTAATTAAGCAATGTACTGAATTTCTTAATCTTTTTTAAGCTATTGTTTTATATTTATTTAACTTAAGTTTTGGAAATTATTTATATAAAAGCCTTGAATACAATTTTATTTCATGTATGATGCTGTTAACTAGAAAAAAGACTTGTTAGTAAATCTTCTTTTAAGTATCGTAGTTTTAGTCATAATCCTTCGTTTTTTAAGATATTAAGCTCAATTTGTTATTCTTTTTTCAAAGTTATGATAGGGTCATTATTTAATGATTCTAAAATATTAGAAATCAGTAGGATATATCATGTCTAATACAGTAAGTGGTACAGTAAAGTGGTTTAACGAAACTAAAGGTTTCGGTTTCATTCAACAAGACAACGGTCCAGATGTGTTTGCTCACTTCAAAGAAATCACAGGTTCTGGTTTCAAAACTTTGCATGAAGGTCAACGCGTAACATTTACCGTTACTCAAGGGCAAAAAGGCCCAAATGCTGTAAATATTATTCCACAATAATATAACAGCAAGTAAAAAAGCACTTTTTAGTGCTTTTTTTATTTTAGCTTTTAAAGAAGTTTATTGTTATTTTAGAGCATTAAAAGCCCTCAATAGGAGGGCTTTTTATTTTCTTGTGAATATAAATCATTAGTTATTAAGCTCTTATAGTTAATAATCGAACGTATTTTTAAAATAAACTTTAGAATATGTGTGAAATATAAATTATTAGTAATAGAGATATGGTAGATTAAAAATCTTTAAATAAAGAAATTTTATATTTCACGGAATTGCTAATGAACGTTCGTCTGTGTTATGCCAGTCAACGAAATGAAAAAAATGAAGATTTGTTGCAAGATTTACGTGATATTTTGACAGAAGCACGAGATTTCAATGATTTGAATCAGATCTGTGGGGTGCTCTATTATGCCGATAATGCTTTCTTTCAATGCTTGGAAGGTGAGCGGGAGGTGGTTGAACGATTATTTGAAAAAATTGCAAATGATGAAAGACACCACAATGTTAAATGGTTGTGTACATATTCCATTGAACAAAACTCGTTTCAACGATGGTCAATGAAATATGTACAACGTAATACAAATATCGAATCTTTCTTTCTAAAAATGGGAGAAAGTACTTTTAATCCTATTCGTCTTGATGAACAAAATTTAAAAGCTTTCATTAATGAATTAGTCATTGCCGAACAAACTAAAATTAACACAGTTAAGAAAGTGGGTATGGTGAATCGTGGGGTGAAACCGTTTTAGCTATTTGGCTATCACGCCAATATGGATGGTCTTGAGTTTAGGTAATATTTTAGTCATGACTAAATATACAATAACTGAACTTGCGAGCATCCATATCACTTCTAAGCTTTGACTAATGACAAACATAGCCCAATAAAAAAAGCTAAATAGGGCGAGACAGAGTCCACTACCTTTAAAATACCAAGTAATAAATATTCCAAACAGTGCAGAAGAGAGAAGAAGATTAATCGTCTCGTTCATTCCTATGTAATTAAAGAAAATAATCAGTAAGCATAAAGCTAACATTGATAGTAAATATACAAATATATTTTTTGCAATAAACATTTTCTATACCCTATCTGATCATTAAAAAAGTATTTTTCCTCTGTTTCCAGAGGAAAAATAGTACATATTAATTTTTGAGATTCTTTTTCTATTATTAAGAGTTTTTATATTAATAAAGATGACTTTATCATTTTCTCTAGATCTCTTTATTAATATTCAGCTTTCTATTTAATAGTAAAGAGTGCTTATATGTATTGAAATTAATTATAAGAAAAACAATCATTTGAGTTGTGGGTTTTGGCTTACATAATTGCGAGAAATTGCTTACATTTGTATAAATAATGATCAAATTTTACAAAATTAAATTTATAAAAAAAATGTTTAACAATAACTTAAGTAACTATATTGTTTAAATAAGCTTTACATAAATAACAAAAAGTAACATCAACTTTAAGAGGTACTTTTCTTAAAATTTATAAATATTAATAAGAGAAAATTGATCTATTTAAAAAATTTTAACATTTGATAAAATATTGTTTTATTAAGTTGTATTTCTAATAAATAAAATTTATGTGTTGAAGGATTTTAATGTGATTAATAGTGAGGAGATTATATTTATATTTTTGAGTTATCTAGTAATGAGCTGCTTTTGAATTATGAGAAAAAACTACTGTAATATAAATGAAACTAGAATATCAGACTTATAAAATTTGAATTATGGCCAGCATAGAACTGGCTACACTGGCTTTACTGCTTTTGAATTAATTATTCTGAACGAGTAGCTAACCAAGTACTCACTTCGGGCCAGACCGTAGTGGGGGCTTGACTACCAGAAACTACGCCCATATGACCACCCGGTACCACCTTAAATGTTTTGTCTTGGCTACTAATTAAATCCATGAGCGGTTTGACAGCATCAGCTGTGACAATAATATCTGTGTTGCCACCAACAGCTAACACAGAGCATTTAATGTCTTTTAGATAGGCGGTAAGTTCACCAAATTTAACTACACCTTTAGACAGTTCATTATCAATCCAGAAACGGAGAATAATGTCGCGCATGACACCGCCCGGATAGGCCAACATATTATCGATAAATGAGCTTGAGGTTGCATGATCGACAATAAACTCTCGGTTATCTAGATTTTTAAAAAGTTCCCAATATGTTTTCAAATTTCCAATCGGATCCGTTAATTTAAAGCCAAGCGTGTTTTGCCAGCCATGAATATGAAATGCTTCACTTGGTACATGATGGCGAATACGAAACGGCGTATGTTTGCGAACCCATTTGGCAGGTTTGGTAAGACTACCGTATAGTTTCCCCATATAACCTGCTTTGTGTGTGTCGATAGGGGAAGCGAGAATAATTAGATTTTTAATATCTTTATCTTTAAACAATGCGGTATAGCAGAGCGAAAGTGCGCCGCCTAAACTCCAACCATGCAAAGAAAGCTGTTGCTGACCACTGTGTAGGCGAACTTGCTTTAACATCTCTGGCATGAAAACTTTAATATAAGTACCGAAGTTGTATTTTGCTTGGTGTCGGGTTGGTACGCCCCAGTCAATTAAGTAAACATCAAACCCTTGGGCTAAAAAGAAACGTACAAAACTACGAGTAGGGAACAAATCGTAAATGAGCATGTTCACTGCTAGCGGTGGAACAATAACTAAAGGTACGCGGTGTTTAGGAGTAGAGGTATCAGTCTCATTTTTATAATGGCGTAAGGTAATGATTTCATGCTTATGAATCATATCAAATGGTGTTTTTCCTGACAAAGCTATTTGAGGCCCTCTGAAAAAGAGATCTGATGCATTGATCAGCATGTGAGGTATTTTTTGACCAGCACGTGTCTGAAGAGATTTTGTAATAGATTGTAGCTGTGGAACGTTCTGACGAACTTTAAGCAATAAACTCATTGAATATAAAACCTATAAAGATGTTGCCCAGAACAGTAAAGAGCTGGTCTTTGAAAGATATTAAAGAGAATGAGGGGGAAGTTCAGTGACCCAAAAGACAGGATTTTCTGTTTAAGATATCAAGGTGGGGTTATTTTTAATTAAGAGTGTATTTACATAAATATATGATATTAAAATAAAAATTCATGTCTAGTCAAAATTATACATTAAATACTCGAATTTAAATTATTCTTAATAATGGTTAAAAAATATTGGTAGAGTATTTTTGTAAAGTTTGTTTATATTTTTTTTACATATTAAAAATAAAAATATAATTATTTTACAATCCAATAGGAATGTAATCAGAAAGTAGTATATATGGAATTTACTTTTAATGCTTTTTATACGCTAATTTCGGCGGTTATTGTTTTGCTTTTAGGCCGATTTCTAGTTAATCGTATTAGTTTTTTACAGCGTTATAACATTCCTGAGCCCGTAGCAGGTGGTTTGGTTGCTGCTCTAGTTTCCTTGCTTATTCACTCTGTATGGGGGTATAGCATTGTTTTTGCTAGTGAATTACAAACCAGTTTTATGCTTGTGTTCTTTGCTTCAATTGGTTTAAGTGCCAATTTTATGAAGCTTAGACAAGGCGGGACTGCTTTAATCATCTTTTTAATTTGTGTTGCCTCCTTTATTGTTGTGCAAGATGCAGTAGGTATGAGTCTTGCGACTTTACTTGGTCTTGACCCACTTATTGGTTTGATTGCTGGTTCAATTACCTTAACAGGTGGTCATGGTACAGCCGGCGCATGGGGTGAAATTTTAGAAACTCAGCATGGTATTCAGGGTGCTTTAGCATTAGGTATGGCAAGTGCGACCTTTGGCTTGATTATTGGTGGTGTGATTGGTGGGCCTTTAGCGAAATTACTCATTAATCGTTACAGTCTTGCTCAACCAAAAACCAATGCTGAAATTCATTATAGAGATACGCATGTTGAGCAACATGCAGATGACCTTGCACCGTTTGAAAATCCTCATCAAGTTCGTTTAATTACTGCCGATAATGCAATTACTACGCTTGGTATGTTTGCAGCGTGTTTAGCGTTTGCTGAATTTATGACTGGCTTTAGTAAGGGAACGTGGTTTGAGTTACCAACTTTCGTTTGGGCACTCGGTGGCGGTGTAATCTTAAGAAACATTTTAGAAAGCGTGTTGAAAATTGATATTTTCGACCGTGCGATTGATGTATTTGGTAACGCGTCTTTGTCGCTTTATTTAGCAATGGCATTGCTTTCATTAAAGCTTTGGCAACTTGCCGACTTAGCTGGTCCGCTTGTAGTGATTTTGGGTGCCCAAACACTGACTATGGCTTTATATGCAGCATTTGTGACTTTCAAAGTAATGGGCAAAAACTACGATGCGGCAGTATTGGCAGCAGGTCATTGTGGTTTCGGTATGGGGGCAACCCCAACAGCCGTGGCAAATATGCAAGCCATTACTAACATGTATGGTCCATCACATAAGGCTTTCTTAATCGTTCCGCTTTGTGGTGCATTCTTTGTTGACTTAATTAATGCGACAGTCATTCAGCTCATGTTGAAATTTATTGCCTAATATAAAAAAAGCCCGTTAGGGCTTTTTTTATGGGTGTTTGTCCATGAATATTTGATTCTTATTTATAGGCTCAATTTTTATTTTCGGATCATTTAAACCATTTTATTTTTAGGAGGCTTTTTCTCAAAACTAATAATCGCCCTTAAACCTCGTTTCACATAGAATAAATTGCAGATAAATAAAATGAGAAATGTATGAGCTCAGAAGCACATTCAATTAGCTTGGTTGCCCCCGTGGTTTTATTGGCGGCTGCTGTGATTGCAGTTCCTATTTTTAAACGTATTGGTTTAGGTTCAGTA
Organism: Acinetobacter sp. 12966; assembly: GCF_031196995.1. Lineage (NCBI taxonomy): Bacteria > Pseudomonadati > Pseudomonadota > Gammaproteobacteria > Moraxellales > Moraxellaceae > Acinetobacter > Acinetobacter sp. 12966. The sequence goes on from NZ_JAVIMC010000136.1 coordinate 119,630, forward strand.
TTAGGTTATTTAATTGCGGGTCTAATTATTGGCCCATTTGGTTTTGCTTTTTTTCAAGATTCCACCGCAATTTTGCATATTGCCGAGTTGGGAATCGTGATGTACCTCTTTGTGATTGGTTTGGAAATGCAGCCGTCACATTTGTGGAGTCTTAGACGCGAGATTTTTGGCCTTGGTACATTGCAGATCATCATTTGTGCGTTGGCTTTAACTGGTGTCGGGCTTTTATTTGGTTTTACGTGGCAAGTTGCTTTTATTGGTGCCGCAGGGTTTGTATTAACCTCGACTGCAATTGTGATGCAGCTCTTGGGTGATCGGGGTGATCTGACTCAACCCCGAGGACAAAAAATTGTAGCCATCTTACTTTTTGAAGATTTACTCATTGTGCCATTGCTGGCTATGGTTGCTTTTATGGCACCGAATCATGTGGTCGAAAGCACATCGGTACGTCTAGAAAATATAGGGATTGGTTTGCTCGCAATTGCAGGGCTTATTGCGGCAGGGTATTGGTTACTAAACCCATTATTTAGACTGTTGGCCGCTGCCAAGGCCCGAGAGGTCATGACGGCTGCGGCTTTACTGGTTGTGTTGGGTGCGGCGTTACTCATGCAAGTCAGTGGTTTGACTATGGCAATGGGTGCTTTTTTGGCGGGCGTGCTTTTATCTGAATCGACCTTTAGACATCAAATTGAAGCGGATATTGAACCATTCCGAGGAATATTACTGGGCCTGTTTTTCCTTGGGGTCGGTATGTCATTGGACTTATCGGTAGTTGCTCAAAACTGGCAACTGATTGTGAGTGGCGTAATTGCCCTGATGCTTGCCAAAGCGCTCATGATTTATATAGTCGCTCGAATAACGAAAAGCCCTCATACAGAAGCATTAGACCGCGCTTTACTTATGGCTCAAGGTGGAGAGTTTGCCTTTGTACTTTTCTCGGCTGCGCTAAGTGCACAAGTTATTGATAGTATCGTTAAATCTAACTTAACCGCCATTGTCGTGCTTTCAATGGTGTTGACTCCAATTGTCGGTATTATTTTCAAACGTTTTACTCAAGCAAAAACGAAGCTTTCATTAGAAAATATCAATATTGCCGACGGGCTAAGTGGTAGCGTTTTAATGATCGGTTTTGGGCGCTTTGGACAGGTTACTAGTCAATTGTTGTTAGCAAGAGGTGTCGATGTCACCATTATTGATAATAATACCGACATGATTCGAAACGCCGAAAAGTTTGGTTTTAAAATTTATTATGGCGATGGTTGCCGTCTAGATATTCTGCATGCGTCTGGCGCCGCAACAGCACAAGCGATTGTGGTGTGTGTAGATAGCAAGGAAACGACCAATAGAATTGTAGAACTCGTGACCCATGAATTTCCTTTGGCAAAATTATTAGTCCGTTCATATGACCGTGAGCATTCACTGCATTTAGTTAAACAAAAAGTGGACTTTATGATTCGTGAAACATTTGAATCTGCAATTAAGTTTGGCGGTGTGATTTTGCAAGAACTTGGTGTGGATGAAGATGAGGTAGAAAGAATTACCGAGGAAATTCGAGATCTCGATAATGAGCGTTTTGAAACTGAAATCGCTGCAGATGACGTCAATGCGGGAGTAGGTATGCAATATACACATACTCATCATCCAAGACCTACAGCCCCGTTGATTCGACCAAAACAAGAAGGGCGGATTTTAAATAAAGAAGATACTTCAGAGAATGAGGGTGTGGATTAGTCATAAAACTCAGTAAGAGTTTTGTAGAAAAGCTTTTACTGAGCATTTTTATTGGTGGAAGTACCTAAGTTGCTAAATTCCATCCGTTTGCCAATCAAATCATTTGACCTTATTAAAGTTAGATTTTTAGTTATATTTATAAACCCGATTACAAACGCTCTAAAGCCGTACCTTTAACTGGGTTTCTGCACCAATAATAGGGTTGTAAAAATCTAAGGAAAAGCTTCCAAGGCGTCATCCATGCGATGCGTCGATTGGTTTTCTTGTTTTGAATAATTTGTTTTGCTAAATATGAACAAACAACTTCTGGTGGATCAATCACAAAGAAAAATAAGCGCTTCATCTTTTTCCAGTGTTGTACGTTGCCATTGGTCCAAGACGAAACTAACAGATCGGTTGCGACCATACCGGGGCTGAGCGTACCAGTTAAAATAGAAGTCGATTTGGTCTCTTTATAAAGTGCTTTGCTAAAATAACTTACTGCTTGTTTAGTGGTCGCATAGGGGGTCATTCCCGGACTCCATTCGCCGTTGCTTCCCCAACCTTCCATGTTAAAGATTTGACCATACCCTTGTCTGAGCATGCCTTTTAGAGCCACTTGCGAACCAAGCATTGTGCCCAGAATATTAGTTGAAACGGCTGCATTTAATTCATCTGGCTGAAGGTCAATAAACTCTTTCGTTGGGTGGCAGCTGCCTGCGTTATTAATCCACACTTTTACTTGTCCAAAATGCTGAATTGCTCCATCCCATAAGGCTTGTAAATCTGCAATTTGTGTCACATCACAGCATGAACCAATAAATTTTTCTTTACTAAAATGATTTTCTAGGTGAGTGAGAGCATGCTTAAGACGCTCCGCGTCTCGTCCAGCGATGACAACTGAACATCCCAGATCTAAAAAAGCGTGGGCGAGTGCCAAACCTATACCTTTTGTGCTTCCAGTGATGACTACACAGCCAACTTCACGACTAGATAAACTCATTGAAATCTCTAAATTTTTTTAAAACTTAACGCTATTGAGCAGCTTTATGAAAATGAGTTGTTTGCTCTTTTAATAAAAGCAAATAGATAATTGATAAACTTATCATCGAAATATTCATTACGATAGGGTTATAAGGCGAGATAAGTGTAGAAGGTTTTAAAAAACCAATTAAGAATAGTAAACCGAATAAACCTAAAATACTTAAATAGTGAATATATTTATGAGTAGAAAAAAGAAATAATAAACCAAAAATAATTTCAGCTATACCGCTCGCGCGCCCTGCAAGTTTTGCATGCTCAAAAGAAAGTCCGATGGTTTGCCATACAAATATTTCATCAGAGTTAATAAAGATTAGTTTAGGAACCAGTCCTTGATAAAACCACAAGAAAGCGAGCATAAAGCTTATAAATTTTAATGATTTAGCATTATCCATTAAGATTCTCTAAAAGATTGAAATTTCAATTTTGATCATTGCGACTATTATGTTTTGATTTAATTTATTCTTCAATAGCTAATAAGATTAGCTTGTTTTTTTATCATTTCTTATATTTGTTTTTTAACATTAATGTAGGGATATGATAGGAAAATTTTATATTAAAACATAGGAGAAATACTCCTATGTTTTTAATTTTATGGTTCACTAACTAATCTTGATATATTTTTTAAAAGTATATTTCTTAAAAATTGTTTATAGCATTCATCTGTATTTTTGTTTGAATGTTGAACTAGATAACCGTTGAGCTGTGTAATTATAATTATGGCTCTTTCTTTGTATTCTTCTGATGAGATTTTATTATGAATAGGGAGTATAATTTTATATATAAGTTCAAAATTATACTTTTGTATCATTGATAAAGAATCATATACATAGGGTAAGTGATCTGAAATAGAAAACACCTCTTTAAATGTATGCGTAATGACCGGTTGTTCTATTTCATATATTATATTAGTGATAATATTCATAAACCGATGCAAGGGTGGCTCATTTGCATTTAAGTTGATTAAAATTTCTATACGCTGTATGTAGTCGAAAATTAATTTATCGAGTAAAGCTTTTAATAAACTATCTTTATTTTGGAAATAATGCTGTAAGGTACTTAAACTAATATTCGATTGAGCTGCAACTCCTCGCATACTAAAACCAGAATAACCTTTGGTAAGAAAAACTATCTCAGCATTTTTTAAGATTTGCTTTACTCTTTCTTGTCCTTTTAGTGTGGTAAAGGACTTCTTTATTTGCATAGTATCAAAGGTATCAATTTTGATCATTATCCAGCCTGTAAGTACTATTTAAAAAAAGGCATTCTAAACCATGAAATTAGAAAAATATAAATAAAATATTTAAATTCTATTAAACTAATTATAGGTCATGTGACCTATAATTTTTTAATATCGGTCAGATGACCTAATCTAAAATTAAAAAATAGGTCATGTGACTTATTTTTGTCTTTTAAGTAATAGTTAAAATAGGTCGTGTGACCTGTTTGAATAATAATGAGTTTCTTATGATTTTATTGAATCTATAAATTATTGTATTTGAATAAATATTGACTAGTTTTTATTTGATGGATGATATTTATTTTCTCTATTTCTTAGACTTTTTTTTAAAGTAGGGGTGGGTATTTAGTTAGGTGTTTTTTTAACTGTTAAAGAAAGAATTTTAAATAAATAAACATAGTCTTTTTGTAATATGTGTATACAAGTTAAATAATTGTTATTAAATTGTGAAAAGAATCACAAAATAGTAAAAGGTAGTTTGTTTTATATATAAAACAAATTGGACATATTTTATTTATTGAGTTTGATTCATTTTGTTCTACAAAACTAATCATTATATATGTAGGTTATGAATATGAAAAACATTCAGAAATCACTTCTTGCAGCATTAATAGTTGCTGGTTATGCGGTAAATACTCAAGCGGCTGTTACTGGACAGGTTGACGTTAAATTAAATATCTCAACAGGCTGTACTGTAGGTGGTAGTCAAACTGAAGGGAATATGAACAAGTTTGGTACTTTAGATTTTGGTAAAACTTCTGGTACTTGGAACAACGTATTAACAGCTGAAGTCGCTTCAGCAGCAACAGGCGGTAATATTTCTGTGACTTGTGACGGCACGGATCCTGTTGATTTTACAGTTGCAATTGATGGTGGTGAACGTACAGACCGTACTTTAAAAAATACTGCTTCTGCTGATGTAGTTGCATATAACGTTTACCGCGATGCTGCTCGTACAAACCTTTATGTTGTAAACCAGCCACAACAGTTCACTACAGTGAGTGGCCAAGCTACAGCGGTACCAATTTTCGGTGCAATTGCTCCAAACACTGGCACAGCAAAAGCCCAAGGTGATTATAAAGATACTCTATTAGTTACTGTAAATTTCTAAATATAAAAAGAAATAATTAATTGAGTGGCAGGTTTACTTAAAAGCGAGTGAACCTGTTTTAAATGGAGGGGAGATGATATTTAATCGCGGTTCTATATTTATAATTTCTTATTTTTTAATTTCTTCAATAAATGCGGGTGAAATTGGAGCTAAGTTAACAAATCAAATTGAATTATTACCTTCTTGTTCTATTAATAATAAAGTTGTTGAAAATAATGAGACAAATTTAAATTTCGGAACTGTTGATTTTGGTGAAACCTCAACTGGTTTTAATGGGGTGATCGACGCAAGTTTGATAAATAATGGAAACTCTGGTTTACAGATACAGTGTGCTGGTATTTCTACTGTAAAAATAATATTTGGTTCTGGAAATAATGATAGTAAAGTTCCTGCTTCTTTTTCACATAATTATTATCATGCATTAAGTAATGGTAGAGATTTTGTTGCTTATAACTTGCTCTATGGTTTAGATAAACAAGTGATTAGAGCGAATGATGCTTTTATTCTTAATGATATGAATACTAAAAAGAATATCGATATTTTTGGTCAAGCCATACACGATGGTGGTCGTATATCTAAGGGTGAGTATACAGATATAGTTCCAATTACAATTGAGTTTTAAGAAAATGAAATATTTTTATTTTAAAGCAATATTATTGCTATCTGTAAGTCCATTTGTATATGCAGTAGATCCTCAATTAAATTCTAGTTTTAAAATTCAGGCTAAAATTGAAAATGGATGCTCAATAGATAATATCGAACAGAAAATGGATTTTGGTCAGTATTCAGCTTTATCAAAAGATAAAGTCGTTTCTAATATTATAAATAGCAAAGAATCTTGGAATATTCGTTGTACTGAAAGCTTGCCTGTTAGTATTTCTATAGATGGTGGTGAAAATCTACAGAATAATATAAGACGTATGAAAAATGGTTCATCTTCGAATTATTTGCCTTATAAGTTATATAATTCTAGCAGTTTGTCTACTGAATATGTTGTCGGTAATAAATATTTATTACCTGCCACAACGCCTACAAACCGTCTGGCAAGTTTTGAAATATATGGTGTCGTTGATTTAGAAAATAATAATGAACCACATACTGCTGGAATTTATAAAGATACTGTTTCAATAATGATTACATGGTGATTTGTATGAACAATTCTGCATTTATTAAAAATGGCATTTTAAAATCTTTTTTATTTGCAAGTACATTATCACTTGTTACACCTGTGATGGCGCAAGCAACTTTTTTAATTTGGCCTATTTATCCAAAAATTGAAGCCAATGAAAAAGCAACAGCGGTTTGGCTTCAAAATACCGGCAAGACCGATGCGATGGTGCAAATTCGGGTGTTTAAATGGAATCAAGATGGCTTAGAAGATAACTATAATGAGCAATCCGAAATTATACCAAGCCCGCCTGTAGCTAAAATTAAAGCAGGTGAGAAGCATATGCTTCGTTTAACCAAAAGCGTCAATTTGCCAGATGGCAAAGAACAGTCATATCGGTTGATTGTAGATGAGTTACCGATTCGCCTTTCTGATGGAAACGAGCAAGACGCTTCTAAAGTGAGTTTCCAAATGCGTTACTCAATTCCGTTATTTGCCTATGGAAAAGGTATTGGTAGTGGTTTAACTGAAGAGAGCCAAAAAGCGAATGCAAAAAATCCTTTAGCCAAACCCGTTTTACAGTGGTCCGTCCGCAACAATGAGAAAGGCCAGTCTGAGCTATATTTAAAAAATAATGGACAGAAATTTGCTCGTCTTTCGGCACTTAAAACTTCAAAAACTGGCAATGATATTTCTTTAGGGAAAGCTGCTTTTGGCTATGTTTTATCGAATAGTACCGTGAAGTTTACTATTGATAAGTCAACTGCAAATGAATTGTTAAAAACTTCTAAAATTTATGGTGTTGATAGCTCTGGCATAAAACAAGAGTTAATCGAAATCACAAAAATGGAGGATCCAACATGATCCTTCGGCATAATAATTTATGCAAAAGTATTTTGCTAATTTTGTTGTCGGGCGGATGCTTAAATATTCCAAATGTTGCTGTTGCTGGCGATTTGCCTCCACCACCAAAAGATATTAACGAAATTAATCAATTGTTTAAGCTATATCTAGACTTGGTTGTAAACCAATATTCAGTTCAGCAGGTTGTGCCTGTCATTGTTAAAAATGATGAGTACTTCATACAAAAAAACAAGCTGATCGATGAGTTAGAAATTCAAATTCCTCAGGAGCTACTGACAAACAACGAGACCGCTTTAACCAATCAAGATATCTTAACTTTGGGGTTTAGTGGTGATGCAAGTGACTGGATATCTTTAGATAAGTTGAAAGATGTAAGCTATGAATATCAATCATCAAACCAATATTTTAAGCTTAACTTTCCACCTGCTTGGATGCCGACTCAAGTTTTAGGTAAAGACTCATGGTATAAGCCTGTCGTTGCTCAGTCTGGTATAGGGCTGCTCAATAACTATGATTTTTATACTTATAGACCCTATCAAGGTGGTTCAACCAGTAGTTTATTTACTGAGCAGCGTTTTTTCTCTCCGTTAGGGGTTATTAAAAACTCTGGTGTCTATGTCAAAAATCAATATAAAAATGAAGGTAACGCCGAGTCTTTAGACAATGATGGCTATCGTCGTTATGACACATCTTGGCAATTTGATAACCAAAATAACGCTACATCTTTTGTACTAGGTGACATTATTACCGGTAGTAAAACGACTTGGGGAAGTTCTGTCCGTCTAGGTGGTTTTCAGGTACAGAGAAATTATTCAACTCGACCCGATTTAATTACCTATCCATTGCCACAGTTTATTGGGCAAGCCGCGTTGCCAAGTACAGTCGATTTAATTATTAATGGTCAAAAGACCAGTTCAACAGAGGTACAGTCTGGGCCGTTTATTTTAAACAATGTTCCTTTTATTAATGGTAAAGGGGAAGCCGTTGTGGTCACGACCGATGCAGTCGGGCGTCAGGTTACAACAGCGGTCCCATTTTATATTTCTAATACTTTGCTCAAGCCCGGCTTATTTGATTACTCATTGTCTTTAGGGAAAATCCGTGAAGAGTACGGACTTAAGAACTTTTCTTATGGAAAATTTGCAAGTGCAGCCGATGCCCGTTATGGGGTCAATGACTGGTTTACCGTAGAAGGTCGTACAGAACTTTCTTCAGACTTACAGTTATTGGGTGCAGGGTCTGTACTCAAGCTTGCAAACTTAGGTGTGCTGAGTGCTTCTTTTAGCCAAAGTAAGGCCGATAAGTCTATGTCTGAAGATCGAGCTAAAGATTTAGAGGGTAATCAATATACGGTCGGGTACAGCTATAACCGTAATCGGTTTGGTTTTAGTATTAACCATAACCAGCGCGATGATGAATATACCGATCTTTCACGGCTGCAATATAGCAATTTAATTTCGGTCAATAGCAATAAAAGCTTAACGGCCAATACTTACTTTGCGACCAAAAACTCAGGCACATTTGGCGTCGGTTATATTAATACTAAGGCGAATGACTTTAAAAACCGCTTCTTAAACTTGTCATGGGCACCTGTTTTACCGACTTATATGAATGGTGTGACCGTTTCATTAAGTGCCAACCGTGACTTTATCGAAAAAGAGTGGAGTGCTGCATTTCAGCTTTCGATACCACTGTTCCAACGAAACGCGACTGTGAACTCGGGTTATGCATTTAATAAAGAGGGCGATACGGGTTATGTTAATTTCAACCGTTCTGTGCCGTCTGAGGGCGGTGTGGGTGTCGACTTGACCCGACGCTTTAATGAAAATAGTGAAGATTTAAATCAGGCACGTGTCAATTACCGTAATGGTTATATCAATACCGACTTTGGTATGTCTGGAAACCATGACTATAACTATTGGTTTGGTCTATCTGGTTCACTTATTTATATGGGGGGGGAGATATTTGCTTCAAACCGTTTAGGCGATTCTTTTGCATTGGTCGATACCAACCAAGTACCAGATGTTTTGGTTAGATACGAAAACAGTTTAATTGGTCGTAGTAATAAAAAAGGCCATATTTTTGTGCCATCGGTGACGCCTTATTATTCGGGTAAATACAGCGTCGACCCAATCGATTTACCTTCAAACTTCACAATCACGCAAGTTGAACAACGTATTGCTGCTAAACGCGGCTCGGGTGTTGTGATTAAGTTCCCAGTTCATCAGTCTATTGCTGCCAACGTTTATTTAACTCAAGCAGACGGAAAACCGATGCCTGTTGGTTCAGTCGTGCATAGAGCTGACCAAGAGTCGTCTTATGTGGGAATGGATGGCATTGTCTATTTAGAAAACTTGAAACCTAACAATACCGTAACTGTTCAACGTTCAGATCAGAGCGTATGTAAGGCAGATTTTTCTGTAGATGTAGAGCAAGCCAAGCAACAAATTGTGGTGGTTAAGCCTGTTACGTGTCATGAGGTATCTTTACCATGAAAATAAAAACAAAAAAATTACTCAGCCATTTATGTATCTTTTCTGGACTGATGTTGGCTGGAAATTTGGTTCATGCTGCATGTAGTGTGAGTGCTTCTGGTTCATCTACTATTTCGGTTCCGTCTATTTACCTAATGGAAAACGGTGAGAATTCTTCACAGTTTAATTCTGGTTTGTCATGTACGGGTTTTAGTCTGGCTTTAGCAAACATGACATATCTAAAATATCGAGTTGAACAAATGTCGAATTCGTTTACCAACGCTCAAACCGGAGAAAAGCTCAATGCTGTTATTTTAGATAGTAACAATGAAATCATTAGCTTAGGCCAAGAAAAAGACATGAGTAGCTTTACACTGGTCAATCTTTTTAGCGGGCCAGATGGTAATTTGCCTTTTTATATACGCCTTCCGGCTGGGCAAAGCGTATCACCTGGTGTTTATCAGGCTGATTCACCGTTAAAAGTAAAATGGTTCTATTCGGTACCAGGGGTTGCTATTGCCGGAATCGGTATATTCTTTGAAAGTCCAGGGTTTAAACGCGGGGTATTGGGTATCGGTTTTAACTGGGGAACTGGAACAGACTCGCTTGGTTCACTGTCAATTACTGTACTTCCGGACTGTCGAATTTTAGCTCAAGACGTAAACTTTGGTACAGCAGCGTTTGCGTCCAAGCTTGAACCTGTTCAGTCATCTATGGGAATACGATGTTCTGTGAATACGCCGTATTATGTCAGTTTAAACAATGGACTTTCCCCGCAAAATGGCGACCAACGAGCTATGAAGTCGCAAACGGGTAATACATTTTTAAAATACGATATTTTCAAGAACTCATCGAATGATCGATGGGGAAGCGGTAACGAGCGTTGGTCGAGTTTAAATGCAACGATTAACCCAGGCGTACATAATGGAGTAACTCAGCAGAATTATGTGTTTACCACAAAAATTGTTGATGAAAACGCAGATACAGTACCAGCGGGAACTTACCAAGACACGGTCACGGTACAAGTCGAGTTTTAAAGACTATTTGCTTTTTATAAAAGATAAAAGCTCAGTTCATGGGCTTTTATCTTTGAATAAATTATTAGATTTTCAAATTTTATAAAACTTATTCCAGTTCCAATTCATTATCATCTTTTGTAATTTTAATTTTTAACTTCTTATATTTTCGCTTATTGGGATCTAGGGCTGAATTCATCACTTCATCTGCAAAAGGCGGGCACTGCATCAATTTTGCATAAGCCCTATAGCCGATGCGTATTCGAGTAGGCGGGCAATCGGTTCTTTTTGAGTAGTATTCAATGAGTGAGTTCAGTTCTTGTAATAAAGTTTGCTGTTCCATCATACATACTTAACAATTAGATGACTTAAGCATAATAGACTTAGTCGTTTAGCGGAATATGCCTTTAAAATTTACAGCTATATAAATTGTGATGTAGTTCTCTAAAACACATATTTTATGTATGAAGTTTGTTTAGGAGAGATTTTGGATGTTTTTTTAATCGGATTGTCATAAAGAAAGGCTAATTTAGACTCATAACAAAAATGATGAAGATTGTTGCGAACAATAAAATCAAAAGCAATTTTCACAGACGTGGTCGTGAGATAATTAGGGCTAATTCGAAAGAGTTGGCTTTTTTGTTTTAGTGCATTTGCTTAGATCAAGATGTCCTTTATTAACATTCAATTGCAAATTATCAAGTTCTAATATGGAACTTAATTTTTTAAGTAGATAAAAATAAAAGATCTTAAAAATGTTAATCTCAAGTCATAGATTGCCAAAGAGTTTTAAAGACAAAGCCAATCAAAAGTTTGCCAAACTTTCAGGCTCATTGTTGGGAGCTGTTACACCAGAACGACAAGCAACATTGCCAAAAGAGTTTGAACTCAGTCCTCATACGCTTTATAAGCGCTTTGGTAGTACACATTACGGGGTCATGATTCCTGACTTACCTGAACCCTTTCGATATTTATCTTGGGCTTCGGTATTAGGTTATGTTGGATTTACGATTACAGATACCAACTATCAAATGTCTAAAGATGGAAAAGGGGATACAGCTTCTTTGGTACATGGAACAGCATTGTCGACAACGCCTGAGGCCTACAGAACATTTTCAATCAAAAATGATATCAAGTTTAACCAAACTCCTTTCGCTATTAATTTTGACAATCAAAGTGTCATGCATGAGGATGGTGATGGATTTATATTAATTACTAAAAGAGAAGATTTAGAACTAGAACTTCATTTAAAGCCGACTAAAGCTATTTCATGGTTTGCCTATAGTGCTTTTTATAAGCATTTTAGTGTCTTGATGCATTATGACGGCTACATTAAACAAAAAGGCAATAGTGAGAGTATTAAGGGGCTTTGTACGCTTGAGGCTTGGAAAGCTATAGCGACCTCAATGCTCAAAAACAAATGGTTAGTTGAGAATATTCAACTTCCTGTAAAAGTCTTTAGCTATCAAGTTATTAATATTGACCATGAACAGCAGTTATTACTGGCTTTTATTTGCTATGAAGACCAACCCATTTTGACTTCTGTTTACTACCGTCATATTGATGGAACATCAATTCAATACAACGGAGATATACTTTTTGAAGTAACCAGACTTCAAGAAGAACCACAGATTACACCTGATGGTTTTCCAATGAATTTACCAAATACTTTTCGCTGGGCTGCTTATCACAACAATCAAAAGGTTCTAGATATTTCCGCACAAGTAGACACTCCATACTGTTTTGGCTTGGCTGCTGGTTTCGTTTCTTCATATGCATGGCAAGGCGAATTCTATGATCAGCCATTAGTAGGAAGTGGCTATCTGGAATATATTGACCGAAGATAAAATCGTTTTAAAACTTAGTTGTTTATCTACAGCTTTAAGCGAACTAGAAAATATCTGTTTTATAAACTCAATTTAATAATAGATTTTAATTATTTATCCTTACTTTTTAATGATCTATTTTAAAACAGATGTCATTTTGTGTGCTTGACTGAAATAAGGTTGGGCACTATCCTTTGCCTGCTGGCCTACATTGCCAGTCGGTTTTAGCAGACCGTCTACAAAAGGCGCACAACAATGCTGTTTTGGTTTTTGTGCGTTCTCTTAAGTCACGCCTTTATGGTGAGGCTAGGAGGGACACCTTCGGGTGTGCTGGTTTCCTTTTGTACCAGTCTGCTAACCCTTCTAGTCTTGCCACCATTATTTAGCAGTAATTGGTAAGACTCTTCTAAATCAAAAGGAGTCCGCCGTTATGCGTACTATTTCTTCTCTCTCGTTGGCAACCTTTGCCAAATTCTTTCTATCCATACCGTTTAAACAGTCTTTAAAACGATTTAACCGACTTTAGGTTTCTATACCTTAAGAATCTTTACGACTAAAACATAGCAACAATAAACCAGAGATAGGTGAGCACACCATTATTGTGCGGCTTTTGCATGCCTGTATTTAGCACTCATTTTAAGAGTGACGGCATTTCTATCTCTTCTATTTACAACAAAAAATTATTTTAAGCGGTATACATGAAAAATTTAGAAGTTTCATTTAGAGCAACGCGAGCGCCTTATACAGCAGCAGATTTATTTAAACAATACGGCTTTAACAAGGTCGGGGTGGACCGAATTGTTAGTGAAACTAAAATTTCTAAAGCCACTTTTTACAACTACTTTCACTCAAAAGAAAGATTAATTGAAATGTGTTTGTTGGTTCAAAAAGAGCACTTAAAAGAAAAAGTGAGAGCTGTAAGTGAATCTCGTCAATATCCAGATTTGTCTCTTACGCTTAGACAAATTTACCTTTTACATGCTGACTTAAAAGGTGCGTATTATCTGTTGTTTAAAGCGATTTTTGAAATTAAACAGCTTTATCCAAATGCATACCAAACCGCAATTCGCTATAGGCGATGGCTTAAAAATGAAATTTTCTGGGTTCTGCGAGAATCTAAAAAAAGGGCTACGTATGAAGAATCGGATATTTTTGTATTTATGATTGATGGGGCGATTTTGGGGCTTTTGACTTCAGATAGCGTTGAAGAGCAAACCAAATTGTTAAATTACTTTTTGGTGAGGGTTGCCTAAATTTATTTAACTAAAGAATCACTATAATGAGTTAGCAGGTTTAGGCTTGGTTCTTATTGCTACTAGTCTGTATTCGATATCTGTTCTAATGACTAAAAAATTAACTAACACACCACCGTTATTAATTGTGCTTATACAGACTTTAAGTGGGGCCATTGCCATGACCCCGTTTATATCGGTTTTTGTAAACCCACCGATAGGCCAACAATGGTTCTTTGTAATGGGGTTAGGGGTTCTACATACGGCATTTCTTTATTATTTAATGTATTCGGCAATTAAGAAAATACCTTTAAATAACATTGCGATTTTATCTTTTATTTATCCTATATCGACCATCGTAATTGATTATTTATTCTTTGATCATGTGCTGACTAGTACTCAAATTTTAGGTGCAAGTTTAATTTTATTGGGTGTGCTCGGAGTAAAGTTGCATTGGAATGTTTTTGCGTTGAAAAGATTAAAATAGCAATACCAAGAGTTTTGCTTATCAACAAAGTTGCGAAAATAAGTCATTAAATATTAAATTGCAATTGAGGTGAGCAAAATGAAAAATCAGTGGATAACAGACGAAGATAGATGGCAAGCAATTGTTGATCGAAATGCGGAAGCTGATGCATATTTTGTTTATGGCGTGAAATCCTCAGGTATGTACTGTCTGCCATCAAGTACAAAAAGACTGCCTAAAAAAGAAAATGTAGTTTTCTTTGAGAATGCCGTGCAAGCCGAGAAAAATGGTTATCGAGCAAGCCAAAAAATACAAAACAGACTCTCAAATGCACCTGATCCAAAGCTTGTAGAGAAAATCGAGAAAGCGTGTAGATACATCGAACTACATGAAGAAAACTTGTCTCTATCAGTTGTGGCAGAGCATGTAGGAATGAGCGCATATCATTTTCACCGAGTTTTTAAGCAAATTACTGGCCTGACACCCAAAGGCTATGCTGATGCGCATAAAAGTAAAAAGCTAAGAGAAAACCTAGATGAAAATATCAGTGTGACTGATGCAATATTTAATGCAGGTTTTAATTCAAATAGTCAGTTCTATGAAAATTCAAGTTCGCTATTAGGTATGACAGCGAAAGAATGGAAATCTGGCGGTAAGGGTGTGCGTATCTTTTTCGCCATAGGAGCTTGTTCTTTAGGAGATATTTTAGTTGCTCAAAGCCAGAAAGGAATTTGTGCAATTTTGCTAGGCGATGACCCTGAAAAGCTTTTAAATGATTTACAAGATAAATTTCCGGAAGCCGATTTGATCGGGTGTGATGATGAGTTTGAGCAACTGATTGCGCATATTGTCGGGTTTATTGAAGCGCCACAAATCGGATTAGATTTACCTCTAGATATTCAAGGGACTGCATTTCAACAAAGAGTATGGCAGGCCTTAAAAGAAATTCCTGCGGGGCAGACAGCCAGTTATTCCGATATAGCCCAAAAAATAGGTTCACCTAAAGCCGTTCGGGCCGTTGCAGGGGCGTGTGCAGCAAATATGTTAGCTGTTGCTATTCCATGTCATCGTGTCGTTCGAAATGATGGTTTTATTTCTGGTTATCGTTGGGGCGTTGAGCGTAAACGTGCATTATTAGAGAAAGAAGCAGAACTGGCACGGAACTAAAATTGTTTTAGTTGGCTGTTTTATAGAGTTAATTTTTTCAAAATAGCAAGAATCAGAGAGTCTATTTTCTTCGGGTTACTCAAAATATATCCATCAATTTAATGAAGATGGAATTGAGAGTATGAGCAGATTAAAAGACAAAGTGGCTATTATTACGGGTGCAAGTTCAGGTATAGGTTTAAGTGCCGCATCGCTATTTGTAGCGGAAGGCGCGAAAGTTATTCTGGTTGCACGCCGTGAGCGTGTTTTAAAAGAACTTTGCGATAGTTTGAATCAAGATGGCGTCGTTGCGCACTTTATTGCAGGGGATCTTAATGACCCTACAATCATGCAAAAAGCGATTGATATGGCTACGCAATATTATGGAAGGTTAGATATTGCATTTAATAATGCTGGTATGTTGGGAGAATACCAGCTTACTCACGTCACAACCGATGAAAATTGGAATCATGTTATTCAGAGCAATTTAACCAGTGCGTTTCAGTCGGCTAGAGAGCAGCTTAAAGTGATGTTAAAGCAAGGCTATGGCTCAATAGTGTTTACATCCTCTTTTGTTGGTCATCATATAGGGTTCCCTCAAATGGCGGCCTATGCTGCAAGTAAAGCAGGACTCATTGGTTTAACCA
Source organism: Acinetobacter sp. 12966 (assembly GCF_031196995.1). Lineage (NCBI taxonomy): Bacteria > Pseudomonadati > Pseudomonadota > Gammaproteobacteria > Moraxellales > Moraxellaceae > Acinetobacter > Acinetobacter sp. 12966. The sequence goes on from NZ_JAVIMC010000136.1 coordinate 135,511, forward strand.
AAGTGATGGCGGCAGAATATGCAACTTCAGGCATTCGAGTAAATGCACTTTTACCCGGTGGAACAAATACTTCAATGGGCCAAGAAGCGGCACCTTCTCCAGAAGTTCTAGAGTTTGTAAGAAGCATACATGCGATGAAACGTTTAGCTGAGCCTGATGAAATTGCGAAAGCAGCGCTCTTTTTAGTGAGTGATGATGCAAGCTTTATTACAGGAAGTGCTTTACTCGCTGATGGTGGAGTGACTATTTGTAAAAGCTAGATTGAGAATTAATAGATAGGTAAGGCTTTGTTGCACAAAGCTATTCTTAAGGGCTTCTTCAGCAATATAATTTTCAAATGAAGAAGCCTACACACAAAATCTACCGCACAACCAATTGGTCCGCATATAACCGAGCTCTCATTAATCGTGGGAATATTGCCATTTGGTTCGATCCAAAGACCCAGTGGTATGCACAATCACAAGGCAAGCATGGTCGAAATCAAACCTATTCTGATACTGCCATCCAGTGCTGTCTGATGATCAAATCCCTATTTCGATTGTCTTTACGCATGGTCACAGGTTTTGTTCAAAGTCTGATTAACCTTTGCGGATTAAATTGGGCAGCACCAGATTACAGTACGCTTTGTAGAAGACAAAAGCATATTGATATTCAAATTAGCTATGAAAAGAGTTGCAATGGACTGCATCTACACGTCGATTCCACGGGCTTGAAGTTTTTAGGTGAAGGTGAATGGAAACGTAAGAAACATCAACCTGAATACCGTCGCCAATGGCGTAAACTACATATTGGGATAGATTCTAAAACCCTACAAATACGAGCAGTTCAGCTTACAACCAATAACGTGAGTGATTCGCAAGTCCTTGTGGATTTACTAGATCAAATTCCGTTGAATGAACAAATTGATTCAGTCTATACAGATGGAGCTTATGATACAAAACAATGCCGTCAGGTCATTGCAGATCGACAAGCACATGCAGTGATTCCTCCTAGAAAAAATGCGAAGCCTTGGAAAGATACAAAGACCAGTTCGCTAGAGCGAAATGAATTACTACGAACAGTTAAACGTTTCGGCAGGACACTATGGAAAAAATGGTCAGGCTATCATCGGCGAAGTTTGGTCGAAACCAAGATGCATTGCATCAAGTTATTAGGCGATAAACTCAGTGCGAGAAACTTTCAAAGCCAAGTCAATGAGATTCATGCACGAGTGGCAGTATTAAATAGATTTATCGATTTAGGCAGACCTCACACCCGAGTTGTCACTTAAATTTGAGTAGATATGGGAAATCCTAGTTTTTAAATCTTTGTGCAACAAAGCCACTCAAAAGTATTGAGACAAATTGGTTGTTTTGCGCTCATACTCATATTCAGCAAATCATTGAAAATAAAGTTTCCATTCCACTCGTGGTATTGCAGCAACCGTGTATGCTAAGGCAAATGGCTATTGAGGCATTGGAACAGGTTGGGCAGGCTTGGCATATTGCTTATGAGTGTAATTCTGTTCAAGCGTTATGGCCTGCTGTAAGGGCGGGTATTGGTATAAGCTTGAGATCATGTTTTCAGATTCCTTCAGACATTCATCGCATAGAAAGCGATGTATTGCCGGAACTTAAGCCTTTAAATTTTGGTCTCTATTTCAATTCCACCACACAATCTGTACATATTATTCAGCAGTTTCAACAATATATTGAACAGCACCTACGGTAATTTTCATCTCAAAATTTATGATGACTTGGATAGTTTTTCGATTGATTTATATTTTAATTTATCTTAGTAATAAAAAGAGCTTTGTGTGACACAGTAAAATGATAAACCTTAGAGTATAACTATGAAGCTTAAAGAATTAGCAGGTTGTGAGGAATGCGATACTGTCTATCGTAGAACCCCGCTTGCTTATGGAAAAAGAGCTTATTGCTTATGCTGCGGTGCTGAACTCTATCGGCACACCAAACCTTTTTCGACACTGTTGGCTTTAATCTTAACGGCGTTGATCGTATTTGTTATTGCCAATAGCTTTCCTATTGTAAAAATTGAATTGCAGGGCAACATCTCTGAAACCACTTTACTTGGTGCGGTCTGGGTAATGTTTCATTATGATCGGGCTTTTGTTGGCATTCTTATTTTAATCACCACTTTTATTGTGCCACTTTCCTATCTTTTATTACTCTCCTATGTGTTGGGCACAGTAAGCGTATTGAAGAAAAGACCCACATTTTTAGTATTTGCCTTACGTACACTTTATTTTATGAGAGTGTGGGGAATGGTTGAGGTCTTCTTAATTGGAATCTTGGTCACGCTTGTGAAGTTAATGGGAATGGTGTTGGTGATTCCCGAGATTGCGTTATGGGCATTTGCGATTTTAAGTGTATTGTTGGTCTATATTACTTCCATAAAGGTGAGTGATATATGGAACGAAATTGATAGGTCACTGCCATGAAAACGATAAAAAATGTGACCCAAACACAAATCTCGCAGCAAGGGTCAATGCTTAAGCAATATCCAAGAGCCAAAGATCTCTCATTAATTGTGTGTCATTGCTGTGGGGTTGTAAATTCTGCTCAAAATGAAAAGAGACGACTCAACCAAAGCCATCAGGTGTTACGTTGTATTCGTTGTAATAGCGTGCTGCATTCACGTAAACCAGCGAGTTTAAATCGAACTTTTGCCTTAGTGGTGGCTGCGACCATTCTCTATATTCCCGCCAATGTACTTCCAATGACGGTGACTGACTCACTGTTGGGTAGCCAGCAAGATACCATCATGAGTGGGGTCATTTACTTTTGGCAAAGTGGAGACTATCTGGTTTCAGTGGTCATTTTTATGGCCAGTATTTTTATTCCCATGCTAAAGCTACTGATTTTGTATTTTTTATTGGTGGCGGTATATCTTCAACAATCGTCAGCATGGAAGTTTTTACCTGAGCAATGCGTTAAATTATATCGAGTTGTCGAGTTTATCGGCCGTTGGTCAATGATTGACGTATTTGTGGTGGCACTTTTAACAGCGCTCATTCAGATTCAATCACTTGCTACGATTTTAGCAGGGCCGGGTTCGATCGCTTTTGGTGCGGTTGTCGTGTTAACCATGTTTGCATCTTTAAGTTTTGACCCACGACTTATTTGGGATAACTTCTACGCATCTCAAAATACAAATAAACCTTCTACTTTTGCCTCAAACAAAACCAAGATTATTCAGGCTGAACACCCGCCGTTGAATAATGATTCCATTAATCCCAGTCAATAAAAGAACAATGAGTATGTCTGAAAATGAAATAACCCCTGGTAACTCAGATCGTCGTGATCCAGATGTTGAACTGGATAGCGTGAATGATTTGCCAGAACCCCAAGAAAAGAAAAGTCGGTGGAAGCCTCTTTTAATTTGGCTCATTCCATTGGTTGCTCTTTTAATCGCGCTTTCATTAGCGATAAAAGCGCTCTTGTCTCACGGCCCGACCATTGACGTATCTTTTAGGACGGCTGAGGGATTGGTCGCGGGTAAAACAACGGTCCGTTATAAACAGGTCGATATTGGCGTAGTACGGCAGATTGATCTTTCAGAAGACCGTTCACACGTGATTGCCAGAATTGATTTGCGTAAAGATGCCAGTAACTTTGCCGCAAAAGATTCACGGTTTTGGGTTGTGCGACCACGTATTGGGACGAGTGGGGTTTCAGGAATAGACACATTATTGTCAGGTTCATATATTGAAGTGGATGGTGGTAAGTCGGAAGAGAAAAAGCTCGAATTTACTGGCTTAGAGGTACCGCCAGTGATTACTGCTGATGTACCGGGCAAAGAATTTTTCTTAAATGCAGATGACTTGGGGTCTTTAGATGTCGGTTCTCCAATTTATTATCGTCGAATTAATGTGGGCCAAATTACAGCATATAAATTGTCTAACGATGGTAAAACTGTAGAGCTACAAACTTTTATCCGTGCACCATATGATAAGTTTGTCACCACCGACGCACGGTTTTGGCAGGCGAGTGGCATTGATGTGAGCTTGAATGCCTCAGGATTTAGTTTAGATACTCAATCGCTGGCAAGTATTGTCGCGGGCGGTATTGCTTTTGGAATTCCTGAAAGTTCGCGTGCTACCACAGCGGCAAATCATAGTCGCTTTAATCTGTGGGATTCGAAAACTGAGGCATTAAAAGAACCGGATGGGCAACCTCGTGGTGTGATCATGTACTTTGATCATTCATTACGTGGACTGTCTGTTGGCGCACCAATTGATTTCATGGGCATTGAAATTGGTAATGTTAAATCGATTAATGCAGAGTTTTATAACAACTATAAGCAGATTCGTATGCGTGTTGAGGCGGTTATTTATCCGTCACGCGTTGAGAATGGACAGGCACTCAATCCAAACAGCAATATTTTCAAAGATTTTGTTGAACATGGATGGCGTGCTCAAATGAGAACAGGCAACCTTCTCACGGGCCAAAACTATATTGCCCTAGATAAGTTCCCTAAAGCTAAGCCAGCCACATTACAAATTTTGAGTGATGACCGTGTAGTGATTCCAACTACACCAACTGAATTGAGTGGCTTACAAGCACAAGTTTCTCAGATTGCTGACAAGTTAACTAAATTCCCGTTAGTTGAGATTGGGCAAGATGTACGTAAAACGCTCAACAATATGAACACAGCCATTGAGTCTACCGACAAACTGGTTAAACAGTTAGATGGAAAAGTTGCCCCTGGTTTACAAGCAACCTTGGACGATGTTCGTAAAACTGTAAGATCGTCAGAGTCTATTTTGTCGAGCGATGCGCCGTTACAACAAGACGTACGCAAAGCATTACAGCAAATGACACGTGCGGCTGCTTCATTACAGTTAATGGCAGACTATATTGAGCAACATCCTGAATCAATTATTCGTGGTAAGACACCAGAGACCGATGATGAAAAATAAAAACACTCTATCTTTTCAACATCCTAAAGCAGCCAACTGGCTGCTTGGGAGCGGCCTGTTTTTAACGGCTGTTGCCATGACGGCATGTTCGAGTTCGCCAACGCCAAATTATTATACGATGTCCCCTAAAATTACTGCGGCTACAAAATCAACTGTGCAGGTGATTGAGGTATTACCTGTCGGGATTCCAGACCGATTGGACCGTGCGCCTTTGGTACTCCAAGACAGTAGTGGTAAGTCTACGGTGTTAAACAATGAACGCTGGACATCGACCATGGGTACGCAATTACGCGATACCTTGTCGGCGGGTTTACAGCAAAAATTAGGGGCAATTGACAGTTATAGCAGTGGGCTAGCTGGAAACAATCAGCCTTTATATCGAGTTTCTACAGACTTTTCTCATTTTGATATTGTAGATAAAAGCTATATTAATATTGCAGTGTCTTGGGTAGTGAAGCGTCAAATACCGCCCACTCAATTAGAGTCAAATAATGCAAAAGTCATCACGAATGCAGGATCTCAGCTCAATTGTCGAATTGCTTTTAAGCAGCCGATTGATCAGAAAGCTAAAAAGATGGAAGGTATTGTGAATGCTTCAAGTGAAGCAATGACTCAAATCATTAATACGGTTTCTTCTTCAATTGTGGCGCTAGATTCAAACAAAAAATCGGTTATTAGCAATGGTGTCTGTTCTTAATATTAAATCTATACACGTTTTATCCGGTTAAATGCCGGATAAAATTTGATAATTCCATCCGGTTTTGAGTTCTTTAGTTGTTGGTTAAAAGCTGTGAGGAAAAATTTACTCATGTGAGTGTTTTAAATCCCATCCTTTTTCAATACAAATTTGATCAAATGATCTTGCAAGATCGGCTAGGGTAGTTTCTTTTAAACGTTGAATCAAAATCGCCTGTGCAGCTTGAATACTTGTATCTAGAGCTGCATTGACGACTTGTTCTACAGCACATTCCGGATTTTTTCTTTCATTGCCGATTGCAAAAATTGTAGGTTCACCAACAGCCTTATAAATATCAAGAAGCGTAATTTTTTCTATATCTCCTATTAAGTGCCAACCACCGCCAGGCCCTTTCTCTGATTGTACAAAGTTAGCCTGTTTTAACCCAGTCATGGTACGACGAATAACTACAGGATTAGTTGATAACATTTTGGCAATTTCTTCAGAAGTAAAACTGCGATTTTGCCTCGCCATGTGTAAAAGCACATGAAGTATTCGGGAAAGTTTATTGTCTGTACGCATAAGCACAAAAAACAGCGCGATCAATAGAATGTATAAAATGTAACATGAAAAGTTGCAAATTAAAATAAAAGGCATTAATGTAACTTCATAAGTTACTTATTAAGGGTGAATAAAATGCTGTATGACGTTGCGATTATTGGTGGCAGTTATGCGGGTTTATCAGCAGCAATGCCGTTGGCCCGTGCACGTAGAAACATTGCAATAATTGATGCAGGGCAAAGAAGAAATCGTTTTGCTGAATATTCTCATGGATTCCTTACCCAAGATGGAACTCAAGCTAATGAAATTGTTGAAATTGCAAAAAAACAATTAGAAGTTTATAGCACTGTTGAATGGCAAAATGGGAGAGTTAAAAAAATTGCAAAAATAGATGAAGGTTTTTGTATTTGTATTGATGGAGTGTATTCCATTCAAACTAAAAAAATTATTATTGCGGCAGGAGTTAGTGATCAGTTGCCAGAAATAGCGGGTTTGGCTGAAAGATGGGGGAAAACGGTTTTTCATTGTCCATATTGCCATGGATACGAGTTAGAAAAAGGAAAAATCGGTATTTTGGCCACGTCAGAACACAGCTTACAATTGGCGATGATGCTGCCTGATTGGGGCCCAACCACGTTTTTACTTAATGGAAATGATCAACTCATTCATACAGAATGGCATATTTCCTTACAAAAACGTGGAGTGATTGTAGAGCCATGTCTTATTCAGGAAATCAGAGGTGAGGCAGAGATTGTGTTTACCGATGGAAAGGTTATTGCTCTGGATGGACTGTTTATTCCAACACGTACATATATTACTCAACCTTGGCTGGCCGAGCTTGGATGTGAAGTCGAAGACACGCCGTTTGGACAAATAATCAAAACAAGCGCGACAAAAGACACCACGGTAAAAGGGGTTTTTGCTTGCGGTGATATTGCACGTTTAGGTGGTTCGGTACCATTCGCAGTTGCAGATGGAATGATGGCAGGGGTAAGCGCTCACCGTTCGCTTATTCTTAATGGTTCATCGTAAATTAGGAAAACTGCATTCTACTAAGATCATCACGAATGCAGGATCTCAGCTCAATTGTCGAATTGCTTTTAAGCAGCCAATTGATCAGAAAACTAAAAAGATGGAAGGTATTGTGAATGCTTCAAGTGAAGCAATGACTCAAATCATTAATACGGTTTCTTCTTCAATTGTGGCGCTAGATTCAAACAAAAAATCCGTTATTAGCAATGGTGTTTGTTCGTAAAACGCATCGTTTTTAATCAACCCCTTTACTTGTGCACAACAGATAAAGGGGTTTTTTATTTTAGTTGCCTCTATAGGTTGAATAACCGTAAGGGCTAAGTAGTAATGGAATATGGTAGTGATTTACGCTTCCATCGACTTTAAAAATTACTGGAACCTCGGCAAAAAAAGTTTGTTGTTTGTTCTTCTTAAACCAGTCTTCTGTTTTAAAAGTAACTTTATAAATACCTTGCTCTAGTTTTTTATTTTCTGGATAGAGCGCAGTAATACGACCATTTGAATCGGTCACTTGCTGGTTGAGTTTAACCCATTGGTTATTGGTGTTTTTCTCTAAAACGACTTCAACCTGAGAAGAGGGTAAACCCGTTTCTAGATTTAACACGTGCACACTTAGCGGATTAGTTTGTGCAAATGTAGCCGAAGCTATAAATAACGAAGATAAAGCAATAAATGATTTAGTCATGATGAACTCCTTATGAATGAAAAACGGTTTCAATGGCTTTGCTTGCACATTGATTGTCATTTTGTGCGCCGCCAGCACCCGCAACCCCAATGGCTCCGATCACTTGGTTCTCAAAACGAACAGGTACGCCACCGCCTAACAAAAGTAAATTTGCTACGGTAGTTAAATTTTTTGCATCGGGGTTTTGATTACTGTTTTGGCTTAAAACTAAGGTCGATGTTTTGGTAGATAACGCGGTATAGGCTTTTTTCTCGGCAGCCATTAAATTATGCGGACCCACCAGCTCATGCCGTTCGGCAGTTAATGGATTACCGCCACGATCTACAACAACAACCGCAATATTTTGGTTTAGTTTTTTACATGCCTCTTTCGCACTGTCGGCTAACAGGTGGGCAGTTTTGAGATCTAATGAATAAACTTGATTCAAAGCAGGGGGCTGTGCAAAAGTACTATTACCAAATAGCACGGCTGCTAACATCAGCCAGTTCAATTTTTTCATAATGATTGCCTCTAAGTCGCTTTGAAAATCTTAAACAAATTGCTTAATTTCAAGCATGACAATCACATTACAAAGTTGTCATCTTTCAAATGAGTCTCTACAAAATGCGTATCCTTATTATTGAAGACGAGATCAAGATCGCCACTTATTTGGTCAAAGGATTAAAAGAGTCTGGATATCAAGCGGAGTGCGTTCACTTAGGGCTGCAAGGTTTGGAAATGCTAAAGAGAGATCAATATGACTTGCTTATTCTTGACGTCATGTTGCCGGACATAGACGGCTGGAGCGTATTACAGGTCCTACGCCAGTTTTCAAAAATTCCGGTGATTTTCTTAACGGCGAAAGATCAGGTTATGGATAGAGTGAAAGGGTTAGAGTTGGGTGCAGATGATTACTTGGCTAAGCCTTTTTCCTATATTGAACTATTGGCACGCATTAAAAGCCTGTTAAGACGACAGCAATATCTGCAAGAAAACGAGCTGTCTATTAGTGATTTAAAGATGGATGTGGTTAGCCATAAAGTTTGGCGTAGTGGCAACTTAATTGAGCTGAGTAAAACCGAATTTAATTTGTTGCGTTATCTTTTGCTCAACAAAGAACAAATCGTGACACGCAGACAAATTGGTTCCGAAGTTTGGAACATTAACTTTGACACTGATACTAACTTTATTGACGTTGCAGTACGCCGTTTACGAAGCAAAATTGATGAGGGATATGAGCTAAAACTCATTCATACCATACGTGGCTTGGGCTATAAAATTTCGGTTAGCTTATGAACTTTAAACTTCTACGTTCTCTTGAAGTCCGTATTACATTACTGGTCACGCTTTGTTCTGCCTTAATTTTATGTTCCGTCGGCTTTATGACCTATTTAGGCATTAATCAAATTTTATTGAAGCAGCAAGATAAAGCTTTAGCAGACAGAATTAATCGTTTGGAAATTTTGCTGCAAGATAGCGAAAATGTAGAGCAAATTATTGCGCGGCCTAAGCTGTATCAAAACATGCTTGGCAATCAAGACAACTTATTTCTGCTTATTCATAAAGGCAAAAGTTTAATTAATATCAATCCGCTCCACATTCAACTGCCTGAACTTGCAAAGCGCGATAGTCTTCAATTTCAAGATTTAGTGAACAACTCATATCCAACGCGAATTGCTTGGAAAACCATAAAAATTAATGACGAGCCTTATCTACTCATTGCGGGTAAACAGTGGTCAGAACGTATCAATATTCTTTTACCTTTTCAAGAAAGTCTCTTGATGTATGTGGTCGGGGGCGTGTTTGCGATCTTTGTGCTTTGCATTTTAGTGTGTCATTTAGGTTTAAAGTCGCTACAACAGCTTCGCAAGCAAACTCATTCTATTAACGTAAATCAGCTACAGAAACGGTTAAACCTCCCCAATTCACCTTTAGAAGTTGATCTGCTTTCAAAAGATATAAACCACATGCTTGAGCGTATCGAAAAAGGCTATACACAGCTCAACCGTTTTTCTGAAGATATCGCACATGAGTTCCGCACACCTTTAAATAATCTGATTGGGCAAACCGAGATTGCTTTAACTGGCGAACGTTCGGTTGAGCAATATGAAGATTTGCTGGTGTCTCATTTAGATGACTACCACAGATTAAAACGCATGATTGATAGCATGCTTTTCTTGGCAAGAGCCGATCAGAAAATGGTGCTTGTAAATAAACAAGAAATAAATATCCAAGATGTTATTGATAGGTTATGCCAGATTTTTGAATATCAGGCCGAGGAACAAGACTGTCATTTTAGTTTTAACTTAGAAGCTCAAACATTATTTGCAGATCCTGAGCTTTTTCAAAGAGCCGTTTACAACCTGATTTTAAATGCGTTGGTTCACGGTGGTGACAAGCGAACTATTTATATCGCAACAAAACATAAGATGATTGAGCATAAGCAATGGGTGAGTTTGACTGTGGTAACTGGTGGGGTTTCAATTGCTGAACATCAACTTGAGCATCTTTTTGAAAGATTTTACCAATGCCATTCAAGTCGAAGTGATGAGAATCAAACAGGTGGATTAGGTTTGTCGATTGTTGCTTCAATTATGGATCTACATCATGGCCGCTATCGAGTTTATAACACGGTTGAGGGTGTGTGCTTTGAGCTTGATTTTCCAGTTGCAGATGCTCTAAAGAAATACAATTAAATCCTTATTAATGTTGCTTAATTTTTAGAATTCACACTTTGTTCACAGCCCTCTGACGTATGTTTAAACGTATGAAATAAACAGAAGAGGGCAATCATGAAATTATTATTTAAGTCACTCATCATCAGCAGTAGCCTTGCAGCGGTCAGTTTAATGCTTCCTTTGAGCACCTTTGCAGACACCAATACTAAACCTGTCGCTGTTGATTCTATTGATATTAATAAATACGCAGGTAAGTGGTATGAAATTGCGCATTTACCGATGTTTTTTCAGCGTGATTGTGTAGCCAATACAACTGCAAACTATTCTATTAACGCGGACAAAACCGTTGGTGTTTTAAATAGCTGTACGACAAAAAAAGGCGAAATGATCTCATCTGAAGGAGTTGCTTATCCGCAAAATGAAGGCAACAGTAAATTGAAGGTGAGCTTTTTACCTTCTGGTCTTAGATGGATTCCTTTTACAAAAGGCGATTACTGGGTTTTAAGAGTTGACCCAAATTATCAGGTCGCTTTAGTGGGTGGCCCAAGCCATAAATATTTATGGATTCTTTCTCGTAGCCCTCAACTTGATGAGGCGACATATCAATCTTATCTGCAAACCGCAAAAAGCTATGGCTACGACGTTTCTAAACTCGTTAAAACAACACAGTCTAAATAGTGAAATGCTGGTTGCGTAGATGCTTATATTTATCTCGTAACCGAGTGAACTTCACATAAAATTCATTGCGCATTTTCTAAATTAGAACCAAAAGAAATGCTTTAGATCAGGAAGAATCAATGTCTAAATTTTTTCTGCGCTGGATCGATAGCTGGTCAGATTCAGAAAATGCGCAAGTGGGTGCTTCTAGCGAATATGTCATTGAAAAGAAAATTCAATGGTTAAGAATTATTCCTTTTATTTTATTACATATCGCTTGTTTAGCTGCATTTTGGGTGGGCGTATCTTGGTTTGCTGTGATCTTCATGCTGGGGTTTTATTTTCTTCGCATGTTTGCAATTACTGCTTTTTTCCACCGCTATCTTTCGCATAAAACTTTTCAGACATCACGTATTGTTCAATTCATTTTTGTACTGATCGGAACCATGAGTGCGCAGCGCGGACCTTTATGGTGGGCAGCCCATCACCGTTATCACCATCACTTTACCGACACCGATCAGGACCCGCATTCAGCAAAAGCAGGCTTTTGGTATTCGCATGTAGGCTGGTTTTTAAATGAGCAAAATTTTGCTACTCGAAAAAAAGTCATTAAAGACTGGTTGAAATATCCAGAGCTAATTTGGCTAGATCGATTTAGTTTGCCTATTGTGATTTTGACGGCCTTAGCAATTTATGGTTTAGGTTCGTGGCTTGCACAACATTTCCCTGAGTTGGGCACCAATGGCTTACAACTTTTAGTGTGGGGATTTGTGATTTCCACTGTTCTATTAACACATGCAACCTTGTGTATTAATTCACTCGCTCATCGTTATGGTTCACGTGAGTTTAACACCCCAGATGATAGCCGTAATAACTTCCTACTTTCTTTAATTACCTTGGGTGAAGGATGGCACAACAACCATCATTTTTACGCAGGCAGTGTGCGACAAGGTTTTTATTGGTGGCAGATTGATATCACTTTTTATGTGCTCAAACTGATGTCTTTATTTGGTTTGGTGTGGGGGCTAAAGCCAGTACCAGACAAGGTTTATCAATATAAAAAGATTAAAAACCTATCGGTAGAAAAAATTGAAAACGGTGAAGTGTTATGAAAATTGCCATTATTGGTTCGGGTATATCTGGACTTTACGCAGCTTGGAGATTGTCAGAACAACATCAAGTCACTGTGTATGAAAAAAATAATTATTTTGGCGGTCATACTGACACTCACGAGCTAGAGATAGAAGGCACTAAAGTCGCGGTAGATAGTGGTTTTATTGTGTTTAATGACTATAACTATCCGTTATTTACCAACATGCTTAAAAAATTAGGCGTAGAAACTCAAAGCAGCGATATGAGTTTTTCTGTGAATAATCTGGTCAGTGGACTTCAATATAACCCTTCAAAAAAATGGTCGCTCTTTGCCCGTCCGCAAAACTTTTTAAACCGAAAATTTCTGCAAATGCTCTCAGATTTGCTGCGTTTTTATGATGACAATAAAGATATAGATGTGGCAGATATTGATCCTAATTTATCGATTGAAGAGTATTTGGACTTTCACAAATATAGTCATGAGTTCCGTTATGAACATCTTTATCCGATGTGCGGTGCCTTATGGTCGGCACCTGTTGAGAAAGTAGGACAAATTCCATATCGATTTGTGGTGAGCTTTTTTCAACATCACCGCATGTTGCAGTTAAAAGACCGCCCACAATGGCAAACAGTTAAACATGGTTCGGCAAGCTATATTCGTGCTATTCAAAAGAAATGCCGATCCATTGAGTGGAAATTTGCAGAAGTAAAAGCTGTGAGTCGTTCACCAGAAACTGTGTTGATCGAAACCGTTGAAGGGCAAGCCCAATATGACTGGGTGATTCTTGCAAGCCACGCTGACGATAGCCTAAATTTAATTAAAGATGCGTCAGAACTTGAACAAGAAATATTAAGCCAATTTGGTTATCAAGATAATCGAATGGTCGTCCATCGTGATCTTTCAATTATGCCTAAAAGCCGTTTGCAGTGGGCAAGCTGGCATGTACATGTAACACCAATTTCTCAAGTTCAAAACGATGAGTCCGACATACATTATGGTTTTACCTACTGGATGAACAATTTGCAGAATTTATCCTGCGCTACGCAAATTTTTTCTACTTTAAATCCGAATATGAAAATCAAAGCCGAAGACATCTTGGTTGAGCGGCAATACCGGCATCCCGTATTTGATGCAAAAGCGATTCAAGCTCAATCTCGTTGGCACGAAATTAATGGGCAAAATCGTACTTCATTTTGTGGAGCATATTGGGGCTGGGGCTTTCATGAAGACGGTGCCCGCAGTGCAGCACGAGTTGTTGAGCAACTCTTAGCGTTATAAGAATAAATAAGGAGCTTTCAAATGTTATTAAATAAACTTGCTATCGCTCCTGCGCTTATTCGTCATCGGCGTTATAGCCCTAAACCGCATGAGTTTACATCGACCTTAAATTATTTATGGTTCGATCCAGATCAATTAGTTGATATCACAAAAGATTGTTCACTCTGGTCGACGGATCATTGGAATGTATTAAAGCTATCTAAAAATGATTTTTTAAACATGTATCACGGTTCTATAAGAGACAGAGTAGAGAAAGCGATACTGCAAAATAATCACTTACATCTTCGGCCAGACTGGGAAATCCGAGTCTTGGCTTTGCCTCGTTGTTTAGGTTTTCGGTTTAATTCGGTCGTATTTTATTTTGTTTTAAATAAAGCCGGAAAACCGTTATTTATTCTTAGTGAAATCACCAATACCCCGTGGAATGAACGAAAAGTCTATATACATGACTGTATAAAACAACAAAGTCAGGTGGGTGATTATCAGAGTTTTGATTTTAACTTTGAAAAATCATTTCATGTTTCGCCGTTCATGCCCATGCAGTTGACTTACCATTGGCGATTTAGTTTTTCAGATCAGCAGAATGTCATTCACATGCAGCTTTTTGAAGAGCAAAAACAAGTCTTTGATGCCACTATGCGCTTTGAACTTGTGCCCATCACATTTCCTTCACAGCAATATCGATATGCTCTTATAAACAGCCTAGCGCCTTTTAAAATGTTGTTTTCAATATATTTAGAGGCATTTAAGTTGTGGCGAAAAAAAGTTCCATTTTATCGTCATCCTAAAAAGATCAAGGTAGATAAGACATGATAAAAACATTTCTTTATGGTGAAGATGACTCACTACCGTTACTGCTCAAGAGTCTTCTCAAACTACGTCATGGACAGATCACTTTTCAGGGCGCGTGGAATGGGACGGTCGGTGAAGTTTCAGACTTACATGCTGTGATTGAAGTTCGCAATCCTTTATTGATGGATCTTATTTTAAAAAATGGTGTTTTGGGAGCAGCAGAAGGCTACATTCGTGGTGACTGGAGCAGCGAGCACCTTGTCGAGTTGATTCAGATCTTGGCACGTAACCGAGCTGTATTGGACAAAATCAACCAGAATGTTATTGCCCAAGCGAGCCAGTTTTTTCTTAAAGCTTGGTATCAAAATCGAAAGAATTCTATAACTGGTAGCCGTAAAAATATTGCCGAGCACTACGACTTAAGCAACGACTTTTTTAAATTATTTTTAGATCCGTCTTTAATGTATTCGAGCGCCGTTTTTGAAAATGAAAACATGACCCTCGAAGAAGCATCTGATTTAAAAAAAGAGATCATTTGTAAAAAGTTAGATTTAAAACCACTAGATCATTTGGTTGAAATTGGAAGTGGGTGGGGTGGTTTTGCAATTTATGCAGCTCAACATTATGGCTGTAGAGTAACCACCATTACCATTTCACAAGCTCAATATGATGAAGCCGTTACTCGTGTAAATGAAGCTGGCTTGGCACATCGAATTGATGTGCAACTTAAAGACTACCGTTTGCTCGAAGGTAAATTCGATAAGCTGGTTTCAATTGAAATGGTTGAGGCGGTTGGGGCGCAATATTTATCGACATACTTTGATCAATGTAAAGCACTATTAAAACCGAAAGGGTTGGCATTTATTCAAGCCATTACTATTGAAGATTTCCGGTATAAAAAAGCATTAAATACAGTTGATTATATTAAGCGCTATATTTTCCCTGGTAGCTTTATTCCTAGCATAAGTGTATTAACTCAAACCGCCTCTGAGAGTGGTTTAAGGTTAAAAAATTTAAATGATATTGGTTTAAGTTATGCACAAACACTTCATCACTGGCGAGCGCGTTTTTTAGCAGCGCGGGAACAAGTATTGGCTCTAGGTTTCGATGAAAACTTCATTCGGATGTGGGATTTCTATTTATGTTATTGCGAAGGCGGTTTTAAAGAAGGCGTGATAAGCAATGTTCACTTGTTGTTTGAAAGTACCAGTTACTAAATCAAACAGCTCAAGTAAGGAGACTGCTCATGTTTTGGAATTTACTGATTCTAGATTTAATGATCATGTTGCTGAGCTGGCTACTTGCCACTATAAATGGCCGAGTTGGAATTGTAGATGCTGCATGGAGTTTCTGTCTGGCAGTAAACATTATTGTGTCTTCTTTACTCATTTCAGTTGCCCCAGTTGAAGTGCGTCTTTTTATCGGTATTTTTAGCGGCTTATGGTTTTTAAGATTATTTTGGCATCTGTTAAGACGTTATCAATCTGAACAAAAAGAAGATGGCCGTTACGCGAGCATGCGTAAAGCGATGGGTAAGTTTCAGCATATTGGCTTTTTATTATTTTTTATCTTTCAAACACTTTTAGTGCTTTTGTTCTTTTTGCCGATGTGGACGCTACTCAATGTAGAGGCAACTGAATGGAATAGTGGATATAAAGTCGCTTTAGTAATTGCAGCTGTCATCATGGCAATTGCTTTCATTGGAGAACAACTCGCTGATCAGCAATTATACCGATTTAAATTAAATCCAGATCATCATGGCAAAACGATGGATCAGGGTTTATGGCGTTATTCACGTCACCCCAATTATTTTTTTGAATGGTTACACTGGTTTGCCTATCCAATTATTGGTTTAGCGGCAGGCCAATATGTATTGTGGATTTATCCGTTACTGATGTGGCTATTTTTATATTACGTCACGGGTATTCCATTTAGTGAAAAACAAGCAATTAAAAGTCGCGGTCAAAATTATCTTGATTATCAACAAAAAACATCAATGTTTATTCCGCGAAAACCCAAAAAATAGGTGCGCATATGGATTTTATTGTTCATCAGTCTTTGAAAATTGTTGAAAGTGGTGTGATTCCAGATCATGCCATTCGAGCTGCAATTCGTGCTTTAAGTAAAAAGCGCTTAATTCAAGAAGGGCGTTATGACCCTGAACAATGGGCACAGCGCTATATGGATGTGCTTAATATGCTGAAACGGAGCGAAATCGCCGTTGAAACGGACAAGGCAAATGAGCAGCACTATGAATTGCCGACCGAGTTTTTTCAGGCAGTGCTTGGAAAAAGACTCAAATACAGTGCTTGCTATTTTCCAACTAAAACAACAACTTTAGATCAGGCAGAGGAGCTCGCACTTCAGCTTTACTGTGAAAGAGCACAACTTAAAAACGGCCAACATATTTTAGAGTTAGGCTGTGGCTGGGGTTCTTTAACTTTGTGGATGGCAGAAAACTATCCACGCTCACAGATTACTGCTGTTTCAAACTCTGCAACCCAGAAAAAGCATATTCTTGGGCAAGCAAAGTTGAAGGGTTTAACGAATCTTGAAGTGGTCACATGTGATGTGAATGTGCTCGAATTAGACCAAGATCAGTTTGATCGGGTTGTATCGGTTGAAATGTTTGAACACGTTCGTAACTATCAACGTCTTTTTGAGAAAATTCAGGGATGGTTGAAGGCAGATGGTCTACTTTGGTGTCATATTTTTTGCCATCGCTTTTTACATTATCCTTTTGAAGTAAAATCAGATTATGATTGGATGTCCAAGTATTTCTTTACTGGCGGTTTAATGCCTGCGACGTCAACTTTTTTGCATTTTCAAGAGCATTTAGAATTGGCTCAACAGTGGCAGTGGTCGGGTGAGCACTATATGAGAACGGCAAATGCTTGGCTTGATAACATGGATAACCAAGAAGTCGAACTGAAGCCACTGTTTAAAAAAATCTATGGAAAAGATGCCAATATTTGGTGGCAACGCTGGCGTATTTTCTTCATGGCTTGTGCTGAGTTATTTGGTTTTGAGCAAGGTCAAGAATGGGTCATTGGTCACTTTTTATTTAAAAAGCGATCATAGTAATTTCTATAGCCTATCCCGGCGATAAAGATATGATAAAAACTCGACATGATGGCAAAGCGAGTCATCCATTAGCCCAAATGTTCAACCGATATTACTGGTTGCAGATTGGTCTGATTGCATTATCGATCGTGGTCGGGTTGGCTTGTAGTGCTTGGGTAATTAAAGGCTCTTTACTTAAAACCGCTTTAGAACAGGAAATGGAGCATTACTGGTTACGCATAGAACGTAATCCAAATGCTGATTTACCAGATACTAAAAATTTATATGGATATCGGTGGAATACACAGGTCGCGCCTCAACCTTTTCGGGGCATGCATTTAGAAAGTGGCGTGCACCGAGTATTCGTTGATGGTAAAGAGCGAATGACGGTCTATGGTGAGCGTAATGGTCAGCATGTTCTATTGGTATTTGGCGAAAGTAATGTTAATAAACTGATCTGGTTATTTGGTCTTGCTCCCCTCATGTTCAGCTTATCTGTTCTATATAGCTTTTTGTGGTGGTCAAACCGAAGAGCAAGACGCTATTTTTCTCCAATTACACGTTTGGCGAATGCTTTAGAAAATATCGATTGGGCACATCAAGATACTCAGGCATCTCCTTTTAGAGATATTAATACCAATGGCAACATGGAAGCCGAATATCTCAAACAAGCTTTAGAAAAATATCATCAGGTTTTAAGTGATTTTATTCGACGCGAAAGAGAATTTACTGGAGATGTGAGTCATGAGTTACGCACTCCACTCACCATTTTGAAAGGTAATGTGCAACTGTGTCAGGCGAAATATGGAGACGATAAATCTTTAGTCCGTCTTCATAACACAATTGAAGATATGCAGCTGCTCGTTGATACCTTACTTGCGATTGCACGTAATACGGTACAGAGCTTGCCATCTGAGAAAAATTTATTATCCAAAACAGTAAGGGATTTAGTTGAAAGTTTAGAAGTGATGAGTGTGAGTAAAGGAATACATATTAGTATTCATCCAAACTCAGCTGAACAGCCACGCTGGTTATATCCTTCTATGACTCAAATGGTTTTAAGCAATATTTTACGTAATGCGCTTAACTATTCTCAAGGTTCACAAATCGACATTATTCAACAAAAAAACAGCCTGATTATTGCAGATAACGGAATTGGAATTTCTTTACCTAACGATGTAAAGGTGCAAGAGCTCAGCGACACACAACTTTCCATAAAGGCTAAAGGTCATGGCATTGGTTTGCAATTGGTACAAAAGCTTTGCAAGCAATTAGGATGGCGAGTTGAGCTGTTTGATCGGCAGTACTATTTAACCACTCATCCTGAACTCGATTTGGAGCCAACCACAGGCTTAATTGTTGTAGTCTATTTAAGTTGAGTCGCGGAATCTTCCAAAGCAATTTTTAAACCGACACCTGCTACTGTATGTAATAGTTTAGGATCAAAAGGTTTATCAACCATTTTTCTTAGGTTATAGATGTGACTGCGTAACGCATCGCTTTCAGGTTCTTCGTCTCCCCATAATTCCATCATCAGTTCTTGCTTAGTCACTACTTTTGGAGACTGGCGCATCAAAATTTTTAATAATTTAAATTGAATAGGCGGCAATTCGATATTATTTCCGGCACGAATAACTGTTTGGGTTGCGCTATCAAGAATTAAGTCATGAATCTGAATTTTATGATGAGTAACTTCGCCAGCTGCTCTTTTAATTAATGCACGAATCCGCATCACTAGTTCGTTAAAATCAAAGGGTTTTACTAAATAATCATCTGTTCCAGCGGTAAAACCTTTAAGTTTGTCATCTAAAGTATCTCTTGCTGTCAGCATAAGGACTGGAATATCAACGCCTTGTTCGGTGCGTAGCCAGTTACATAGGTCATAACCTGAGCCGTCGGGTAAGTTTATATCGAGCAGCAAAAGATGATAATGCTGCGATTTGAGAAAAGTCCGTGCAGCATCTAAATTACGCGCATGATCGATGATATAACCATGCACTTCAAGAAATTCGCAGACGGTTGCTGCAAGTTCAAAATGGTCCTCAACCATGAGGATAAAATGATTACCCATAAGATTTTATTAAGCCATTAATTTAATAATTGTTGTTTTAATTTAGCATTAAATGGTTCACTACCAAACCAGATTTTAAAATATTGATTTGCATTCGGATTGTTTAAAGAACCGAGTAGCTTCTGGTTTAATTTTAGTTCTAGTTTTTGATTTTCATGTTGGTAATACAAACTATATAAGTCTCCATTTTTGATGGGTCTATAAAGTTCATTAATATGATTAAGCGGAGATTTTGCATCAAATCCACTAATATTCTTTTTCAAATAATGGGTTGCTGCACGTTTAAAAGCCCACTCGGGAATATCGCGGTTATAGCTAAAGTCCATTTTGATGCTTTGACTCTGCCAATTTTTTAAGCAATCTTCAGCAAAGTAACTGACATTTCCCACTTTCTTACTCGTGACCATCAAAGGTGCTGAACTACATTTTTTCAGTTCAGCCGCGTTAGCTTGAGATACGATTAAGATTCCTAAAAATATCAAGATTCGACTTTTTTGAACGGCAATATCCATTTATATACTCCTCCAAATATGGGTAAAGAACGGTAAAGGCCATTCGCTGGATCCCAATAATCTTGCTGGAAAATAATTTTTTGTTGTTCATTAATCTTAATCTGACTAATTCCATAAGAAGTCATGGTTTTTGAACGACCTAGCATTTTAAAGTCATAGGTCATGTACCAATGGATATAGGCTGTATCTTGGTGATGAGTTGCACTAATGAGTTTTACCGTGACATTATTCACTCGGGCATTCATGCCTTCAAAATGCTTAATCAGATCTTTTTTCTGAGAGAACTGCGAAAGTGTATCGTTAATATAAAGCTGATCAGCGTAGAGATTGCCAGCATTGCTTATAAAGGAAGGGGTACCAAGCGTATTAAAGGCAGCAACAAAACGATTGCCGATATCTAACGCCTGTTGGTCATTTAATTCTATTCCAGTAATTTTTTGCTCGGCTTTACCGTAGTCATCAGAGTAGCTAGGCACACTTTTACACGCTGTTAAACCTATCAAGGTAATCAGCCCTAGGGCTGTAGTTATAATTTTCATGTCTATATCCGAGCCAACTTTATAAGATTAAATTAAAGAGCTGGTCGTGAAGTTTGCGTGAATTCTTATATTTATGATTTGGATTTAATGCTGGTTTCTTTGAGGCAAATAGATCTTCACTAACTTAAAGTTTTTTATAGTAATTTTATTTTTTATCAAAGAAATTACAGATCTTTTTTGAAAAAGATAACATCCATATTCATGTAACTAGATGAGTTTGTTTTTTCAAAACCAAGTTTATTTAATAAGTTGTGGGCAGGTAAATTATCTTTTTCTGAAAAAGCGATCACATGCTTGAAGTTTCGATTTTGCATGTCTTCTAGTAATTTAAGTGAAGCTTCAACAACATAGCCTTTATTTCGTTCACTTTTAATAAGTCTAAAACCTAGTTCAGCTTCTGCTTTGCCATCAACCTCACAAGTTTCAAAACCACAATAACCAATAATTTTATAGGTATCTTTTAAGACGATAGCCATTTTGCCAAAATTATGATTTTTATAGTGCTCCAAAATTTCTAAAAAACGATCAGTTGCTGCCTCAGTTGATAAGGCACCATGAGGTGAAAAAGCCATAAAATCTTTGTCTTGAAACATCTCCAACATAATAGGTAAGTTTTCTTCAAGGAATGGCCGTAAAATTAAACGTTCTGTTTCTAACATAGAGGTCTTATTAAATAGTTTAAAAAATTATAGCTTATAAGATGAATAATAATTCAATAAAGAAAGCAATTTTATTCTAGCTGCGCTTTACCGATAAGATATATAGATAAGTTTTGCATAAATAGAAGGATTCAATAATGAAAACAATCGGTTTATTAGGCGGAATGAGTTGGGAATCTACAGCGCTTTATTATCAACAAATCAATAAAATGGTTCATCGTAAATTAGGGAAATTGCACTCAGCTAAGGTCATTATTAATAGTGTTGATTTTGAAGAAATAGCAGCCTTGCAAGCAAAAGGCCTATGGCAAGAAGCAGGTGCATATTTAGCGGAGCAAGCACTAAATTTAGAAAAAGCAGGGGCAGAGTGTATTTTAGTGTGTACCAACACCATGCATAAAGTTGCTGCACAGATTGAAGATTCAATTACCGTTCCTTTCTTACACATTGCCGATGCAACAGCAAAAGAAATTTTGAGTCAAAACATTGGTAAAGTTGCACTGTTAGGGACAGCTTTTACAATGGAGCAAGATTTTTATAAAGCTCGATTGCAGGATTATGGAATTGATGTGGTTATTCCAAATGAAGCCGACCGAAAAATAGTCCATAGCATCATTTATGAAGAACTTTGTTTAGGTGTGATTAACCCCAATTCTCAGCAAAAGTACATCGCTATTGTAGAGAGGCTCATTGCTGAAGGAGCTCAAGGAATTATCCTAGGTTGTACCGAAATTTGTATGTTAATTGGTGAGCTTAAATTCTCGGTTCCTTTATTTGATACCACCACTATTCACGCAAAAGAGGCGGTAAGTTTTAGCTTAACTTGAGAAAATAAACTAAGTAAATGAGAATGAATAAATTATTAGAATTTAATATAGAAATGGAGGATAACTTTTGAAATTTAGATCAAAAATTGATTGGTGGCTTTTATTAATATTTGTTGTGATCACTGCCAATATCGTTATGAAAATTTATGAAGCAAATTATCATTATTCTTTAGCTTCAAATTTTCCTCACCTCGTCATTTATAGTTTAGTCATTTTGGTTATTTGGCTTCCCATCTTTAATACCTATTATCTAGTAGAAAACAATACCTTAATTATTAGGAGTTTAGTGTTTCGATGGAAAATTAATATTAATGATATTACTCGCATAGAACCTACTCATAATCCACTTTCCTCTCCAGCATTATCGCTAGATCGACTCAAAATTTATTATATAAAAAATGAAAAAATCGCAACGGTTATGATTTCACCAAAAAATAAAGAAGTTTTTTTGCAAGCGATAAACAAAAGACTCCATTAAAGTTGCTTGTTTAATTGCAGACATAAATTACGCTATTTCCATGACGACAAAAATAAATGGTGATAAATCATGACTAAACGTTTTTTACTGCCAATTTTTGGCACTACAGTTGTAGTTCTTGTTGCAGGATGTGCTTCATCCTCTCAATATCCAATTATCGACAGTTATGGGCCAGACCCAAAACTTCCTGAACCAAAAACAAGCCTATTACCAACCGTTAATATAGCCCCAGCAGAAGGTTGGCCAAATGGCGCTATGCCAACTCCAGCAGAAGGTTTAAAGGTCAAAGCATTTGCCAAAGGACTTGAACACCCGCGTTGGCTTTATGTGTTACCAAATGGCGATGTATTGGTTGCCGAAACAGATGCTCCGCCTAAACCAGAAGACAGCAAAGGTATTAAAGGTAAAATCATGTCTTTTGTGATGAGACGTGCAGGCTCATCTCACCCAAGTGCAAACCGTATTAGCTTACTTCGTGACACCAATGGAGATGGCGTCGCTGATAAGAAAACGGTATTCCTTCAAAACTTAAATTCTCCATTTGGTATGGCATTGGTTGGTAATAACTTATATATCGCCAATACAGATGCACTGGTGCGTTTTCCTTATCAGGAAGGTGAAACTCAAATTACGGCCAGTGGAACTAAAGTGTTGGACTTACCGGGTGGCCCTTTAAATCACCATTGGACCAAAAATGTAATTGCCAATCGCGAAGGTACAAAGCTGTACATTACTGTCGGTTCTAACAGTAATGTTGCTGAAAATGGTCTAGATCAAGAAAAAGGTCGCGCACAAATTACAGAGTTTGATATTGCAAGTGGTCAGTCACGCCCATTTGCAACGGGGCTACGTAATCCAAATGGTATGGCTTGGCAACCTCAGAGTGGAAAACTCTGGACGGTGGTTAATGAGCGCGATGAAATTGGTAGTGACTTAGTACCCGATTATATGACATCGGTTCAAGACGGTGCTTTTTATGGTTGGCCTTACAGCTATTATGGTCAACATGTTGATGTGCGAGTAAAACCACAAAATCCGGAAATGGTTGCTCGTGCAATTAAGCCCGACTATGCACTAGGCAACCATACAGCTTCTTTAGGCCTCACATTTTATACAGCCGAACTGATGCCACAATTTAGAGGAGGGGCATTTATTGGTCAGCATGGTTCTTGGAACCGTAAGCCTCACAGTGGTTATAAAGTCATTTTTGTACCATTTAGAAGTGGACAACCCTCAGGTCCACCGCAAGATATTTTGACTGGATTCCTCAGCGACAAAGGTAAAGCCTATGGTCGTCCGGTAGGTGTGGCAATTGATTTCTCAGGTGCTGTGTTAGTTGCAGATGATGTGGGCAATACGATTTGGCGTGTTTCACCAGTTGCTGAAACAACGTATGAGACTCCATATAAAAATAAATAGTTAGAATCTCATTTTACGACTTCATTATTTTTATCTTATTTAAACAGTATGAGATAAATAAATATTTTAAAATAACTAACTAATTTTCCCGAACTTTGGTGAATTAGTTAGTTTTCTTTATCTATCTATTTTTTAGTCTGAGTTAAATCTGTTTCTTTTTACAATTAATAATTAAATTTTGATAGCATTCGCGTTATACACAATAAGAATTGTATATGAATTATGACCGATCAATTAAGAGCAAAATTTGAAAATTTAGAACTTAACGCAGGTTTAGGGAAAATTAGCGCCTTTATTTCAATGTCACTCAGCTTACTTTGCTTATTTGGTGCATTATGTTTTTTATTTCCCAGTATATTAACCACTCCAGAACTCCGTCCTCTTTACGCAAAACACTATCACCTTTTTTATTATGGCCTGATCACAGGCATTGTTATTAGTGCTGGTTTCGGTGCTTTTAGTGCCATTATCCGTCAAAACAGATATGGGTTTTACGGGCTGTGTTTTTCACTTGTGGCAGCGGTTTTGGGTTGTGGTGTAATTGAAGCACCCGTTTTGCCAAGTGTACCGTTTTATGCAGGTATCGATTATTTTGTACTAACTTTATTTATTTTAGCGTTCATTTTTATTCCACTTGAAGGCTTTTTTGCTAAGAATCCTGAACAAAAAATATTAAGAGTAGGATGGGTGACCGATATGAAATATTTCATGGTCAGTCATATTGGGATTCAATTATTCAGCTTTTTAACGGTTATGCCAATTCAATATTGGATTACACATTTGCCCGATAATCCAATTGTACCTTACGTACAATCTCAGCCAATTTGGCTGCAATTTATTGAATTACTTATTGTGGTCGATTTTACGGTGTATTGGTTACATCGTGCCATGCATGAGGTTAATTTCTTATGGCGCTTTCACGCGATTCATCATTCGACTGAATATATGGATTGGTTAGCATCTTCTCGTTTGCATGTCATTGAAGTGCTCATGACTCGTTTTATTGCGACTTTACCGATTTTCCTGTTAGGTTTTCATACTTCAGCTGTTTTTGCTTATTTAATCTTTATTTCATTTCACGCTATTTTTATTCATTCCAATGTGCGTTTTCGTTTTCCATATTTGCGCTGGATTATCGCTACACCAGAATTCCACCATTGGCATCACTCTTCAGAAAAACCTGCGATTGATAAAAATTACGCTGCTTTTATTCCTCTATATGATGTCATCTTCAAAAGTGTATATATGCCAAATCATCTGGCAAGCGTGTATGGCACGGTAGGTTATAAAATTCCAAATAGTTTTATAAAACAATTTACCTGGCCATTTAAAAAGTATGTAAAGCGGTTTTTAAAACCTTGGCGTGAACAATGAAATAAAAAATAGCCTCAATAGAGGCTATTTTTTATAGGCTTATTTACTTTTAAAGTTTTTAAAAATCAGAAGAAGGGCAACAAGCGATAGTAAGATAATAAAACAAATATAACTATTTGCTGTATGCATGAGCCCAACTTTTCCAACAAAATAGCCAGCTAAAATTGCAGGAATACTAAATGCCAAGTAACTTTCAACAAAAAATGCAGCCATAAGACCTGCACGTTCTTCTGGTAAAGCTAGAGGCATTACTGTGCGGATTGCGCCCATAAAAGCTGTACCAAAACCAACTCCGGTAATAATAGAACCGAGAAATAAAACTACTGCACTTGTAAGATTAATTGCTAAAAATAAAACAGTTGAACCAATAGCAATTGAAAGAGTACCTGTTAATAAAATACGGTAATTTGTTGACTTTCTAAGCGTTAATATACCGGCTGCACCTGAGAGTGCTAGCGCCATGAAGGTGATTCCGTTTAACCACGCTGAAGATGTCTCGAAAATTTTTGCCAGTAAAGAGGGCATAAGTGATAAGAAGAAACCACTGACCATCCAAAGAGCAATATTAATCGGACTAATACTCAATAAAGCGCTTTTTGTTTGTGGCGGAATAGCCATATTGGGTTTTAAAGAGGCAAGTGCACCAGATCTTTTCTGGACTGTCTCTGGAGTAAAAAAACTTAAAATGAGTTCACAAATAAGAAGAAGGCACAAGAATTCAAAAACAAGCTGTAATGGTTGGGCAGAGAATTGCAAAATAGAACAAGTTAGAAATATACCAACAGCCATGCCGACCATTGGTGCGATACTATTAATAAGCGAACCCTGAAGCTTACTAAAATCTAAAATTGCTGCGCCTATAGCCGAGACAGCAAGCCCTGTTGCAATTCCTTGTAAGCCCCGTGCAATAAATAACATCGAAACATCTGAAGCAAATAAGAAAAAGCTCATCGAAATAATTTGCAGAAAAATGGCTGCAATAATGACAGGACGGCGTCCAATATAGTCAGACAAAGAACCAATAATCAGTAATGAACCCAGCAGAGTAAAAGCATAAGTTGCAAAAATTAAAGTCAAAGTGACAGGTGAAAATTGCCAAAGCTGTTGATATAGACGATAAAGTGGAGTCGGTGCACTAGACGCCGCCATAAAGGTCATGAGCGTGATTGTATTGAGTGTCAATGCACTTGCACTATCTAACTGAAAAACTGATCCAGACCGTTTTGAACTTGAATTGTTCATATAAGATGAATAACATAAAAGCGAATATTTAGCTTTTATACATTATTTTTACACTAAAGCAAATCCTTAGCTTTAGTGTGTTTTGTATATAAATATAAATATTTATAAATTTTTTGATCCCTTTACAGAGTTTATAAATGGCAAAAGTTGTTACTGGCTTACGTCCTGGTGGTCGTAGTGAAAGAATTCAAACTGCGGTGCATCAAGCGGTAAAAGAGCTTCAAAAAACCTTAGAACAGAGCCAAATTACCATACCGATGATTGCTCATGAGGCAGGAGTAACACCTTCAACAATTTACCGCCGTTGGGGGGATATTAATCAGCTATTTTCAGATGTAGCCCTAAATGAACTTAAACCCGATATGGAACCAAAAGATTTAGGTTCATTTCAGCTGGATATCACTGCATGGATTGAACAATATTTTGAGGAGTATTCTTCTGAAGTAGGGCAAACATTACTACGAGATGTACTATATACAACTGATTCTTCAAATGCTCGAAAATGTGAAACTCTAATTATTCAGCAACTCGATATTATTCAAGAAAGAGCTAAATCGCGTAATGAACCCACTATAAATAATGAAGAAATTATCGAGGCTGTTATTGCACCTATGCTATTTCGAATTTTATTCACTGATCGAGCTTTAAGCCTAGACTATGTTCATACTTTATTAGTACAGTTATTTAAAGCACATTCTGATTTTATTTAACAGAAAGCAGCATGTGAATCTAACTGTTTTTTAAAATATTTAAAATCTTATGTTGATTATAAAGTCATATATCAATTTTACTTATTATTTTTAAATTAAATCCCCATAATTTATAATTCATATGTTTTTTATAAAATCATTTATTTAATAAATGATGTTGCTATAAGGCATAATTAAGTATCTATAGCTGTTTTTGTGCCTAATTTTAATTAAAATATTTAATTTAAATAATAACTTATTGATAATTTATGTTGGATTTTTAATTTAAAAAAGGGGAGGGTGAGCATGATATTTATATGATTTATTACATGATTATTGAATTTTACATTTTTTAAATTTATAACACAGCCTGTTTTTTATTCTTTACAATGGCTTTTCCTTGATAAGGCGGCTTGTGGTGCGCGCTTTATATTTTATTTTTTTATCCCCATCGAAAAGGTATTTAGATAATGGATTTCAATACCCTTGACCAAGAAACGGTACAGAAAAAGCAGAAGTTTCACCAAATTTTGTATGTACAGGTCATCTTTGCAATTATTTTGGGCATTTTAATTGGTCATTTTTACCCAGAACTTGGCGAAAGTTTAAAACCGCTTGGTGATGCATTCATCAAGATCGTTAAAATGATTATTGCTCCCGTCATCTTTTTAACTGTTGTTACAGGCATTGCCAGTATGACAAACATGAGCCGAGTTGGCCGTGTAACTGGTAAAGCTATGCTTTATTTTCTTACCTTCTCAAGCTTGGCGCTTGTGGTTGGTATGGTTGTGGCAAATATTATTCAACCGGGTAAAGGTCTCAATATTGACCCAGCTACTTTAGTCAACGATAAAGTCAATACTTACGTTGAAAAAGCGCATGCGACAAATATTACCGACTTTTTTATGAATATTATCCCGCAAACGTTAGTCAGCCCTCTGGCTGGTGGCGAGATTTTGCAGGTTCTATTTGTAGCGGTGTTATTCGGTATTTCGTTAGCTGCATTGGGCGACCGTGCACGTCCGATTACTGATTTCTTAAATAACTTAACAGCGCCTGTTTTCTACCTTGTTGGTATGTTAATGAAGCTTGCTCCAATTGGGGCTTTTGGTGCAATGGCTTTTACTATTGGTGCATATGGAATCGAATCGATTGGTAATTTATTACTGTTAATTATGACGTTCTATATTACTGCTGTGTTGTTTGTCATCGTGATCTTAGGAGCTGTAGCTCGTTATAACGGCTTCTCAATTATTCATTTAATCCGTTATATCAAAGATGAACTTTGGCTGGTTTTAGGGACAAGTTCTTCTGAAGCAGCTTTACCATCTTTAATGGATAAAATGCAAAAAGCAGGTTGTGAAAAATCGGTGGTAGGTTTGGTGATTCCAACAGGGTATTCATTTAACCTTGATGGTACAAATATCTATATGACTATGGCTGCTCTGTTTATTGCCCAAGCGTGTAACGTAGACTTATCCATTAGTGAACAAATTGCCTTACTTCTTGTGGCAATGGTAAGTTCTAAAGGTGCAGCAGGGGTGACGGGTGCAGGCTTTATTACTCTGGCTGCAACTCTATCGGTTGTACCAGCGGTTCCTGTAGCAGGTATGGCTTTAATTCTTGGTATTGACCGTTTTATGTCTGAGTGCCGTGCATTAACAAATTTAGTTGGTAATGCTTGCGCAACAATTGTTGTAGCACGATGGGATAAAGCTTTAGATAAAGATCTCTTAGACAAAGCTTTAAAGAACCCTAAAGCACAATAATCTTATAAAAAAATCTGTAGCAGAGGGCAATTTGGGAGAGTAGCCCCGCTACAGATTTTTTGTTTAATATCTAACAATATATTTTAATTAAACCATTCTAAAGTTCTGCAATATTACTTATCTTTCAAAAAAGACAATACTGTAATTAAAATCGAGTCGTAAAAAATTATGCTTTTAAGTGATCCTCAAATTCTTCACCTAATTGCATCGCTAATGAATTACCTGCTAAATCACAGGTCACTAAACCATATTCTTTTTTAAAACTAAAAGTAAAACCTTTTCCATCAGCAAGATTTTTAACTGAATACCCTAACTTTTCTAACCAAATACGAAACGCAATCAAATTTTTAGCTTTAACAACCTTTTTCACGTGAGAACTCCTTCTATCCGTGGCATTACATCTCATTTATTAATAGGGTTTTAATTAGATTTTTTAAAGGGGGAAAACTTTGTTTTATTTTGCAACTTGTAAAAAAAGTAAAATAGAGAAAGAAATATTTTTAATTTTATAAAAATATGAGGGTGTTATGTAACTAAAAAATAATAATTTTTTAGTTAAGGTGTTGTTTGTTTGAGCATTGTTTAGAAAATATGGAATGAATAATATTTTTTAAATAAGGACGAAATTAAAATAAAGTAAATGTAAAAAATAATTACGATCAACAACCCTATGCAAAAAAGATACAGTTTTTTAAATGAAACTGTATCTTTGTATAAGAAGCTTAATTTTAAAAATTATCTTTAAGTGACCGTAGGTAAGCAAAGTCTTCAGCGCTTTCTGCACGAAGAAAAGGATTGGTTGCTAATTCGAGTTCAATGGTACTTGGTAGAGTGATTGATCCTTTATTACGTAGCTCACGGACTTCTTCAACTCGTTCAGATAAGGCGTGGTTATGTGGCTCTACCGTTAAGGCAAATTCGGCATTTGAAAGGGTGTATTCATGCGTACAATAAACTTTGGTTTGTGTTGGTAATGCTGCTAGACGGCTCAGTGAGTGATACATTTGTTCAGCCGTACCTTCAAATAATCGACCACATCCCATTGCAAACAAAGTGTCACCGCAGAATACAGCTTCTAACTCTTCAATAAAATACACAATGTGCCCTAAGGTGTGACCTGGGGTCGCAATAACCTCTACTTTTAATTCATTAAACTTTAGATGGTCATTGTGCCGTAAGGGGTGAGTAATTCCCGGAATCTTTGTGAGCTCATCACGTGGACCATAGACAGTAATATTTTGGGCAGCCGATAAATCCGCAACACCACCGATATGGTCTTTATGCCAATGAGTAAGCCAGATTTGCTTTAAAGTGAGTTGATGATTTTGACAAAATTGAGTAACAAGTTCAGCTTCTGTTGGATCAACTGCAACAGCCTCTTGGGTTTCAGTATCTTCTAAAATCCAGATATAGTTTTGGAGGGCATTCTGTACATCAATAAAATGAATTCTATAACGCATTGTTTTATCCTAAAACCAAATCCAAAGAGTAAATAATCACTGTTTTTGATAATAACAGAAAATGGTATTAAGCCACTCACTCAACCTTTTAATGAAAATGACTTATATAAAACAAAAAAGCCCCCATTTAGGGAGCTTTTTATATGAGTAATTAACGGATCTTAGAGAGCCAGTTACCTAGCGTCTGTACAATCTGTACTAAGAGCAATAGGACGATCACTGTTAAAATTACAACGCTTGTATCAAAACGTTGATAACCATAAGAGATTGCTAAGTCACCAATACCACCTGCGCCAACTGCACCAGCCATTGCTGTTGCACCAATCAAACTGATTGCCGCTGTCGTTAGGTTTAAAATGAGTGAACTGCGTGCTTCTGGCAAAATAAAGCGATAAATAATTTGCCAAGGTGTAGCACCCATCGCCTGAGCAGATTCAATAATTCCTTCATTTACTTCGAGTAGGGAAGTTTCAATCAAACGTCCCATATATGGACCAACGTAAATTGTTAAAGGAACAATCGCTGCCCATGTACCAATTGAAGTACCTACCAACAACTTGGTAAGAGGAATCACTGCAATAAGTAAAATAATAAATGGGAGAGAGCGTAACGCATTTACAATTGGGTTGAGTAAATGATAGACGAATCTATTTGGCAAAATACCTTCTGGGCGAGTTACAAGCAGGATAACCCCTTGAATGAAACCCCAAATACCACCAAATAAAAGCGCAAAAAACACCATGTGAAATGTTTCTTGTAGAGCTGTTACAAACTGGTCAATTGAAAGAGAACTGTGCCAGAAAGGTTGAGTAAGTTCAGTTAACCACTGTACGATTAAGTCTCTCATACTTGATCTCCTGATTGAACTACACTCACTTCATTTTTCTCTAAAAACTCGATAGCCTGCTTAATCAACTGAGGCTCACCTAGAAGCTGTACAAACATTTGACCAATGACAGTACCATTAATTTCAGTCATGTTAGCGAATAAGATATTTAAACTAATATCAAATTGTTTAATCAGTGACTGAATCACAGGTTCCTGAGCAGAACGGCCCAAAAACTGTAAACAGTAGATGCTATGGTGATGCTGATTTTCGAGTTGATTTAAAATATTCACAGGCAACTGTTGATGTAAAACAGTTTGTATAAAGTTTTTAGTCGTCGGATGTTGGGGATTACTAAAAATATCAATAGTTGAACCTTGTTCAATGACTTTTCCAGCTTCCATCACAGCTACATGGTCACAAACAGTTTCAATGACATCCATTTCATGGGTCACCATAACGATTGTGATTTTTTGCTCTTGATTGATTTTCTTGAGTAACTCTAAAACAGACTTGGTTGTTTGCGGGTCTAGGGCAGAGGTTGCTTCATCACACAAAAGAATTTTTGGATGATTTGCCAAAGCACGAGCAATACCAACACGTTGCTTTTGGCCGCCAGAAAGTTCATCAGGATAAGCATCTTTTTTATGCTTAAGATCAATGAACTCCAATAATTCATTTAAGCGCTTTTCACGTTCTGCTTTATTGTAATTCAGCAGACGCATTGGCATTTCGATATTTTCAGCAACCGTTTTGGTTTGTAGCAAATTGAAGTGCTGAAAAATCATACCAATATTTGCACGTTCCTGACGTAATGAACGCGCATCCAAAGCAGTGAAGTCCTTTTGATTAATGATAACCTGACCTTCATTTGGTCGTTCAAGTAAGTTAATCAGGCGGATTAAAGTACTTTTACCTGCACCACTATAGCCAATAATACCAAAAATACTCCCTTCAGGAATTTCCAAATTAATTTGGTCCAGAGCTCGTATGGTTTGGCCTTTAAGCTGATAGTGCTTTGAAATGTTTTTAAATTGAATCATGTCGTCAAAAACTATGCTGAAAAGAAAAAACAGGCAAAGAGTTTTTGCCTGTTTCGCGTTGCAGCTATTATATTACTATTTAGCTTCTGAGAGATAGCTGATTGGTTTATCTACATCAACTTTTGTTCCACCAAAGTGTTCTTCAACGTATTTTTTAACAGCTGGAGTGTGATAAAGCTTACCAACTTTTTGCAAGACAGGATCATTTTTACGTGATTCAGCAGTTGCCAGAACGTTGATACTAAGTTTTGTGGTTTGATCCACAGGTTCAAAGAAAATAGAATCTTTGAGTACGTTTAAACCGCCTTCGATTGCTAAGCTGTTACCTAATGCAACAGCATCAACTTCATTTTTAAGACGTAATACAGTTTCCATTTTGATTGGTTTGATATCGACCTTTTTAGGATTTTCGATAACATCAATCGGACTGCCCTGAATAGGATTAAAGTCAGATTTAAGCTTGATTAAGCCAGCAGTTTGTAACAAGAGTAAAGCACGGGCTTCGTTGGCAGCATCATCTGGGATTGCAATAATTGCACCTTCAGGAAGCTCTTCAATTTTCTTGTACTTACTTGAATAAATACCCATTGGCTCAAGATAAGTGGTAGAGACAGCTGCAATCTTATCCGGGTTTGAATTATTAAATGCAGTAAGATAAGAATAAGATTGGAAAGCGTTCAAATCTACTTCTTTATTTGCAATTGCTGTATTCATTGAAACATAGTCTGAGAAGTTTTTTACTTCTAACTTCAGTCCTGCAGCTTGGGTTTCAGGTAAAGATGCAATGTAACGCCATATGTCAGCATCTGAGCCGGTAGAGGCAATTACTACCTTTTGTACTTTAGAACTATCATTGTTTTGTTCGGCTTGTTGAGCATTTTCTTCTTTACTGCATGCTGTCAATAATACTACTGACATACTTAAAAAAAGGCTGATCAGCTTTTTCATTTAAAAAAGTCCTGATTAAGATATAGAACAATAACGATTGATCTATATCAATATGAAAAGAGAGGAGTTGGAATTACAACTAGTCTAAACTCTGTGATCTTTTTCTGGGGTTCCATAATTTGCTTGCATTTTGGCTATAACAGAGGGTAATTGTTTAATAAACAAAAACTGTTTCCCCAAACAGTTCATCCCCAACAGTAGCCAAACGAGCATTCATAAATTTAGAATATTAAAAAACTCTCTACAGGCATAATTTGTAGAGCAAGTCTTTATGGAAATTATTAAAACAGCAGTGTCTGATGACAGTTACAACTTTGCCTTAATGATAGCAATAAAAATGTAGTTGATATAGAGGGCTTTTTTCTATTTGTAGATATCTTAATTAATCTTATAAAAAAATTTATATCATTTTCTTATAGTGTGGCAAAAAATAAAAAAGCTCCCTAAATAGGAAGCTTTTTTATTAACTTTTATTCAGCTTTTTCTCGTGCAATTGCGCGATAGCCAATGTCACTACGATATTGCATACCTGTAAAGGTCACTTGTCCGCATACTTCAAGTGCATTAATTTGTGCTTCAAGTACGCTGTCACCTAGTGCAGTTACACAAAGAACTCGACCACCAGAAGTCACGATGTGACCATCTTCACGAGTTGCAGTGCCTGCATGGAAGATTTTAGTATCTTCTGGTGATTGTCCAATACCAGAAATTACATCGCCTTTACGTACACTATCAGGATAACCTTCGGCTGCAAGTACGATACCGATTGACTTACGTTCATCCCATTCAGCTTCTTTTGGTAAGTTGCCGGCAATACCAGCTTCTACCAATTCAACAAGAGATGACTTTAAGCGCATCATGATTGGCTGAGTTTCAGGATCACCAAAACGACAGTTGAACTCGATCACACGTGGTTGACCTTGTTCATCAATCATTAAGCCAGCATATAAGAAACCAGTGTAGACATGTCCGTCAGCAGCCATACCTTCAACAGTTGGACGCATGATTTCAGTCATAACACGTTCGAAAATTTCAGAAGTTACCACCGGAGCAGGAGAGTAAGCACCCATACCGCCAGTGTTAGGACCTTGATCGCCTTCAAAAATACGTTTGTGATCTTGTGAAGTTGCCATTGGTAAAATGTTTTTACCATCAATCATACAAATGAAAGAAGCTTCTTCACCTGCTAGGAACTGTTCAATTACAACACGTGAACCAGCATCACCAAATTTGTTGCCTGCAAGCATGTCATCAATTGCTGCAAAAGCTTCTTCGTTGGTCATTGCAACGATTACACCTTTACCAGCAGCAAGACCATCTGCCTTAATTACAATTGGTGCACCATTTTTTTCAACATAAGCTTTAGCTGCATCAACTTCCGTAAATACTTCGTAAAAAGCAGTTGGAATGTTATGACGCTTTAAAAAATGTTTAGCAAATGCTTTTGAGCCTTCAAGCTGCGCAGCATATTGAGTTGGTCCCCAAATTTTTAGACCTGCTTCGCGAGCAGCATCTACCACACCATTAACTAAAGGTGCTTCTGGGCCAACAATAATAAGTTCAACATTATTTTCTTTAGCAAAAGCGATAATTGCAGGGTTGTCTAAAATATCAAGCTGAACATTAACGCATTTGTCTTCAGTTGCAGTTCCCGCATTTCCTGGTGCAACGAAAACTTCAGTAACTTTGGTATCTTGCGCGATTTTCCATGCCAAAGCATGTTCACGACCACCACTACCTAAAACTAAAATATTCATTTTTAATTTGTTCCTTAACTTTAATCCTTGTCATCCCCCTCTATTCCTCAAGGTGGAGTTTAGCTCCATTATTGTGGAAAACCCTCCTGAATAAAAGGAGGGTTAGGGAGGACTAAATTTAAATTAGTGGCGGAAATGGCGCATACCAGTGAACACCATTGCAATACCAGCTTCGTCTGCTGCAGCGATTACTTCTTCATCACGCATAGAACCACCTGGTTGAATGATGCATTTAATGCCAGCTTTAGCAGCATTATCAATACCGTCACGGAACGGGAAGAATGCATCAGAAGCCATTACAGCACCTTCAACAACCAAACCAGCATGTTCAGCTTTAATGGCAGCAATACGCGCTGAGTTGACGCGACTCATTTGACCTGCACCTACACCAATAGTTTGGCGGTTTTTAGCATAAACAATTGCGTTTGATTTTACATATTTTGCTACTTTCCAAGCAAAGATAAGATCATCAATTTCTTGTTCAGTTGGCGCACGCTTCGTAACTACTTTAAGATCATCTTTAGTGATCATGCCCAAGTCTTGATCTTGAACAAGTAAGCCACCATTTACGCGTTTATAGTCAAGTTGCGGTGCACGTGCATCAATTGCAGGTAACTCACCACATACTAAAACACGTACATTTTTCTTCGCGCCAGTTACTTCAAGTACGCCATCAGCGATACTTGGAGCAATAATCACTTCAACGAATTGACGCTCTACAATTGCTTGAGCAGTTGCAACATCTAATTCACGGTTGAATGCAATAATACCGCCAAAAGCAGATTCTGGATCAGTTGCATAAGCTAAATCATAAGCAGCTTTAATGCCGTCTAAAGAAACCGCAACACCACAAGGGTTAGCATGTTTTACAATTACACAAGCAGGTTTTGCAAATGATTTCACACATTCAAGCGCAGCATCTGTATCTGCAATGTTGTTATAAGACAATTCTTTGCCTTGTAACTGTTTTGCAGTAGAAACTGACGCTTCTTTTGCATTGGCTTCGACATAGAAAGCAGCCGATTGATGTGGGTTTTCACCGTAACGTAAATCTTGTGCTTTATTCAATTGAGTATTGAATGTTCGAGGGAATAAGTCAGCTTCACCTTCGGTCTTACCAACGCGAGCGCCTAAGTAAGAAGCGATCATGCCGTCGTATTGAGCTGTATGTTCAAATGCTTTAACTGCTAAATCAAAACGTGTTTCATAAGAAAGTGAACCAGCAGTTTTTAATTCATTAATTACAGTGTCGTAATCAGAAGCATTAACTACAATACCTACTGAAGCATGGTTTTTAGCAGCTGCACGAACCATTGTAGGACCACCGATGTCGATATTTTCGATTGCATCAGGAAGAGTACAGTCAGGTTTTGCAACAGTTGCAGCAAATGGATAAAGGTTTACAACAACAAGATCAATCGGATCAATGTTGTGTTCTTCCATAACTGCTTCGTCTAAACCGCGACGAGCAAGAATACCGCCATGAATTTTTGGATGTAATGTCTTAACACGACCATCCATCATTTCAGGGAAGCCAGTATGTTCAGATACTTCTACAACCGCGATATTATTATCTTTAAGCAACTTATATGTGCCGCCTGTAGATAATAGTTCTACCCCTAGAGCTGCAAGGTTTTGAGCAAATTCGACAATTCCTGTCTTATCAGATACAGAAATCAAAGCACGTTTAATAGTCATGATGTTTAATTCAACAATTTCAAGTCTACGGATTAAAACCAATAAGCATAAAAAAATGCCCACGACGTCGTGAGCATTTTATCATTTATTCACTCATTAAACCGTGAGCTTTTAACTTTTTACGTAAAGTGCCACGGTTGAGTCCAAGAATTTCTGCAGCACGCGTTTGATTACCACGTGTATATTCAAGAACTACAGATAAAAGAGGTTTCTCCATTTCTGCTAGCACCATGTCATATACCTGAGATGGTTGCTCACCTTGCAATTGTGCAAAATAATGACGAACTGCGCGATCCACGTGGATGCGAAGAGCAACATCAGATTGTGCAGTAAAAATAGGAGATTTGCTATTCATGCGAGTTAATCCGAAAATCAAATACTAACTTGGGTAAAGTAGTATATAAATGTGGTCTAAAAATACGGAGTCCTGTTTTAGATCCTAAAACAGTGACTCTAAAACATAAGAACAATTAGCTTGCCATATTTCTTCGTATTGAATAAAAAATAAGCGTAACAATAATTAAATATTTGTTACAGCCCCCTCAAAAACAAAAAAAGTTAGGCTATGCGCTTAAAGTAGAAAAGCACACATGCTTAACAGTATTTTTTTGGGATTGAGAGCGAGGAGTATATGAGTCAAAGCTTTCGTGGCGCGTATAATACCATTGTCTAGGAAAAAGTGAGCAAATTAACTGCATTTTTTTTTATTTTTTTTTCACTTTTTTTACATTTTAGGGGTGGACAATTTCTAATCGATAATTTACTAGCCTTTTTTTGCTTTTGTTTAGCTCAAATTGAAATCGAAAAGGAGTGTTTGATGGAATGCGTTGAATACCCCTTAAGTTTTCAACTAGATATTGTTGAGGGGTTAATATGATTTCCTCTGTTTTGTCTGGCTCTGTTGCAAAAATCAACTTTAGGTTAGGAAGCTCAATACTTTTATCATTCTGGTTGAGCAATATGCCTGAGAACTGGGTATGGTTTGTATCGATCTTGCGGACTTTTAACTTTTCTATATAGATAAGTTGATAAAGTTCGGCTGATTTATTGCAATGCAGTATTTGACAAACATAATTAAATGTATGGCTGACGGTTGGGCTTGCATGCATGAGTTTAGGGTTAAACCAGAGAATTTGAAAAGTAAAAACTAAAATTAAAATAAGGTTGGCAGAACTCCAGAGCGTATAGTAAAGCCAACTATGCTTTTTATTGTTGTCTTGTTCTTGTGCGGATGCTTGCTCAGCTAAATTAAGGTTTGGTAGAGCATTAATAGGTTCGTTGTGAAAGTAATTTAAGTTGTTGAGATAGGTTAAAAGATCAATATTAGAATTCTCAACTTTTTGATCAAATATATCTAACACGTGAGAATGCGTCATATACTTTGTTTGCATTGAACCATTAGCTAAAGTATTGGAATTGACCATGACTGGCTGTTCAATATTAATCAGATTGGTTAGTGCATTAAAGGTTGAATCACATTTAGGACAACAAACCATACCCTGAGCGACAGTCAATTGAGTAAGAGATACTTTATAGACTGTTAAACACTTAGGGCAGCGGGTTTGTTTTTCATTCATGAGTTAAAATCTCAATTTATTTTTTACGTTTTCCTGAAATGCGACACCAGTTTTCTTCGCGTTTTTCGACATCTAATATATCAAAAAATTCAGAATAAACACGTGAAACATCAGCAACTTGCTCTTCAATTACGCCGGCAAGTGCAAACTCGCCCTTAGATTTAGTTAAATTTGCAAACTCAGACGCAAGCGCCATTAATGGGCCAGCTAAAATGTTTGCAACTAAAACGTCTGCTTGCTGAGGTTTGAATTCTTGATTGAATTCTTCAGGGAGACCTACATATAGTCGATCTAATACCCCATTAAGTTCAGCATTTTGTTTTGTTGCTAAAACAGCTTGCGGGTCAATATCAGTGGCATATACTTTTTTAGCGCCTAATAATAAAGCGGCTACACCTAAAATGCCTGAACCACAACCATAATCAATTACGATTTTATCTTTAACGTCAGTTTTGCCTAACCATTGTAAGCATAGGAACGTACTTGCATGGTTACCTGTACCAAATGCAAGACCTGGATCTAGCTTAATATTAGTTGCGTCTGCTTCTGGAGGCTCTAGCCATTCAGGTACGATCCAGAACTTTTCCCCAATTTGGATTGGCTCATAATAATCCATCCATGCGCGTTCCCACACTTGATCTTCAAGTTCTTCATGGCGCATAGGAACATCTGGAAGTTGAGCTTTTAAGAAAGCTTCTAAAGTGTCGACATCAATTGGGTCTTGTTCGTCTTGTTGATAGATGCCTGTCACGATCACTTTGTTCCATAAAGGTGTTTCACCAGGTAATGGTTCAAGTAAAGCCTGATCTTCAGCATCATCCAGCGTTACGCTTACCGCACCTAGAGACATTAAAAGTGTTTCTGTGAACTCAACTTGTTCTTGATCAACGGTAATGTGTATTTGTAACCACTTCACGAAAAGGACCTAAAAATTTTATTTAAAGGCGTATTGTAGCGGACTAGATCATTTTAAAAAAGAAAACGGCCCATCTTTAATGGACCGTCTTTGAAAATACTGATGAGATATAGCAGAAAATAAATGGCTTCTTCTATACCTATGTTAAAACAGATTAAGGAGCAGGGGCCTTAAATTGTAACTTACCATTTTCGTTTGGTTGGCAAGTACCGTTAAAGGTTACACCGTTGTGATTGTAAGAAACCCATTCACCTTGCTGTTTTTTTGCACAGACTCGAATTTGTTTTTGCATTTCGGCTTTGCTCGTGTCAGCAGCATGGGTAAAAGTTACGCCTGAAAAACAAATTAGAGATGCAGTTAAGATTTTTAACATGGTCGTTTTCATTTTGTATTCCTTCTCGTTGCGTTAATTTTAAAGTCATAGAAGTGCTGTACGTTTTTTATTCTAAGATGAATTGGTTTTAAAAACATTCACTTTGTATTGAATTCATGAAACAAAATGTCAAATCATGTGGCGTACCGTAAATTATGTGAAGACAATTTTGTAATTATGTACATCAATATGCAGATAATTTTGCTATAATGTTCCGTCTTTTTTTTCTGGTGTTTTTGTACTCATGCACTATCCTAAAGTTTATGATGTTATCGTTATCGGTGGCGGTCACGCAGGTACGGAAGCGGCCCTCGCTGCTGCGCGTATGGGACGACAGACTTTGCTTTTGACCCATAACATTGAGACTTTGGGCCAAATGAGTTGTAACCCAGCAATCGGTGGTATTGGTAAGTCGCATTTAGTACGCGAAATTGATGCACTTGGTGGCGCAATGGCGTTAGCTGCCGATAAAGGTGGTATTCAGTTCCGTATTTTAAATTCGCGTAAAGGTGCAGCTGTGCGTGCAACACGTGCTCAAGCTGACCGTGTTCGTTATAAAGCCGCTATTCGTGATACTTTGGAAAATCAAGCAAATCTTGACATTTTCCAGCAAGCAGCTGATGACCTGATTGTTGAAGGCGATACCGTTAAAGGTGTTGTTACCCAAATGGGTATTCGCTTTGATGCTAAAACTGTTGTGTTGACTACAGGTACATTCTTGGGTGGTGTAATCCACGTTGGTTTAGAAAAATCAAGCGGTGGTCGTGCGGGGGACCCTCCTTCTATTGCACTTGCTCAACGTTTACGTGAATTAAAATTACCAGTGGGACGTTTAAAAACTGGTACTCCACCACGTATTGATGCACGTTCAGTTGATTTTTCAGTCATGATTCCGCAGCCGGGTGATTTTCCATCTCCGGTGATGTCATTCATGGGTGATGCTTCTATGCATCCTGAACAAGTAAACTGTTATATCACTCATACAAATGAAAAAACCCACGACATTATTCGTGGTGGTTTAGACCGTTCACCAATGTACACTGGTGTTATTGAAGGTGTAGGTCCGCGTTACTGTCCATCAATCGAAGATAAAATTCATCGTTTCGCTGATAAAGACTCACATCAAGTATTCTTGGAGCCAGAAGGTCTAGATACACACGAACTTTATCCAAACGGTATTTCGACTTCTTTACCATTTGATGTTCAGTTCGAGCTTGTACGCTCAATTCGTGGTATGGAAAATGCTCATATCTTACGTCCGGGCTATGCAATTGAATATGACTATTTCAACCCGCAAGCTTTGAAATTTACACTCGAGACTAAAGCGATTAATGGCTTGTACTTTGCTGGTCAAATTAATGGTACAACAGGTTACGAAGAGGCTGGTGCCCAAGGTTTACTTGCAGGTTTAAATGCTGCGCGTCGTGCGTGGGAGCAAGAAGAATGGACGCCTAAACGTGACCAAGCTTATATGGGTGTGTTGGTTGATGATCTCATCACGTTAGGTACTAAAGAACCGTACCGTATGTTTACCTCACGTGCTGAATATCGTTTGATGCTGCGTGAAGATAATGCGGATCAGCGCTTGACTTCTATTGGCCGTGAACTTGGTTTGGTTGATGATGTACGTTGGGCTGCTTATTGTGAAAAAATGGAAGCGGTTGAGCGCGAAACCTCTCGTTTACAACATTTGTGGGCAGCACCAAATAACCCTATGGGTAAAAAATTCGTTGAGATGACGGGTGCTGATTTGAGTAAGGAATGTAGTGCGATTGATTTGCTTAAGCGTCCTAATATCACCTTCGGTCAAATTGCTGAACTTACTGGTTCTGAAGTTTCAGAACAAGTGGGTGAGCAAATTGAAATTGCTGTGAAATATGAAGGTTACATTAACCGTCAGCACGAAGATGTTGCTCAATTAAAACGTCTTGAAGAAACCAAAATACCTGCTGATTTTGACTATGATGTAGTGTCAGGCTTATCACGTGAAATCACGCAGAAGTTAAAAACAGTTCTTCCAGAAACTTTAGCTCAAGCAAGCCGTATTCCTGGTGTTACACCAGCAGCAGTTCAGCTTGTAATGATCACAATTCGTAAGAACAATATGATTAAGAAAACAGCTTAATTATTTAAATGTAAAAAAGCCCAGTTAAGACTGGGCTTTTTTATTTCTGTTCAAAAAATATATGGAAACTTCCTAAGGAAGAAAAGAGATTTCGCTTCCTTTTTTTCTTATTTCACATATTTTGAGTCGCCAGTTATATTAAATTCACGTTCAAACAAGAGGGCTTTAATGATGACAATGAAATCAATTCGCTACAATGGATATGAAATGGCATGCCAAAGCTCATGTTCAAAATAGCGCAAAAGAAAGAGCAGATCAGTTTTGGTGGGGGAGAACATCTTGATCTGAAAACAAGTAAAAATATAAGAACAATATAAAATTAAGAAAATTACAATTCAAAATCTAAAGAGAACCTTATGGTTCTCTTTTTTTATATCTATTTACTCTCAGTTTCAATTTCTCGCACAGCATTGTGTACTTGTACTGGTTCAATATGGAGTAATTTCTTACCAAAACTACGTAACCACCATACCAATTGAGATGTAAAAGGTACAGTCGCTGTGACTTCTACAATATTTTCCTCAAGTGGGGTAATTGTTTGATCTTTACTTAACTGACTTTCATAAAAAGTTTTAGCAGTTTGCTCTGTCATGGTTAAGGTGAGCTGAATTGATTCAGTTGGCTGGTTGTAGTCCACTCTAAAGCCTAAAGCACCTGAATCAATATAATGATCAATATCAAAATTAACAGGATGTAGTGCTCGACTGTCTAATACTTTTGCTGATTTAAAACGGTGCAGAGCAAAAGTTTGAACTTCAGTTTTGTCATGTCGTGTGCAAATTAAATAAATTACTGCACCTTTTTGTACCAATGCTAAAGGATTTAAGATATATGTTCGGTCTTCACCCTGATTGAC
Organism: Acinetobacter sp. 12966; assembly: GCF_031196995.1. Taxonomy (NCBI): domain Bacteria; kingdom Pseudomonadati; phylum Pseudomonadota; class Gammaproteobacteria; order Moraxellales; family Moraxellaceae; genus Acinetobacter; species Acinetobacter sp. 12966. The sequence goes on from NZ_JAVIMC010000136.1 coordinate 178,084, forward strand.
TCGTGCTCGATAAATGCATTCTATTTGCTTGTCTTGGAGCAAGCCTTCATAAATTGCTTGTTGAGCATTTCGATCGACTACAGGTGGAATAAGAGGTTGACTTGCAGGAACAATGCGTACACGGTTAATCCACTGTCTCACATTATTTTGAGTAGAAAGACTTCGTTTGGCTAAATCAAACCATGGTCCCATCTCATCAAGCAGGCTGGGAGGGAGTAAGTGCTTAAGGTGTTCCTCAACCATCATAAAGGTTACTGCTTGAGAACTTGTCATGTGAGGTAAGCTTTGAATAGGTGCATCCGATTGCCACCGCCACCCTTGAGGTACGGCTTTATTGCTCTCTATCGGGAAGCGTTGAGCAATTTGATTTAAGTCACGTTGAATAGTTCTTAAACTAATATCAATACCTTCACGTTCAAGCATTTCTTGTAATTCTCGAGTTCCGATCCATTTACCGGTCGGTAGGCGAGATAAAATCTGCCATTGGCGATATAAACTATTCGAAGTTTCTTTTTCTATTACAGACATAAGCGTAATACATCTATATCCAATTGCTTTGGTGTCAACACAATAAAAAATCTTTACAGATTTAGCAAGTTTGTCAGATTCGGTTTATAGCCCGTTGGGCAAACGATGTTAATATTTAGAAGAAAGTTAGAACAATAATGCCGTAAAAGTACTATAGATATATAAGTGGCACTGAAATTGCTTATTTAAAAATGAAATATAGATAAATGATAAGACGAGGTGGTTATGTCAGAACAAGATCATGAATTACATATTGATAATGATTTTTTTATACAAGAGCAGACAACAACGGCACTCATTAACCCAACCTCTTTTTTAGAACATATTTCTGTGCAAACTAATCTCTTTGAGCAACTCAAATCACAGTTCTTTAATGAGATGCTTGATGATGTAACGTCAAATGGTGCAGCTTCTAAAAAAATTGAACAATGGTTGAGCATCCGTACTTTAGATGAGCTAAAGGAGCTAAATACCCAAGCAAAACAACATTTTCTTTACCATGGGATCACTTTTAATGTTTATGGTGATAAAGAAGGGACGGAACGCACTATCCCATTTGATTTAATTCCAAGAGTAATCGAAAAAAAACAATGGGAAAAGATTGCCTCAGGCTGTGCGCAACGTGTTAAAGCATTAAATTATTTCCTGGACGATATTTATCATGGACAACATATTTTAAAAGAGCAAATTATCCCTGAAGAACAAATTATGGGGAATGATGCTTTCCAGCCTCATATGCTTAAACATTCTTTAAAGGGGAAAATTTATTCACAAATTAGTGGAATTGATATTATTCGTGACGATGAAGGGGAGTTTTTTGTATTAGAAGATAACTTGAGAACACCTTCCGGTGTGTCTTATATGATTGAAAGCCGAAATATTAGCCAGAAATTAATGCCTGAGCTATGTACAGCCAATAATTTACAAGGAATTGAGCATTATCCAAAACTTTTAAAAGAAATATTGCAAGAGAATTCACCTGCCGATCAACCTTTTATCGTGGTACTAACACCAGGACGTTTTAATAGTGCTTATTATGAGCATGCTTTTTTAGCGCGTGAAATGGATGTGCCCTTAGTTACAAATCGTGATTTATTTGTAGAAAATGATCAAGTTTTTGTCAAAACTATTCGTGGGCGTCAAAAAGTAGACGTAATTTACCGCCGTTTAGATGATGATTTTCTAGATCCTTTAGCATTTCGACCAGATAGTGCTTTAGGTGTTGCAGGACTTATGTCTGCTTATTTGCAAAAAAATGTTGTGATTGCAAATGCACCTGGAACTGGTGTGGCCGATGATAAATCTATTTATCCTTATGTAGATCAAATGATTCAATATTATCTGGATGAAACACCAATTCTAAAAAATGTACCTACTTATCAGTGCCGTAAGGAAGAACACTTAGATTATGTACTCTCTAATCTTGATCAATTAGTCGTTAAAGAAGCACAAGGTTCAGGCGGATATGGCATGTTGATTGGGCCTAAAGCAAGCTCATGCGAAATTGATGACTTTAGAAAAAAATTAATTGCTATGCCACATATGTATATTGCACAGCCTACATTAGCTTTATCCGTTGCTCCAACTTTAACGACAGGCGGCGTAGCTGAGCGTCATATTGACTTACGTCCATTTGTATTAAGTTCACCTTATCGTACCGAGATTGTACCTGGTGGCTTAACCCGAGTTGCAATGCAAGCTGGCTCCTTGGTCGTAAATTCATCTCAAGGTGGCGGTATAAAAGATACATGGGTTGTCGAAACGTTACATTCCTGATTGTGGGTTAAGAGGAACTTTATGGTTTTACTCAATTCGAGTGCGCATCAAATATATTGGTTGGGCCGATATTTGATGCGAGTTAAATTTGCAGCCTCTCATTTACCCTTTACAGAAGATGAGAAAGCAACAAAATTTGCAGCAGCATTTGGTTTGGTTATAGAAAATGCAGAATTACTAAATCACTATATGTTAGACAAGAAGCAAACATTTTCATTACTGAACCAGCTCATTATTGCTAAAGATAATATTCAGGAACTAAGAGGTATTTTGTCATCACATGCTTATGCAGAATTAAATAATGTTATTAATACACTTCAACCTCAACCTGATGCATTAAGTAAAGCTGTCGAACAATGCACACAAATACTAGAAGCAGAACATGAGGATGTACGTTTATTTTTGCATTTAGGCCAAAAAATAGAGCAATTTGATATAGAGCTGCGTTTTGGAGAAGATTTATCTGTTCTTGTATTAGAACTAGATTTGGTGGTGCAACAGCTTGCTAATTTGAATTGGGAAAATATAGATGAAAATTGGCAAGTATTAAAGCAGCAACTTACTTGGGATGCTTACTATACTTTTACACAGCAGTTAGAAAATATGTTTAAGGGCTGATTATGAAATTGATGGTTAATCATCAAACGCATTATAGCTATACTGAAACTGCTCGGAACAGCATTCAGTATATTAAAATGATGCCTCAAACATCACCGCATCAACATGTTATAAATTGGGCAATTAGCGTGCCGGGTGATAAGACAATAAAGAGAGATATATTTAACAATGTATGGATGACGGCTAGTCAGCGTTATCCATATCAACATCTGACATTTATGGCTCAAGGCATTGTTGAGCTTCAAAATGTAGAATGGGGTTGTGTTGATCTCTCTACACCTACAAATTTGTTTTTGCAGATGACAGGTGCAACTCGATGTGATTCGGGAATGTTGGACTTTGCCAAAAATATTGTAGTGGCTAAGGACCGACAGCATATTGCGTTATTAAGCGAATATATCTTGCAAAAAATACTTTACCAACCTGAAAGTACTTCGGTTCAGACAACTGCGATTGAAGCATTTCATGCAGGTCAAGGAGTATGTCAAGATCATGCTCACATTTTAATTGCGATGTGTCGTGCGCTACAATTACCTGCACGTTATGTCTCTGGTTATCTATTTGATCAAAACTATCCGCACCTTGCCAGTCACGCTTGGGCGGAGGTATTTTTAGAAAATCAGTGGTATTGTTTTGATGTAAGCAATCAATTGTTTACACCCAAACATCACATCTACCTTGCTGTAGGACGTGACTATCTCGATGTGGCACCTATTCGTGGCGTAAGAGAGCAAGGTGGAGTTGAGAACATGATGTCTGTGGTTCAAGTGTTGGCATGTTGAATGTAAAGAGAATGAAATGACCTATTGTTGTGCGCTAAGATTGGAACAAGGTTTAGTGTTTATTAGTGACACGAGGACCAATGCAGGAGTTGACCATATTTCTGTGTTCCGAAAACTGCATACTTTCGGCGTTACCGGAGAACGTTTTATTGCCTTGCAAACTGCAGGTAACTTAGCAACAACACAAGCTGTTATAGGTCATTTACAAAATGCCCTTACTTTGCAGCAAGAGCCTAACCTATATAGTGTTAATACGATGTTTGAGGCGGCTGAACTGATTGGTAAAACCTTAAAAACTGTTTTAGAGGATATTAGTTCGGACACCCAAGAACAAATGAATTATGCCTGTAGTATTTTGGTAGGTGGGCAGATTAAAGGTGGGGATATGCAACTCTATAATGTCTATCCACAAGGCAATTTTATTTGTGCAACTACAGATACACCTTATTTTCAAATAGGTGAAAGTAAATATGGAAAGCCTATTCTGGATCGAGCTTTATATTATGCAATGCCACTAGACGATGCATTACGTTGTAGCCTGATTTCTTTTGATTCGACTTTGCGTTCAAATGTTTCTGTTGGCTTACCACTTGATGCATTGGTCTACATTAAAGATAGCTTTGTTATCCCCATGGGAAAACGAATAACCGAGGATGATCCTTATTTCTCACAGATTAGTAAGCAATGGTCAGATACTCTTCGTCGGGGATTACAGGAAATGCCAAAGCCTACAGATGATTACTGGCGATAAATTTTGCGTGTTTAAATAAAAAAATCCAAGCATGCTTGGATTTTTTTTTATATTTATTATTTAACTGCTTTTACGAGTGGGGCGATTACTTAAGCGACAGAGTAATTCATATCCTATCGTTCCGTTTGCATCCGCAACATCATCAACTAAGCGATGTGGACCCCAGAGTTCAACTGGAGTGCCTAATTTTACTTGCATGCCTGTCACGTCGATTGCAATCATATCCATACTCACTCGCCCTACAACTGCACAGAGATGTTTATCAATAGCGACATAGTTTTGTTTAACATAAGCTCGTGGATAACCATCACCGTAACCTATAGAAACAATCGCGATATCCATTGCTTGCGTGGCGCAGAAAGTTGATCCATAACCGACATGTTCATTAGTTTGAATATGGTTGAGTGCAATCACTTCTGCTGAAAAAGTCATCACTGGTTTTAAGTCAAGATCATAGACTGTTTGATTTGCAAAAGGTGAGGCGCCGTAAAGCATGATACCCGGACGAACATAATCAAAATGTAACTCTGGCCATTTATAAATGGCAGCTGAGTTACAGCAAGAAGCTAAAACTGGATCACAAGCTTGTTTAACTTGTAGAAATTGTTGTTTTTGTTGCTCGTTAAGTGGATGGTCTACATCTGCATTTGCGAAATGCATCGCAAGTACACAAGTAAATCCTTCAGATTTTAAAGTTTTAATAATTTCAATAATTTCTGGATTTTTAAAACCTAACCGGTTCATCCCACTATTAAGTTTAACCCAGACTTTTAAACTTTGGTTGATGTACGCTTGTTTGTGTTTAATCAACCATTCAAACTGTTGTTGATGGTGAATGACACATTCAAATTTTTGTTTAATTGCAATTGGCATTTCATCTTCAGAAAATACCCCTTCAATTAAAGTAACAGGCTGCTGAAATCCTAATTCACGAATTTCCAAACCTTCTTGTAGGCAGGCGACACCAAAGGCATCTGATGCATTTAAGGCTGCTAAACAGTCTTTGATTCCATGTCCATAAGCATTAGCTTTTACCATACTTACAATTTTTGAATTTGTTGCGAGTTGTTTGACACGGCTTAAATTATATTGAAGTGCATTACGGTCAATATAAACTGTTGCTTGGCGCACCCTCATTTACTCCTTTGGGCTAGAGATAGAGCTTATTCTTCATCATCATATTGGCTGTAATACTCAGGAGAGAGATTACTAAATCGAGTATATTGACCTTCAAAAGCAAGACGAACTGAACCAATTGGACCGTTACGCTGCTTACCAATAATAATTTCTGCAGTGCCGGCTTCTTTTGACTCTTTGTTATAAACCTCATCACGGTAAATAAACATAATTAAGTCGGCATCCTGCTCGATCGCACCGGATTCACGTAAGTCGGACATTACAGGGCGTTTATTTGGACGGTTTTCCAGACTTCGGTTAAGCTGGGAAAGTGCAATAACAGGACATTGCATTTCTTTCGCTAACGCTTTTAAGCTACGTGAAATTTCTGAAATCTCGCCTACACGGTTATCACCCATGCCTGGGACTTTCATGAGCTGCAAGTAATCGACCATGATGCAACCAATTTTACCATCATGCATTTTGGCAACACGACGAGCACGGGCACGAAGTTCAGTTGGAGGCAGAGCAGATGAGTCATCAATATACAAATGCATTTGCTGAAGCTGCAAAATTGTACCAGTTACCTTGGTCCATTCATCTGCATCTAAATTTCCCGAACGTAAATGTCCTTGATGGACTTTACCCATTGCGGAAATAAGACGCATCGCAATTGAGTCTGCTGGCATCTCCATTGAAAAGACCAGAGCAGGTAACTTGTTATATTGCAAAACACTCTCAACCAGGTTCATGGCAAAAGTAGTTTTACCCATCGATGGACGTGCAGCAACAATAATTAAGTCACCAGGTTGCATACCAGATGTTTTGTTATCAAGTTCTAAGAAGCCAGTCGTTAAACCTGTAATATTGCCATCTAATTTTGAAAGCTCATCAAGCTTACTAATTACGTCGGCGGTAACAGAACTAATAGATTTAGGACCAGCATCTTTTTTATTGTTATTGTGCTGTTCTGCTAATGAGAAAATACTTGTTTCAGCTAAGTCTAAAATTTCACTAACACCGCGGCCTTTCGTGTCATAAGCATTTTGCAAAATTTCAGTACTAACTTTAATCATGCTACGAAGTGTAGAAAACTCTTTAATTTTAGTGGCATAAGTTTCTAAGTTATAGAAACTTGAAGGTGAGTCAGCCATAAGCTGCATTAAGTATTCTTCGCCACCAATAGCGTCTAGTAAATTTTGTTTTAAGAGCCAGTCACTTACTAAGACGGCATCATAAGGTGAGTTTTCTTGTGCTAATTTCTCGATTGCACGAAAAATATATTTATGGCGAGTCGCGTAAAAATCATTTTCTTTGAGTACATCATTAACTTGTTCGAAAGATTCGGCAACTGTCATCAGGGCAGCTAGAACAGCTTGTTCAATAGCTAAATTGTGTGGGGGAGTGCGAAACTCTTTAAGTTGGCCTGATTCACTCGTTTTATTTTCTGTTGGAGATGAAAGCGCTAAAGAAGTGGCATTCGCCTGAGACATAATTAGACCTGATGATAAAGAAAGGTGTACACAAAGAGGCTGTAAAGCCGAGAACTATCTTAAAACAAAATTAAATAAACTACCTAATTAAAAAACCAATTAAACTGAAGAACTGATCAGGAATTAATATATCTTATTTTAAAATTTGAAACATAAAAAAAGAGCATGCAAAAGCATGCTCTTTTTTTTGATGAGAAATTACTCAGATACGATAGTAACGAGAACTTCTGCAACAACATCATGATGCAATTGGATTGCGATGTTGAATTCACCAGTGTGACGAAGCGCACCATTTGGTAAACGAACTTCTGCACGGTCAACTGTAAGACCAGCATTCGTTAATGCGTCAGCGATGTCACGAGTACCGATAGAACCGAACAGTTTACCTTCGTCACCAGCTTTAGCAGTGATAACGATGTTAACTTCGTTCAATTGTTCAGCACGTGCTTGAGCAGCAGCTAAAACTTCAGCTTCTTGCTTTTCAAGTTCAGCACGACGAGCTTCAAAAGCAGCAGTGTTAGCTTCAGTAGCTGCAACTGCTTTACCTTGAGGGATAAGGAAGTTACGGCCGTAACCAGCTTTAACTGATACTTTATCGCCTAATTTACCAAGGTTCTTAATGCGTTGTAATAAGATAACGTCCACAGATCACCTCACTTATGGTTGTCAGTGTACGGAATCAAAGACAAATAGCGAGCTTGTTTGATAGCAAGTGCTAATTGACGTTGATAACGAGCTTTAGTACCAGTGATACGGCTAGGAACAATCTTGCCGTTTTCAGTGATGTACTGTTTTAAAGTGTCGATATCTTTGTAGTCGATGTACGCAACATTCTCAGCTGTAAAGCGGCAGAACTTGCGACGACGGTAAAAACGTGCCATTGATGTTCTCCTTATTCAGCTTCTTGAGCAACTTGCTGTGCTTCTTCGCGTTGAGCTTTACGCGCACGCTTTTCTTCAGCACTCTTAGCAAGCAATGACTCTTCAGTGATTGCGTGTTCACGACGGATGATAAGGTTACGAATGATCGCGTCGTTATAACGGAATAATTCTTCTAACTCATCAAGCGTAGTTTGACCACATTCAACATTCATAAGAATGTAGTGCGCTTTGTGAATTTTGTTAATTGGGTAAGCCAATTGACGACGGCCCCAATCTTCTAAACGGTGAATTTGACCTTCAGCTTCTTTGATCTGAGAGATATAGCGTTCAACCATACCTACAACTTGATCGCTTTGGTCTGGGTGTACCAAAAGTACGATTTCGTAATGACGCATTGTCAGCTCCTTACGGTTTAAACAGCCCCTAATAAAAAATTAGAAGCAAGGAGTCATAACTTAATAAGTTATGCCGCAAAATTTGCGAAGGCTGAATTATAGGTAAAAGTTCGACTAAAAACAAATCTTTTGATCAGAAAAGTAAAACTTCTTTACTATAAAGAGGAAATCCTCTCTTGTTTAAAAGAGAGGAAGATTTGGAGCAGGGGATTGATAGGTAAAGCTAAAGCTTAAACTTAACAAGGTAATTAATATGACCGAGTACAGGAAAAAACGTTTAGCCCACAATTGATCATTTTCGGCTTTAAATCCAATAACTGATAAATATAACCAATATGCGGTCAGAGCATTAAAGGTAATTAAAAAGAATACATTGGTATAGCCAAAACAATATAACCCATTCAAAACAGCTGCAAATAATAGGATATAGATTACACATTCAATTTTCGTACGATAAATAGAACGTGCTACAGGCAAAATTGGAATTCCCGCATTTTTGTAATCATCAAAACGATAAATTGCAATTGCCCAAGAGTGAGGCATTTGCCATAAAGCGTATGCTAAAAACAAAAGCAAGGCTGCCACATCAAATTGATGAGTTACTGCTGTATAACCAATAACAGGAGGGCTCGCCCCGGAGATACTACCAATGACGGTTTGATGGATTGAGGTGCGTTTGGTCCACAAGCTATAAAAACCGACATAGACAATAAAACCAATCATTGCAAACAAAAATGCGTAACCATTTACACCAAACCATAAAATGCTAAAACCAATTACCCCAAGCACTAATGCATATATCAGCGCAACAGTAGGAGAGATTGTTTTTTTAACAAGTGCACGGTTTTGTGTGCGCTGCATCTTTGTATCAATATCTTGATCTATAACATTATTAACCACGCAACCAGAGGCCACAACTAAAGTTGTTCCAAGTAAGGTGAGAAGTAATAATGAGATGTCTATAGAGCCTTGGGCGGCTAAGAAAAAGCCGCCCAAGGTGGTAATGAAATTACCGAAGAGAATTCCTGGTTTAGTCAGGAATAGATATTTTTTCAACATGACAATCAGTTTAGATCATCATATTGTAGTGAAGGTAATTCATAATCCACACAGAACCGATTAAAAGCACGGCGATACATAGAATTGTGTAGATGAATGCAATCATATTCCAACGTTGTTCAGATGATGTATTCATGTGTAAGAAGTACACAAGTTGTACAAGAACCTGAGCAACCGCAGTGATTGCAATCACTGTAACTAAAAGACCACGACTGAAACCACCCGCCATCACCATTCCGAAAGGAATGATGGTGAGGATAACAGAAAGGATAAATCCAACAGTGTATTGCTTAAAGTTACCGTGTGACGCACCAGCAGCATTATGCTCATGACTACTCATTAGAGAACTCCCAGTAAGTAAACGACGCTGAATACACAGATCCAAACGATGTCAAGGAAGTGCCAGAACAAGCTTAAGCAAGCAAGACGACGTGTATTCGGTAAAGTCAAACCTTTAGTCTTGATTTGATACATTAATACAAGCATCCACACTAAACCAGAAGTTACGTGGATACCGTGTGTACCAACCAAAGTAAAGAACGATGATAAGAATGCACTGTGAGTTGGACCGTGGCCTTCATGTACAAGGTGATGGAATTCATAGACTTCCATTCCAATGAACGATGCACCAAAAAGGAATGTAATGAATAACCAAGTGATAACTTGATTTACATTCTTTTTATAAGATGCAAGTACAGCAAAACCAAACGTTACCGATGAAATCAATAAGGCAAATGTTTCAGTTAACACGAAGCCTAATGAGTCATGGAATAGGTCATATGCACTTGGAGTTCCTGGTGGCACATGGCTGCTTAATACAGCGAACGCAATGAAGAGTGATCCGAAAAGAATCAAGTCACTCATCAAGTATGTCCAGAAACCAAAAACCGTTAAATCAGTATCATCATGTTCATGATGACCGTCATGGCCGTGGTTGTCGTGATGAAGTACTTCAGCCATTTCCTTAGTCCTTCTTCAAGTGTTTTTCAAGTAAAGCATAGCGTTCGTTTTCAATACGCTCAACTTCAGCAGCAGGAACGTAGTAGTCAACATTCTTAGTGAATGAGCTTACGATCAAGCTAACAACAGCTGCAACGAATGAAACAACAACGAGCCACCAAATATGCCAGATGAGTGCAAAGCCAAGAAGAGTAATGAACATTGCAATGACAAAACCAGCAGCACGATCGGTCGGCATGTGGATGTCTTCATATTTAGTGTTACGTGCGTATGCTACACCATTTTCTTTGTCAGTCCAGAAACGGTCGATACCGCTTGCATCTGGTTCATGCGCAAAGTTATAGAATGGGGCAGGAGAAGAGGTTGCCCATTCAAGCGTACGAGCATCCCATGGGTCGCCAGTAAGGTCCATGTTGTCTTTACGTTGTAAGAAGCCAACGATGATTTGCATTAAGAAACATGCAATACCAATTGCAACAAGAACAGCACCAAATAATGCAATTGCAAGGTACGGATCCCATTCAGGGTTGTCATATGTATTCAAACGACGAGTCATACCCATGAAACCAAGGATATAAAGTGGCATGAATGCAAAATAGAAACCGAAGAACCAGAACCAGAACGCTGCTTTACCCCATGCTTCGTTGAGCTTCCAACCAAACATTTTTGGCCAGTAGTAAATGATGCCGGCAAACATACCAAACACCACACCACCGATAATTACGTTATGGAAGTGAGCGATCAAGAATAATGAGTTGTGTACCAAGAAGTCCGCAGGTGGAACAGCCATAAGTACACCAGTTAAACCACCGATACCGAATGTTACAAGGAAGCCAAGCGTCCATAACATTGGAGTAGTAAAGGTGATGCGACCTTTATACATGGTGAATAACCAAGAGAAGATTTTCACACCAGTAGGAATCGCAATAACCATGGTCATGATACCGAAGAACGCGTTAACGTTCGCACCAGCACCCATGGTGAAGAAGTGGTGAAGCCATACAACAAACGCAAGAACAGTAATCGCGATAGTTGCATACACCATAGACTTGTAACCGAACAACGCTTTACGAGAGAAGGTTGCAACGATTTCTGAGTATAGACCAAATGCTGGTAATACCAAGATATATACTTCAGGGTGACCCCATGTCCAGATCAAGTTCACATAAAGCATTGGGCTACCGCCAAGCTCATTTGTGAAGAAATGGAAGCCGAAGTAACGGTCAAGAGTAAGCATTGCAAGTGTACCTGTTAATACAGGGAATGATGCAATGATTAATACAGCCGTACAAAGTGAAGTCCACGTGAAAATAGGCATGTCCATTAATTTCATGCCAGGCGCACGCATTTTGATGATGGTAACGAAGAAGTTAACACCAGATAAAAGCGTACCTAGACCAGAAACCTGAAGTGCCCAGATATAGTAGTCGACACCTACACCAGGAGAATATTGAATGCCAGATAGAGGAGGGTAAGCCATCCAACCAGTCGCAGCAAACTCACCTAATACAAGTGAAAGCATCATCAAACCAGCAGCACCAGCGAATAACCAGAAGCTTAAAGAGTTCAATAATGGGAAAGCAACGTCACGAGCACCAATCTGTAAAGGTACAGAGATGTTCATCATACCTACAACGAGACCCATTGCTACGAAGAAGATCATGATTACACCGTGTGCGGTGAAGATCTGGTCGTAGTGGTCAGGATGTAGATAACCTTCGCCGCCGCCTTTAGCGAGGAAAAGTTGTAAACGCATCATGATCGCATCGGCGAAACCACGCAGAAGCATGACAACAGATACGATGATATACATGATACCAATCTTTTTATGGTCTACCGTAATAAACCACTCATTCCACAAATATCCCCATTTTTTGAAATAGGTGATACCGCCAAGCACTGCAATTGCACCAATTGCCATAAGGACCATGGTGACAAGTACGATTGGCTCTGTCGGGATAGAGTCCCAACCCAGTTTACCAAAAATCATATCCATGTCTTATTCCCCTTGAGCAGCGTGTTCAGCTGCAGCATGAGTGTCAGCTGTTGCGTGTTCAGCAGAGTGGTCAACACCATGATAGTTACTCATATAGTGGTTGATAATTGTTTCAAACAATTTAGGCTCAACAGTAGAGTAATAAGTCACAGGGTGTGGCTTAGTCGGGAACGGTTTCATAGCTTCAGCTTCAGCAACTGCTTTTTCATCACCAGCAGCTTTAGCACGATTTACTAAATGCTCGATCTGATGCTTAGAACGGTTACCATCACGTAAGGTTGCCAATTCAGCTTGGTCAAGCGTAGTTTTTTGAACTGCTTCTGGGTTAATGGTTGAACCATTACCTGCTTTAACCGCTGCTACCCATTCGTTGAATTGTTGCTCTGTAACACTATGCGCCTTGAAACGCATTTGAGAGAAACCGTAACCTGAGTAGTTAGAAGAGAAACCACGATATACACCAGTTTCATTTGCTAACAAATGAAGGTGAGTTTGCATACCTGCCATTGCATAAATCTGGCCGCCTAACTGTGGAATGAAGAATGAGTTCATTGTAAAGTTAGAAGTGATTTTAAAGCTTAACGGAGTTTTTTCAGGGAAACGTACTTCGTTAACTGTTGCAATGTTTTGTTCAGGATAAATAAAGATCCACTTAAACTGTTCAGCAATAACTTGAATAGTTAAAGGTGCTTTATCTGATTCTAAAGGACGGTATGGGTCATACTTGTGGGAACCCCACCAAGTTAACCAAGCTAAAATACCAATAATAATGACAGGGATACCCCATACTACAACTTCAATTGCAGTTGAGTGTGCCCATGTAGGTTTATAGTCTGCATCTTTATTTGACGCGCGATATTTCCAACCAAACCATAATGCCATGATGATTGAAGGAATCACCACAAGTAACATTAAATAGATCGCAGTCATCATAAGGTCACTTTGACCTTGACCAACTGGACCTTTAGAGTTTAGAAGTACCATATCACCACCACACCCAGTCAAAAGTGCGGCAAGCGTTGATAAAGACAATACAGCTAAAATCGTTTGTCTCATTTTACAACCTCGGTGAAGAGTCCCATTCCCTAATTAAATATGGGATAGCGATTAAAGTGTCGCATGATTGAGAACGCTAATCCTTAAATTTAGACTTCTCAATTATATGACACCGCTACGTTGTAGGGCATTATGCCTCATATCGACAAACTAAGCTATACATAAAGTAGGCTGAAATAATTGTTTTAAAACCCGATTTTTTTTGTAGGGTATCTAATTTCAATAGAGCTTTTATTTAAATATCAACTCACTATAGAAAAAAGGAGGCAGGGCGCCTCCTCTTTTTTTAGACATTAAATGAATGAGTCATTCACTATCATTTGATCACTTTTGTTCTTGCAATTTTGTCATGTAAAGCTTGTCGCTTTTGTCCTAATGCAAAAGCGTAGTCAATAATTGTACTGATCGGCATAAACAGTAAGTTTAATATGATAAAAACAATACTTCTTAATAAGAAGATGCGAGTTAAATTAACCTTGCTATTGTCCTCAGCATCTACAATTTTAATTCCGACGATTTTCTTACCTATACTTTGACCAAACTTTGTTAAAAGAACGGCTTGAATTGCAAGCATAATTACGATGTAAAGAAGCATTGAATGCCAAGCTTCTATTGGAATTAAAGTAAAAAGTTGCTGTTGCAATTCTGCAGCTTTAGTCGATGCGACTTCGGCAGATTGCATCTGTTTTTGCAGCTCGAATAATTGCTTATATTGAGCTTCATTAAAGAAAAAAGAAGGAATTGCAGCGATTGGTAACCAAAGCAATAAATCAATAATTTTTGCTAAAGCCCGAGCTGGAATAGACGCAAGTTCATGAACTTTAGGTTCTACACGAATTTGACGAATAGTTTCATTAGTTGATGTATTCGTATTTATTGTAGGTACAGAATAACCGATAGGTTGATATACAAGTTTACCTTGGGTTAATTCTCCTAAAGCTTTCCATTCTGTCATGCCTTCATGCCAAGCTAAATCAGTTAACAAAATTTGTTGGCTAGCCAACATTTGATTTACTTGTTCTAAAGTATAAGGCCCAGCTTGTTGATTATTACGTGCCAAGTAAATTTGCATAAATAAAAATTCTCTATTCTAAAGATGAAAAAAGACCCACGGATGGGCCTTTTTTTATAACATATTAGATTTGCTTGATTTTTTCTTCAGCAAGGAAGAACCATGTATCTAAAACTGAGTCTGGGTTAAGAGAAACAGATTCAATACCTTGTTCCATTAACCATTTTGCAAGATCTGGATGGTCTGAAGGACCTTGACCACAGATACCTACATATTTACCTGCTTTACGGCAGGCATGGATTGCCATTGAAAGAAGTGCTTTAACAGCTGCATCACGTTCATCAAATAAGTGTGAAACAATACCTGAGTCACGGTCAAGGCCTAACGTTAACTGAGTTAAGTCATTAGAACCAATAGAGAAACCATCGAAGTGTTCTAAGAATTGTTCAGCTAACAGGGCGTTAGTTGGTAATTCACACATCATGATTACTTTTAAGCCGTTCTCACCACGTTTCAAGCCATTTTGTGCAAGTAATTCAATAACGCGTTTCGCTTCAGATACGGTACGTACAAAAGGAATCATGATTTGAATATTGGTGAGACCCATTTCATCACGAACTTTCTTAAGTGCGCGGCATTCTAGTTCGAAACAATCACGGAAGTTATCAGATACATAACGGCTTGCACCACGGAAACCAAGCATCGGGTTTTCTTCTTCAGGCTCGTATAACTTACCACCAATTAAGTTTGCATATTCATTTGACTTGAAGTCAGACATACGAACGATAACTGGCTTGTCACCAAATGCAGCAGCAAGAGTCGCAATACCTTCAACCAATTTTTCAACATAGAAATCTACAGGTGAAGCATAACCCGCTGTACGAGTTAAAACAGCAGCACGAGTTTCGCGAGGTAGGCTGTCAATGTTGAGTAGAGCTTTAGGATGCACACCGATCATACGGTTAATGATGAACTCAAGACGAGCAAGGCCAATACCTTCGTTTGGAATTTGGGCAAAGTCAAATGCACGGTCAGGGTTACCTACGTTCATCATAATTTTGAACGAAAGCTTAGGCATAGATTCAATAGAGTTGCGTTGAACTTCGAAATCTAATGCACCTTCGTAAATGAAACCTGTATCACCTTCGGCACAAGAAACAGTTACTTCTTGACCATCAGTTAATACTTCTGTTGCGTTACCACAACCTACAATCGCTGGTACGCCAAGTTCACGTGCAATAATTGCTGCGTGACATGTACGACCACCACGGTTAGTGATAATTGCAGCAGCACGTTTCATTACCGGTTCCCAATCAGGATCGGTCATATCAGATACAAGAACGTCACCTTCTTGTACTTTGTCCATTTCTTTAATTGAGTTAACAATACGGACTTTACCAGAACCAATACGTTGACCAATTGAACGACCTTCACAAAGAACAGTACCTCTTTGTTTAAGAAGGTAGCGTTCCATAGTACCTACATTTTGGCGGCTTTTTACAGTTTCAGGACGAGCTTGAACAATATAAATTTGACCATCATCACCGTCTTTTGCCCATTCGATATCCATTGGCGCACCGTAATGCTGCTCAATGATAAGTGCTTGTTTAGCTAACTCTTGTAACTCGTGATCATTTAAAGCGAATTGTTGACGATCTTGTTTTTCAACATCAACAACAACAACAGATTTACCCGCAGAACCTTCTTCACCATAAATCATTTTTTGGTGTTTAGAACCAAGGTTACGACGTAAAACAGAATGTCTTCCTGCATTTAATAATGGTTTAGATAGGTAAAACTCATCTGGGTTAACGGCACCTTGTACAACCATCTCACCTAAACCGTAAGATGCTGTGATAAATACAACATCACGGAAACCAGATTCTGTATCAAGTGTAAACATTACACCCGCAGCGCCAGTTTCAGAACGAACCATACGCTGAACACCCGCAGAAAGTGCAACGATGTCATGATCAAAACCCTGGTGCACACGGTAAGAAATTGCACGGTCATTATATAAAGAAGCAAACACTTCTTTAATCGCAATAAGTACGTTATCAATACCGCGAATATTCAAGAAAGTTTCTTGCTGACCCGCGAAAGAAGCATCTGGTAAATCTTCAGCAGTTGCAGATGAACGAACGGCAACCGCGATGTCAGGGTTGCCGTTAGAAAGTGCTGTAAAAGCGGCGCGAATTTCTTGTTCTAAGGTTGCAGTGAGTGGAGTCTCTACAATCCATTGACGAATTTTTGCACCTGTTTCTGCAAGAGCATTTACATCATCGACGTTGAGTTGAGCAAGTTCTGCTTGAATTCGAGCGTTAAGACCACTTTGGTCTAAGAACTCACGATAGGCAGCAGCAGTAGTTGCAAAGCCACCAGGTACCGATACACCAGCATTTGATAAATGGCTGATCATTTCACCCAAAGATGAGTTTTTCCCACCTACGAGTTCGACATCGTGTTTCCCTAATTTTTCTAGACCGATTACGCGCGCTTCCAAAGTTTTCACTCCACTTTTGCAGTATTAATGTCTATCTTGGCATGAAATTATAAAAATAAAGTGCTTAGTTGAGAATTATACTAAGCGACAGTCATGTAAGATCAGTTTACTATAAAGATTATATAGCACTAAGACAAATGTTTAAGGAGAATTTTAATGTCAGAAAGTAAACAATTTAAGCGGAGTGTTTTTTTTATTTCTGATGGAACTGCAATTACTGCCGAGACTCTTGGACATTCGTTATTAGCACAATTTCCCAATGTAGATTTTGATATTCACATCATGCCGTATATTACAACTGAAGAGGCGGCAATGGATGTGGTGGTTGAGATTAATCGATGCCAAACCAAAGACGGTTGCCTACCTTTAGTATTTGATACTTTAGTCGATCCGCATGTGCGGGAGATTATTAATACGGCTAAAGCAGTTAATCTTGATGTCTTTGAAGGCTTAATTAGTAAACTTGAGCAAGAGCTTGGGACACCACCAACAACATTGGTCGGGCAGACCCACGCGGTAACCGATTCTGAATATTATAAAGCCCGTATTGATGCTGTTCATTTTGCGCTTGATAATGATGATGGAGCACGTACTCGTCATTATGACAAAGCCGATTTAATATTAATTGGAGTTTCCCGTTCGGGTAAAACACCGACTTCTATTTACTTATCTCTTCAATTCGGTATTCGTGTTGCAAACTATCCATTAACTGAAGAAGATTTAGATGATAACCGGTTACCAGCAGTATTAAGAGCTCATCGTAGCAAGTTATTTGGTTTGATGATTGATGCTGAGCGTTTGGTCGCAATTCGTAGTGAACGTAAAGCGAATAGCCGTTATGCAAGTTTTAGCCAATGCCAAATGGAGCTAAGAGCAATTGAAGGGATTTATATTTCAGAAGGCATTAAATATTTAAACGTGACCGAAATGTCGATTGAAGAGATTTCAACACGTATTTTACAAATGACGGGATTAAAACGTCGTATTGGTTAATTTAATCAAATGCTTATTTAAACCATTCAATTTTTGTATATTAGTTAACCCGAATCGCGGATAAGAAATTGACTTGAAAAACATAAGGACTAGAGCCATCAGTTGAGTTACCACACCAAACTCACAGCTCTAGTCCTTATGTTCGATAGTACCCAATTATTTTGCGTCATTGATGATTTTTTTCTAAAATTTGAATCAATCTATTGGAAATTTCTAAAACAGAACTTTCAATGCCTAAGATGTCGACCTGCTCAGCTCAGTATTTCTGAAATTATATTTATTGCTGTTTGGTACAAGTGCTCTCATTTCAACAACTTCAAAGCATTCTTTACATCATTAAAACTGGACAAAAAACATTTATTTAAACAGCTTCCTTGTTATCAACGCATGATTCATCTGATCAATGCCCATCAACTGGCTTTACATGCTTTGCATTTCGCTTTGATGAAAGATCAGCAAAGTTCTTATTTATGGATCGATTCAACGACATTAGCTGTCTGTAAAAACCAACGAATACAACGGCATAAATCCCTAGCAGCAATTGCAACCCGTGGTAAAAGTTCTATGGGTTGGTTCTTTGGCTGTAAGCTGCATGTGCTTATGAATCAGTCTGGTGAAATGCTCAGTACAGCTTTATCTAATGGGCATACAGCAGATATTAAAATGGTTGAACAGTTAGTCAAAGGAATGACTGCCAAATTGTATGCTGATCGTGGCTATATTAGTCAAGAATTGCAGAGCACATTAAGAGTACAAAGTATTGATTTAATTACTTATCACCGAAAGAATATGAAATCTATACAGTTGTCAAAAGCAGATGAATACCATCTGAAACAACGCAAGAAAATAGAAACTTTATTCAGTTTGCTGAAAGGGACGTACAATTTAGTGACAACTAGAGCGAGAAGTGTTGCAGGCTATTTAGCTGGTATTTATGCATCTTTATGTGCTTATCAAATATGTCACCAAAATAAGCCGATAATTCGGGTTATGGAAATATCGGCTTAAGCGGGATTCGGGTTAGTTATAGATAAGTTGAATGGTTTTTTTATACATATATCTTAGTGAAAAATAAAAGTTTTAAATATAAAACAAAATGTTATTAAAAGGTTTTTATTGGTTATAAACCCGTGGATATTTTGAAACTCATTTGTAAATTTAAATAACACTATTGAAAAGAAGTGTATATTTTTTATTGTGCTAAAAAATAGTAATTATTTAATTTTTCTAAATATTTTAGAAAATCATCCATAAAAAATCCATAATTTATAAAATGTTAAATGGTTCACACTTTTTTGGTGTTGTGTGATTGATTTTTTATTTTAATTATACTTTCCCACCTCGATATGGGACTATCTGATTATCAAAATGCTAAAAAAATGTGTTTTTTCATTGGTATATATCTTGCCACTTAATTTATATGCCGCTCAAGTGGATGAATTGCGAGAGCAAGCTATTCAGACTTACAAAACTGGACAAACTCAACAAGCAATATTGAAATTAGATCAATTGCTAAATAAATACCCACATGACCAAAAATTGCTAGCTGATTATTTAGTTGTAATGTCAAGTGAAAAAAAAGATCTACTGACTTTTTCTCAGCATTTAGCAAATATTAATTATGTGACTTTTCCAGAATATGGCCAATTACCATTAATACGTAATTTGCGTGATTTTAAACACTTTAAAGATGCAATTGAGTGGTCGAACAAATTTAATATTCACAAGACATCTGATGGGCAGATTTTATTAGCAGTTTTATATGCTGAAGCCCAAGATCCTGTAAATGCTAAGGTACATTTAACAAGTATTAAGAGTAAAAATCTTACAGCTGAGCAATTTGTTCAAATTGCTTATGCATATCGACTCATTAATTCACCAGTAGATGCTTTATCTGTAATTGAGCAAGCTTATCAACAGCAACCAAACTCTTTTGCGGTTTTACAAGAATATAGTTATGACTTAGCGGCTGTAGGTTCATATAAAAAAGCTCAGCAGTTATTGCTTGCCAGCGATAAAAATGCACAAACAGAAGCGCTACAGCACTGGCTAAAAGTCAGTGAGTTTTCTCAACGTGTAAATAATGCAATTACTCGCTATAAATATCTCAATCGAGAAGGGATGTCGGATAGTGAAGGCTTTGCTGAGCTTGATGCTGTGTTGAAACAAGGTGAGCAAATACAGCCTTTGATTCAACCGTCAGACTCCAATTATTTAAGATTTCATTATGACTATTTATATGCTTTGGACTTTCGTGGGCGTAGCCGTACGGTATTAGATGAATTTACTAAATTAAATGTATCGTTAGAAAAGCTACCTGCTTATGTACGTCATGCGATTGCGGATAGTTATTTAGCAGAAAGACAACCGCAGCAGGCTGAACTCGCTTTTAAAACCTTACTTACCGAAAAAAACTATTCAGATATGACGGTATATACGGGGCTTTATTATTCTTATATTGAACAAGAAAAATATAAACAAGCTGAGCAACTTTTGAATGATGTTGATCGGTTGATCCCTACGTATAAATACAGTCAAGCCAAAGGGGTGGATAAATCAAGTCATCCTGATCGTGATGATTATATCGCTTTACAAGGCATGCATTTAGCTTATGCAAATCATTTGGATAAATCAGAAAAGCATTTTCAGAAACAAGTAGATCTTGCACCTGCTAATGAAGGTTTAATTAATAACCTTGCTCGTGTTGAGCGCTGGAGAGATAAGCCATTACAGGCGAAGCAAACAATTGATCGTTTAAATGGCTTAACGCCAGTTGCTAAAGATACGCGTATTAACCAAATGCAAAATGCCCAGGCTTTAGGGAATATTCCTGAGTGGCGCAAAAGCACAGAAAGTCTTTTGCAATATTATCCTGAAGATAGTGGTGTAGTTAAAAGTCGAAAAGAATTAGATGATCGTGATAGAGCAACCATCTCACATTCAACAACTTGGGGTCAAAGTAAAGCAGAGAACAGTGATTCTGTGAGTGGGCAAAATGGTTTGAAAGACCGAGAAATGGAAACACGTATTAATAGCCCTTGGATTAAAGATAATTATCGCCTATTTGCTTGGCATCAAGATCGCTACGGAGAATACCGTTTTGGTGATGTGCATGATCAACGTTATGGTGTTGGTGCTGAGTGGCAAGCAAACCGTAAGGCATTGTCGGCAATCTTGTCGCAAAGTACAGATGGTGGACAAGCAGGCGTTCGTCTTGATTGGTCACAATGGCTAAACGACCACTGGCAATATCAATTGCAATATGACAGTCAGGCTAATATTCCATTACAAGCAATTGATGCTGGTGAGGATGGACAAGCTTACCGCGCCGCTTTGACATGGCAAAAAGATGAGTCACGCCAAATTGGGGCAAGTTATGGCTTAACCGATATAAGCGACGGTAATAAACAACAAGAATTTTCGACCTTTTGGCGTGAACGACTATTTGATGCGCCTCATCATATTACCTACGGAACGGTACGTGGATTTTATGGCAGCAATAGCCAAGATGAGACCGCTTACTTTAGCCCAAGCAATCACTACAGTGCTGAGTTGAATTTAAGCCATGACTGGGTCACTTGGCGAGAATACGAACGCTCATTTAAACAGCATTTTGAAGCTGGAGTCGGGCTTTATAAACAAGCAGATTACTCAGCTCGACCAACATATTCTTTGCAATATCAACATCAATGGCAGCTCTCACGGACTTGGCAACTTAATTATGGAGTTGGTTGGCAATACCATCCATACGATGGTCATGATGAACAACATACCTACGGTATTTTTGGATTTGAAGGGCGTTTTTAATGAATAATATGAAGTCAAAAATGTTGAGCTGTGTGTTTGCTTCAACATTATTACCCGTACAATTTTCCTATGCCCGCATTGATACTGAATTACCAAAAAATCATACGGTTTCTTTAACTTTTCATGATGTACGAGATGATGTGCTAAAGGAAGGTGATCGTGATATTTATGCGATTCAGACCAATAATCTGGCGCAGTTTCTCGATTGGCTTAGTCAGTCGGACTGGAAATCGATTCGTCTAAAAGACATTGAAGAGGCGCGTAAGCAAGGTAAGGAATTACCTCATAACTCTATTCTACTCACCTTTGATGATGGTGCTTTGAGTAGTTATAGCCGAGTATTTCCTTTACTTAAGCAATATCAGATTCCAGCAGTTTTTGCACTTCCAACCAGTTGGTTAAATGGTAATACAAAAGCGGGTTATGAAGCCTATGGTCAAGGTAACTTGGTGAATTGGGCTCAAGTTCGTGAAATGCAAGCATCTGGCTTAGCCGAGTTTGCAAGCCATAGCGATGATTTACATCATGGTGTGTTGGCCAATCCTCAAGGTAATGAGCAACCGGCTGCGACTTCTTATGCATATTTAAAATCGCAATCACGTTATGAAACCGATGCAGAATATCAACAACGCATTTTGCAGGATTTAAAGAAATCTTATGCGGTTTTGAAAAAAGAAGTAGGGGTTAATCCTAAAGCAATTATTTGGCCATATGGTGCCGTGAATGAGCAATTAGAAAAGTTAGCACAACAGGCGGGTTTCCAGTTTTCATTCAGTTTGGGACGTGATGGAATGAATCGCGTAAGTGACTCAACTTTTAAACGTAGCTTAGTCATTGATAACCCAACAGCTGAACAACTGACAGAGGGTATGTTAAATATCCTGAACTTCGAAGAGGCAGATTTATTTAAGCAGCCACGTCATTTTGTGAGTATGGATTTAAAGCACTTAGCAGCGCAACAAAACTCTCAGACTGATGAAAAATTAGGGCAGTTGCTATCAAAACTGTATAGCTTGAAAAACAACGCTTTAATCTTAAAGCCTTTGGAAGATAAAGATGAAGATGGGCAATATGATGTTGCCTATTTCCCTACAAATAAAATGTCTGTTCAACAAGATATTTTAAATCGTAGCTTATGGCAGGCTCAAACCCGTGCAGGCCAATCTGTAATATTAGAATTGCCTGCTTATCCGCAAAAGGATAAACCATTTTTAGCTTCAGATTTGGCTAAAGATATTGCACGCTTTAACAGTAATTTAAGTGGTATTCAGCTTAATGCAGGATCATCTTTAAATTGCGCAATGCAAAAAGTAACAGTGCAAGAAAGCAGTTGCATTGAACAATCAAAACAACTCGAACAACTGAGTCAATTGACTAAAAAAGCGGTCAAACCTTATTTAAATATGAGTAATCAGGCACAGTTTAGTTTATTACTTACACCTGATTTAGACCATATCGAAAATCTACCTGAGCTTATAAAAGCACTTTTGTTAAAACATGATTTAGTCAATTTGAAGTTTGATGTGATTGGTAAGAAAAAACAATTTAATCAGTTGTTAACGCTCTTAAATACACTTAATGAAAATGATAAGCAAAGAATAATGCTGACTTTAGTATTACCAGAAAACTCGCAAAAAAATGCTTGGGAAGAGGTTCAGCAAGGGCTCTTTTCTATTCAGCGAATAGGAATCCAGAAATTCGGTATTGATGGCTATGACTTTGAAAAATCAAAAGATGTTCATCAATATTTATATAATCCGATTAGTCTGAATGCTAGCCCTGTGATGTATCAGCCTTTTGCTGGATTGGTAGAGGGGAAAAAGTAATGAGGGTATTACTCGATATTCTATTTGCTTTTGCTTTTTTATATCCCTTACTGATGGCTTGGACATGGATGGTAGGGGGACTTTGGTTTTTCTTTAAAAGAGAATACCGTGAACAAGCACTTCCCGAACCGACTAGTGAAGGATGCAGTATTATTATTCCGTGTTTTAACGAAGAAGCCCAAGTGCGGCAAACAATTCGTTATGCGCTACAAACCAAATATCCAAATTTTGAAGTGATCGCCGTCAATGATGGAAGTAGTGACAGGACCGCCGAAATTCTCGATGAATTGTCAGCGCAAGATTCACGACTTCGGGTTGTACACTTAGCAGAAAATCAGGGTAAGGCCGTAGCTTTAAGATCGGGAGTACTGGTTAGTAAATACGAATATCTTGTGTGTATTGATGGAGATGCGTTGTTACATCCGCATGCGGTACTTTGGTTAATGCAGCCATTTATTAACTTCCCGCGAATTGGTGCTGTAACGGGTAATCCACGAATTTTAAATCGATCTAGTATTTTAGGAAAATTACAGGTTGGTGAGTTTTCTTCGATTATTGGTTTAATTAAACGTGCACAACGTACATATGGTCGTATTTTTACTGTGTCTGGTGTGATTGCTGCATTCCGTAAAACTGCACTCGTTCGAGTCGGTTTTTGGTCTGACGATAAAATTACCGAAGATATTGATATTTCATGGAAGTTACAACTCGACCATTGGGATATTCAGTATATTCCACAAGCGCTTTGTTATATCTATATGCCAGAGACATTCAAGGGGCTGTGGAAACAGCGTCTTCGTTGGGCGCAAGGAGGGGTGGAGGTTCTTATAGAATATATTCCACAGATGTTTAAATTGCGTGTTCGTAGAATGTGGCCAGTCATGATTGAGGCGCTAGTCAGTATTATCTGGTCTTATGTGATGATTATGATCTTCACGCTATTTTTTGTTGGATTATTTGTTGAACTACCTCAGCAATGGCAGATTAAAACGCTTATGCCACAGTGGTACGGTGTGATACTAGGTGGAACATGTCTGATTCAGTTTTTGGTTAGCTTGTGGATTGATCAGCGCTATGACCGCAGCCGCTTCTTTAGAAACTATTTTTGGGTAATCTGGTACCCATTATTTTTCTGGCTGCTTACTTTATTTACAAGTGTTGTGGCGGTACCAAAGACTTTATTTAACACTAAAAAACGTGCCCGTTGGGTGAGCCCAGACCGCGGCTTCCGTGGAGATAACCCATGAAACCTGAGGAAAACAAGGATATAGAGACTTTAGATATCCCCGAATATATTGATCAACCTGAATATGTGAAAAATAAAACAGCAAACTATACATTGCAAACTATTGGGTGGATTTGTTTGATGTGGTTGCTTTTTCCATTGGTTTCACTGTTTTTATGGGTTTTTGAAGGGCACTTAATTTATGATTATGTCTGGGTTGATCATCTATCAGAAGTTAAGACTTTACTACATTTAGCCCTACTGATCGGAATTAGCGCGCTCATTTTAATTTTGTGGGCAAGTTATAACTGGATTAGGTTTAGTGGTGAGGATCGACGAGCTAAAGCGCCTAATAGTTCTGTTGAATTATTAGCTGCCCAATTCTTGGTTACTCCCGAAATGTTAACTGAGTTGCAAGAAAAACAGCGAATCATTTTGCATTACGATGATCATGGTAATTTGCAAAAATATGAGTAAATAAAAAAGCATGGCCTAAACCCATGCTTTTTTTACTTTTATGGGATTGTTCTGATAATAATATCAACGGGTTGTTCTATACCATCCATGCTGTGAATAGATCTATTGGTAATTTTAACAATTGGCCAAGTTTGTAATTTACAGTTGGTTTTCTGAAGTGCTGCATAATAACTGTCGGATTTAAAAAATACTTTTTTCGTGGTTGCAGTATTGGGAGTCAAAAGACGCTTAAGCCATGGTTCGTTTACTTGAGTTTCTAGAAAACGTAATGCCAGAATGCTTTTAACACGATTGTTAAATAACCTGCGGTTTTTGATAATAAGTGGGTGGGTAATTAACTTATGTGTACCCACCTGACTATGGGGCAAAATAAAATGAGGGGTGATTTGGAAGACAGTCACAAATTTTGCTTGCTGACAGACTTTTTCAAGATGAGTCACGCTATCTTGATTTGTACCAATAATCGCGACAGATGAATGTGAAAAGTCAAACTCTTTAATTGATGTTGATGAAATCACTTGACCAGTAAAATCTTCGAAATCTTGAGAGATATTCTGAAAAATCACTGATTTTGAAGTGTTATTTTTAATATTAATACTCATTTTCCAAAAGTCCTTTTGGTTTTTTAAATCATGATGTTTTTATCGTTTTAATATAAATAACCAAGCAGGAAGTTGGGGTAAAGTCTTTTCAGATAGATGGTCATCCCATACTCGAAATCAATTCAAGTATGGGAACTTGAAGTAGAGTTTAATGTTCTGTTTTTACATTCATGAGTTGTGTGAAGCTTTCTAAACGTTTAACTGTATCGTATACATCACATGTAAAAATAAATTCATCAACATCGTATGTAGCTAATAACTTTTGTAAGCCAGCACGAACCGTATCTACAGACCCAATTTGTGCCATTGCATAGAAGTTTTCGACAGAAAGTTGTTCTGCTGTATTCCACAATCCCTGCATTGATTCAACTGGTGGTTTAAGTTTTAAGCTTTCGCCACGAATTAAGCCTAATACACGTTGGTATGCACTTGTTGCTAAAAACTGTGCTTCTTCATCAGTCTCTGCTACAACAACAGGTACACCCATAGAAACGTAAGGTTTATCTAAATAAGCAGAAGGTTCAAAGTTCTCTCGATAAAGTTGAATGGCTTGACCTAGCATACGTGGTGCGAAATGAGAGGCAAACGAGTAGGGAAGTCCAAGTTTTGCCGCGAGTTGTGCACTAAATAGGCTAGATCCAAGTAACCAAACAGGAACATGTGTGCTTTGTCCCGGTGTTGCAATAATTTTTTGTCCAGCTTGAGGTACATCGAAATATTTTAAGATTTCGACAACATCTCTAGGAAATTGATCTTCGGTTTCTTGATGGCCACGACGTAAAGCTCGCATAGTGAGTTGATCTGTACCAGGAGCACGACCTAAACCAAGTTCAATACGATTTGGATATAAAGTAGCAAGTGTTCCAAATTGTTCGGCGACAACTAAAGGGGCATGGTTAGGAAGCATAATCCCGCCTGAACCTAAGCGAATATGCTGTGTATGTGCTGCAATAAAACCAAGTAAGACAGCGGTAGCTGAACTTGCGATACCATCCATGTTGTGATGTTCAGCAAGCCAGAAACGTTCATAGCCTAGTTTTTCTGCATGTTGTGCCAATTCTAATGCGTGACGTAATGAGAATTCGATGGTTTTATCATTACGAATAGGAGCAAGTTCTAAGATAGAGAACTTGGTATCTTGAAGTGATCGCATGCGATATTCTCGAATAAGGATATATCGAAATAATACGATATATGGGGTGTGATGTATATCGTTTTTTTTCGATATTAAATTTTATCTATCAATAAAAAAGCACCCGAAGGTGCTCTTTTGATTACTCTGTGAATTAGCGGTTTTTGTACCAACCACGGTGTAAGCCATTGTCATGGCGACGGCTACCGCCTTTATAATAACGACGGTCACCATCGTAATATTTACGGTCATCACGATCGTAACGTCCGCGGTCATAACGGTCATCGTAGTTACGATCTTCAGCAACTTTACGACCTAATGCAGAACCACCAGCGGCACCTACTGCTGCACCGATGTATCCACCGTTGGTACCGCCCATATTTTTGCCGACTGTATAACCAGCACCACCACCTAAAGCACCACCAATTGCAGCTTCTGTACGATTACGACGATCACTTGCTGCTGCTGCGCCACCAGCACCACCTAAAGCAGCACCGATTGTTGCACCAGATGTACCACCAATACTTTTACCGATTGCAGTACCCACTACACTACCTAAAGCAGAGGTTGCAGCAACACGTGTGCCATTGTCTGCATGTGCAACTGTAACAATTGAAGATGTTGCAATTAATGCACTAGCTAACCAAATATTCATTTTCATCTTGGAACTCCATGTCCTTTTACTGAAAGGACAGTATTTTTATCTTGAGGTAAATGTAATAAAAAATTTCGTAATAATTATGGAGAACCCAAAAGGCGTTACGATAGTTTTGTGTCTGTTTGTAGTGTTTATATTAATTTATGGATAAACCATGAGCATACGGAATATGAGCGTATAGCTTCATCACAATAAAAAAGCACCCGAAGGTGCTTAAATATCTGTTCGTCAAATTTGATTAGTGATGACGACGGTGTTTTTTCTTCCAGTGTTTAGAAGATTTAGTTGTATAGCGGTCTTTAGAAATTTTATTACCTAAAGCAGAACCACCCGCAGCACCTAAAGCAGCACCGACATAACCACCGTTTGTACCACCCATGCTTTTACCAACGGTGTAACCGGCACCACCACCTAAAGCACCGCCAATCGCAGATTCAGTACGGTTACGACGGTCGCTCGCAACAGCTGCACCACCAGCACCGCCTAAAGCAGCACCGATTGTTGCGCCAGATGTACCGCCCATACTTTTACCAATTGCAGTACCAGCTACACTACCCAAAGCAGACGCAGCTGCTACATGTGTTGTATTGTCAGCATGTGCCACAGTAACCATTGAAGTTGCTAGAACAGCGCTACATAACCAAGCATTTAATTTCATTTTTGACTCCGTGTCCCCAGTTGCAGGACCCTATATCTTTTGTTAGAGCAAATGTAACAAAAGACTTCTCCTTAAATGTGGAGAACCTTGATTCGATTATTGGAGTTTAGTGTCTGGTTTGTATGCTTTCTATTAAAATAGAATATTTAATGCCCATGTAGAAAAAAGTGATTCTAATTTAACTGGCCCCAAGTTCATCTATTCTCAGTTGAGCATAAGAAATCTATAAAAGCTCTTGTGGCAGAAGACATATGTTTATGTTGTGCGTAAAGTAAAGAAAAGGGGCGTGTATGACCTGCATAACCTTCAAGTAAAGGATGTAGTTTTCCTTGTTGAATTTTTTCATCAACAATAAAGCTGTAACTTTGACATATTCCTAATCCACTTTCGGCAAGTGATACTACTCCTAAAATATCTTCTTTTATCAAAATCCTATTTGTTGGTGTCCACTGAATTTCTTGATCTACATTCTTAAAGAACCATGGAATGACCTTACCACTGCTCGGTAATTCAAAAGCAATACATTGGTGATGATTTAATTCTTCCAAGGTTTGAGGAACACCCATACGTTTTAAATATTCGGGTGAGGCAACAAGTTGAAGAGGTGCAAGTTCCAGAGGTCTGGCAATAAGTGTGCTATTAGGAAGCTGACCTTGACGAATAGCTAAATCAAATCCTTCAGCAATTAAATCAACGTTTCGATTAGAAATACTAACTTCAATTTGAATGCTGGGATATTGCAAAAGAAATTGCTGTAATAAGGGTGGGAGGCGATAATGCCCATAGGTGGTAGGTACACTTAATTTAATTTTGCCAGAAATTTGCAGTTGTTCACCCTGAATATCACGCTCTGCATGGTCAATTAACTGAAAGGCGTACTGCATTTTCTCATAATAAAGCTGACCTGCTTCAGTGAGACTCAAATGGCGAGTTGTTCTTCTAAAAAACTGGATACCTAACTTTTTTTCCAGTCGCGTAATTGTTCTACTAATGACTGAAGGAGTCGTGGATAAATAGACTGCAGCCGCACTAATAGAAAGTTTCTCAGCCACAATTAAAAACACTTCTACATCTGCAAGATGGTCAAATTGACGAGACATTTTGTTCTCAAACGCAAAAAAGTTTTGTGTATATGGTTGTTTTTTTACCTTATTGGCAAAAATAGAATATATCCATCCCAGTTATAAATCCAGCAAATGGTTGAAATGAAGGTCGAATTATGAAATCTCTAAATAAAATAATGCTTGCAATAGTTACCGCTTCAGCAGCATTAAGTGCAAATGCTGCTCATGTATTGGTTGTATTGTCTGATGAAGGACAGCTAGAGCTAAAAAATGGTCAAATTTTTAAAACGGGCTTTTATTTAAATGAATTGATGCAGCCTACAAAAATGCTTTTAGATGCAGGCCATACAGTAACTTTTGCTACTCCAAAAGGTAAAGCTCCAACATTAGATGAATCATCAAATAATGCGATGTATTTTAACCAAGATGAAAAAGCATTAAAGCAATATTTAGGTTTATTGCATGATCTAAAATTAACATCTGCTCAAGATTCTCCGGTTGTGAGCCTATCTCGTATTGAGCAAATTGGCGTGGGTCAGTTTGATGCTATTTATATTCCAGGTGGACATGCACCTATGCAAGATCTCTTAAAAGATAAACAACTTGGAAAAGTACTTACAGCTTTCCATAAAGCTGGTAAACCTACTGCGTTGGTCTGTCATGGCCCTATTGCGTTGATGTCTACTTTACCTAATGCCTCGGAAGTAGTTGGTCAACTAGAACAAGGTAAAACAGTGAAAACTGGCGAATGGATTTATAAAAATTATCGGATGACTGTAATTAGCAATCAGGAAGAAGAGCAGGCTAAAGCTTTATTAAAAGGTGGAGAAATGAAGTTTTATCCACAAACGGCTTTACAGTCACTTGGCGGTAAGTATCAAAGTAATACCACTGCATGGACTCCAAACGTAGTAGTGGACCGTGAACTTATTACAGGGCAAAATCCGGCGTCGGCTGTTTTGGTGGGTAAAACCTTATTAGAAAAATTAAAATAAGTAGGTTGGGCAAAGAGGTTTTATCAACAAAGCCTCTATTGTCATATAGAGAAAAAAGATGACTTATTATTTCCTACAGAACAGTCAAATTATAGGCAAGTAAATAAATCTTATTCGAAATCATTATATTTATACGCCTCTAGTTATTGGGAAAGTTGATGAATTGGCTGATTATATATGTCATTTAAGCAGCATAATCTGTAAACTATGCGCTATTTTTACGATTTTGCTTATCTTCTATACTTACATAGCGTTCGATAAGCTTTTTGGACTTTTGAGATATTTCCTCTTATGAAAGCGTCACTCCGTTTACGACTTGATCAACTCTGTGATCGACATGAAGAACTTACTGCATTGCTTGCAGATGCTGAAGTGATCTCCGATAACAAACGTTTCCGTAAATTGTCTCGTGAACATAGTGATTTATCTGAAATTACCGAAGTTTGGGGCAAATACCGTCAAGCAGAAGAAGATATTGAAACTGCTGAAATGATGAAGTCGGACCCAGACTTTAAAGATATGGCAGAAGAAGAAATTCAAGCAAATAAAACATTGCTTGAAGAATTAGAAAGCCAACTCAACATTTTGATGATTCCAAAAGATCCAAATGACTCTAATGCTGCGTATTTAGAAATTCGTGCCGGGACAGGCGGTGATGAAGCTGCGATTTTCTCTGGTGATTTGTTCCGCATGTATAGTAAATATGCCGAATCGCAAGGTTGGCGTATTGAAGTCCTTTCTGAAAATGAAGGCGAGCATGGCGGTTTTAAAGAAGTCATTTGCCGTGTAGATGGTGATGGCGTGTATGGCCGCTTAAAGTTTGAAAGTGGCGCGCATCGTGTACAACGTGTTCCAGCAACTGAATCACAAGGTCGTGTGCATACGTCAGCATGTACAGTAGCAATCTTGCCTGAAATTGACGTTGATACTAACGTTGAAATTAATCCGGCAGATTTGCGTATTGATACTTACCGTGCGTCAGGTGCGGGTGGTCAGCACATTAACAAAACCGATTCGGCAGTGCGTATTACTCACATACCAACAGGTACAGTGGTTGAGTGTCAAGAAGAACGTTCACAGCATAAAAATAAAGCTAAGGCGATGGCATTGTTAGTATCACGTCTTGAAAATGCTAAACGTGCAGCAGCCGATGCAGCAACTTCTGAAATGCGCCGTGATTTGGTTGGTTCTGGTGACCGTTCTGAACGTATCCGTACTTATAACTATCCGCAAGGACGTATGACGGACCATCGTATTAACCTAACTTTATATAAGTTAGATGCCATTATGGAAGGTGATTTAACTGAATTACTTGATAGCTTACATCGTGAATATCAAGCAGATCAGCTTGCAATGCTTGCTCAGGAAAATGGCGGCTAATGAACATTGCTCAAGCGCTTGCAATTCGTGGTGAGCCTGACAGTTATGAACGTCAGGAAAATGCTTGGTTACTTGAGCATTTTCTAAAAATCAATTCGCTTGAATTAAAGTTTAAACTTGAGCAAGAGTTAACAGTTCAACAAGAGCAAGACTACTTGGCTGGGCTTGAGCGTATTCAAAATGGTGAACCTTTAGCTTATGTAACAGGTTCACAGCCATTTTGGACGCTCGATTTAAAAGTGACTTCCGATACTTTAGTGCCACGACCAGATACTGAAGTTTTGGTTGAAACCGTTTTAAATTTAAATTTGCCAAAGAATGCGAATATTGTTGATTTGGGAACGGGCACAGGTGCGATTGCACTTGCATTAGCGAGTGAACGCCCAGATTGGCAAGTAACAGCAACTGATATTTATGCACCTACTTTAGAAGTTGCAAAAGAAAATGCGCAAACGCATGGATTACAACAAGTGAAATTTGCCTGCGGTGCTTGGTTTGAAGCACTCGAACCACAACAATTTGATTTAATTGTTTCTAATCCGCCGTATATCGACCCTGAAGATGAGCACATGCAAGCTTTAGCAACAGAACCGCGCCGTGCATTGGTTGCAGATCATCAGGGACTAGCTGATATTGAAATTATTATTGCTCAAGGGAAAAACTGGTTAGAACTACAAGGCTGGATTGCACTAGAGCATGGCTATGATCAGGGGCAAGCTGTTCGAAAAATATTTGCTGAGCATGGTTTTAGTGAAATTAAAACTATTCAAGACTATGGCCAAAATGATCGAGTCACATTAGCATCATTACTAACAAAATAAGAATAACTTAAACTGTAGAATTCAAGGTAGCTTCTCGATATGCACCTGGGCTGACACCTGTCCATTTTTTAAAAGCACGGTGAAATGCACTTGGGTCATGGAAGCTTAAATCTTCACTAATATCTTGAATTGAGTCATTCGTTTTACTTAAGCGTTCAACAGCAATATCACAGCGGATTTCATTTTTAATTTGTTGATAGCTTACACCTTCATGTTTCAGTCTACGTTGAACGGTGGCTTCTGAAATATTGAGTTGGTGAGCTACATCTTTGAGTTCAGGCCATTGTGCAGGGTGGAGTTTCAATAAATGGCGACGAATAAGTACACTCAAGGCATTTTCATTTTTAAAGCGAACTAAAAGATTTTGCGGAGTTTGCTCTAAAAAATCATAAAGCGCTTTTTTATCTTTTTTAATTTTAATATCTAAATAGTGGGCATCGAACTCAACTCGATTTGCCTCAGCATTAAATTGAATGTCTTCACCAAAACGTACAAGATAATCCTGAATATCCTGAGGTTTAGGACAACGTACCATAATAGTATTTAAACCAATTCGCTGGTCTACCAACCAGCACATCAGTCCGTGTACTAATATTAAAAAGGTTGCATAGGTAAACATACGTTTAGGTTGTTCACGATCATGAATCACTAAATAAGCTTTTTCTTGTTCTCGAATGAGTTCTCCGTGCATATCATCTAAAACAAAGTTAAAAAACTTCAAAATATCGTAAAGTGCTTTTTCTAAAGTTTCAGCCGTACTGACGAGTTTAGTCAGTAATTTATAGCTTCCACGACGCATAGGGTGGCTATCCATCCCAAAAAACTCATCGTTCATGGCATTTGCAAGCTCTATCCACAATTGGGCATATGTTGTAACAGGCACACGTGCCTTTGGAGACATCAGTAATTCAGCGGGGATGCCTGCTTTATTTAGAATTATTTGTGTATTTAGACCTTTGGCATAAGCCGCACTCAGTGCTTCATGTACTAGTGCAATCGAAATTGTGCCTTTACTTAAAGAAGATTGGACAACCATGTCAAAGACTCATATTTTCTTCATATATTTCAAGTGAAATACTACATATTTAAAATTTGGATTGATCAAAAGCTGCAAACATTTTGAGGCTTTTTGAAATTGTATCGGAAAACAACAACTTTTACTCTCACTACTAAGTTTAAAGAACATTTCTATAGGACATTACATAATGAAAATTCAAGGGAAACATTTCGTCATTACAGGTGGTGGCTCAGGTTTGGGTGCTGCAACAGCTGAGTATTTAGTCCAGCAAGGTGCTTCGGTTACCTTGGTAGACATGAATATAGAAGCAGGCGAGCAACAAGCGAAACAGTTGGGGCCAAAAGCTGACTTTGTAAGACTTGATGTAACCGATGAAGCTGCTGCTGAACAGTTCTTTAAAGATATGTTGGTCAAACATGGTCATTTGCATGGTTTGGTTAACTGTGCGGGTATTGGCCCTTCTGCAAAAGTGGTTGGTCGTGAAGGCGTACATGATTTGGCATTATTTTCAAGGACTTTAAATATTAATGTTACAGGTACATTTAACATGCTGCGTTTTGCAGCAGATGTAATGAGTAAAAACACGGTTGAAGAAGGTGAAGAAGACCGTGGTGTGATTGTAAACACTGCGTCTGTGGCGGCATTTGACGGCCAAATTGGTCAGGCAGCTTATTCAGCTTCTAAAGGCGCTATTGTGGCGATGACTTTGCCGATTGCTCGTGAGCTAGCGCGACATGCTATTCGTATTATGACCATTGCGCCAGG
This sequence comes from Acinetobacter sp. 12966, assembly GCF_031196995.1. Taxonomy (NCBI): domain Bacteria; kingdom Pseudomonadati; phylum Pseudomonadota; class Gammaproteobacteria; order Moraxellales; family Moraxellaceae; genus Acinetobacter; species Acinetobacter sp. 12966. Next base: position 212,431 of record NZ_JAVIMC010000136.1, read on the forward strand.
AATTATGGAAACCCCAATGCTTAAGGGCATGCCACAAAATGTGCAAGATGCTTTGGGACAAATGGTGCCATATCCATCTCGTTTAGGAAAACCAGCAGAATTCGCCCGTTTGGTGGCACATATTGCTGAAAACTCTTACTTAAATGGTGAAGTCATCCGTCTAGATGGTGCAATTCGTATGGCAGCAAAATAATAAAAATAAGGATGCGGAAATGATCTTAAATGCTGAGCAAAGTATGGTTCAGGAGATGATGCGTAACTATGCGCAGAATCAGTTAAAACCAACAGCCGGACATCGCGATAAAACCCATGAGTTTCCTGCTCAGGAATTAAAAGATTTAGGGGCACTAGGTGCTATGGGCATGACCGTTCCAAATGAATGGGGCGGTGCTGGAATGGACTATGTATCTTTGGTGCTTGCAATTGAAGAAATTGCCGCAGGTGATGGTGCTATTTCGACTATCGTAAGTGTTCAAAATTCATTGATTTGCGGTATTACACTGGCGTATGGTTCGGATCAGCAAAAACAAACCTATTTGCCAAAATTTGCATCTGGTGAATGGCTAGGATGTTTTTGTTTAACTGAGCCTCATGTCGGTTCCGATGCGAGCGCAATTCTATGTAAAGCCGAGCGAGATGGCGACCATTGGGTACTCAATGGCGTAAAGCAATTTATTACCAGTGGCAAAAATGCCCAAGTGGCTTTGGTACTTGCGGTTACAGATAAACAGGCTGGCAAAAAAGGCATTTCGTGCTTTCTTGTACCGACCAATACACAAGGTTATTTAGTGACTCGTATTGAAGACAAAATGGGTCAACATGCTTCGGACACCGCAACCATTACTCTCGAAAACTGCCGGATTCCTTTAGAAAATTTGGTGGGTCAAGAAGGTGAAGGTTATAAAATTGCACTTTCTAATTTGGCGGCTGGACGTATTGGTATTGGCGCTCAATCGGTGGGTATGGCAAGAGCGGCTTTTGATGCAGCTGTGCAATATGCAAATGAGCGTAAAGCTTTTGGAGTCGAATTAGTTCAGCATCAGGCGGTTGGTTTCCGGTTAGCCGATATGGCGACCCAGATTGAAGCTGCGCATCAGTTGGTTTTGCATGCTGCAACTTTAAAAGATGCTGGGCTGCCTTGTTTAAAAGAAGCCTCAATGGCAAAGCTATTTGCATCAACTATGGCTGAGCGAGTATGTTCGGATGCGATCCAGATTCATGGTGGTTATGGCTACGTGAGTGATTTCCCTGTAGAGAGAATTTATCGTGATGTTCGTGTAAGCCAGATTTATGAAGGTGCTTCGGATATTCAACGCTTGGTGATTGCTCGCGAAGTGGCTCAAGTTTAAATATTAGATTTTAAAAAAGAGTCACTGGCTGCAAAAAACCGCAATTGTTATGCGGTTTTTTGCAATTAAATGAAACTCACTTTTTAATGATTAAATTTGAGCTTTGACTTCCTCACCAATTAAATAAAAGGTTCCTCCAGCAATATAGTGCAGACTTCGAAGTTCTTTCGGTGCATCTTGAAAATGCCAGTGCCCATCTCTAAAGACACGGCTATCTGCCCATGCACCTACAACAGAACCAATAAATAAATCATGAGCTGATTGATTATGCGGTTCAGAAATAAGTTTACATACAAGCCATGCGACGCAACCTGATACAAGTGGGCTGGTAAGGCCTTCTTGATAGAATAGCTCAACACCGCAATGCTCAAGTTTTTCTGGATCATCCAACTTACTAATGGTACCAAGTTGATGAGTTAGATCGAGCTGTGCATAGCAAGGAACTTGTAGTGTGAAATAGCCACTTTGCTCAACGAGCTGTCGTGTTTTAGTGCTTTTGTCGAGAACAACGGATACTTTGGCTGGCTTGAATTCTAAGGCACATGCCCATGCGGCGGCCATTACATTACGGTCGTCACCATGTTGTGCGGAAACAAGGACAGTTGGACCATGATTTAACAAACGATAAGCTTTTTCTAACTCTACAGGTGCAATATATGATTGGGACATATTTAGCCTAAGTAATACAGAAAATAGATAGCGTTATTGTTGCAGAAAGTGTGAGAGAAGTAATGTGATAGGGTATTAACCGAATAAAAAAAGTTGTTTCCATTTTATAGCTTTCATAATAACGAACTTAATCATAAAATCACTTGGCTTCTAAGTGAAAGGATTAACGCGTGACCGAGCTTCAAGATATCGATTTTGTAGAGTTAAGTGATGAAGAAATGCATCTCTATAGCCGTCAGATTTTACTTGATGGATGGGATATTGAAGCTCAGGAAAAACTCAAACTTGCTAATGTACTGATTGTCGGTGCCGGTGGAATAGGCTGTACCAGTGCGGAATTACTAGCGCGAGCAGGAGTTGGGAAAATTACATTGATTGATGCAGATACGATCGAGATAAGTAATTTACAACGACAAATCGCATTTGGTCATGAAGATATTGGTCGCTACAAGGCAGAGATTTTGGCTAAACGGTTACAGAAAATTAACCCTTATATCTGTGTTGAATACTACAACGAACGTTTAGACGAACATAACATTGATAGACTTATTGAACACCAAGATGTGGTTTTAGATGGCTGCGATAATTTTACAACCCGTTATCTGGTAAATGCAGCTTGTAAGAAACATCAGGTCGCATTAATTAGCGCTTCAGCAATTGGTTTTCAGGCGCAAATGTTTATGGTTGAAGGTGATTCAGCTTGTTATGAATGCCTTTTTCCGAAAGAACAGCATAGCAATGAAGGGCTGCGCTGTGCAGAGTCAGGGGTACTTGCAACCACCCCTGTAATGATAGCGTCATTACAATCACATCACACTTTGCTGTATTTAGGTTTAAATCGTGTACCTTTAAAGCAGAAACTATTATTGTGGGATGGTTTAAATATGACACAACGTATTGTTAGTTTTGATAAAGATGTAAATTGCCCACTTTGTCAGGCAAGCTAATCAGTAAATTAAACAAAATTTGCTACACTCAACCTGAATGATTTGGTTTTGAAGAAATATGAAAAAAAATATTTTGTTTGATGGGCTACGTTCAGTCGCCCGCATTGGTGAAACAGCAGTGGTTGCCGCCAAAGCTGGAATTAAATACGCAACTGAAAAACCAAGTAATGCCAAACTCATGCGAGAGACTTTTGAGTCCCTTGGTTCAACTTATATTAAGCTTGGTCAGTTTATTGCGAGTACGCCATCGCTTTTCCCACGTGAATATGTAGAAGAATTTCAAGGTTGTTTAGACCAGACACCAACACTACCATTTAGTTATATTCAAGGTGTGCTTGCATCTGAGTTTGAAGGACGTGATTTAAGCCAGATTTTTAGCTACATCGATGAAAAGCCATTAGCTTCTGCTTCAATTGCTCAGGTTCATGCAGCTAAGCTGACTACAGGTGAAGATGTGGTTATTAAAGTACAAAAGCCTGGCGTTGAAACCATTTTATATACGGACTTAAGTGTGGTGCATTGGGCTGCCAAGCTGCTTGAACGCGCAGTACCAAAGATCAAATTCGCAGCTCTTTCAGAAATTGTAGATGAAATTAAAAGCCGTATGGTCCGTGAAGTCGATTTCATTGAAGAAGCACAAAACCTAGATGATTTTGTGGAATATCTTAATATTTCACAAAATAAAGCAGCGACAGCGCCTAAAGTTTATCATCAGTTTTCTACGCGCCGTGTCTTAACTATGCAGCGTTTATACGGTGTGTCTTTGACAGATTTTAGTGTCGTAAAACAATATGCTAAAGATCCATCGCAAGTACTGATTACTGCTATGAATACATGGTTTGGTAGTCTCATGTTGTGTAAGAGTTTCCATGCTGACTTACATGCTGGGAACTTAATGTTGCTTGAAGATGGGCGTATTGGTTTTATCGATTTTGGTATCGTGGGACAGTTAAAACCTGAAGTTTGGACTGCATGTATTGCATTTATGGATGCCTTACAAAAAACTGATTATCAGGCAATGGCTGAAAATATGCTGAAAATGGGCATGACACATAACAAAATTGACGTTCAGGTGTTGGCTCAAGATCTAGAGCGTTTGTTTAATGGCGTATTAATGGCCGATCCGCAACAGATCTTGTCTTCAAATCCAGCCGATTTAAATGACATTATGATGGATATGGTAGGTGTAGGCGAGCGCCACGGGATTAAATTCCCACGTGATTTTGCCTTATTATTTAAGCAAATGCTTTATTTCGATCGTTTTATGCGCGTACTCGCACCATATACTGATATTTATGCAGACCAACGTTTGAAAATGGTTCAAAATATGGAACCTGCTTCGTTATTAAAGCACTAAGGTCAGTTTAAATTTATGGATGCCATTATTATTGAAGGCTTGAAAGTTGAGACAGTGATTGGCTGTTTCAACTGGGAAAGACAAATCATTCAACCTTTAATGTTGGATTTAACCATCCATAATGATTTGAGCCGAGCAGCAGAGTCTGACAAGCTTGAGGACACTCTCAACTATGCGCAGATTTGTGAGTTATCGGCTCAAAACATTCAACAAGCTAAACCTGAATTAATCGAGCATGCAGCACATCTGGTTTTACAATGTTTGTTTGAAACCTTTCCATCAATTGAAAAAATTACCATAACCATCCGTAAGCCAGCCATCATTGCAGAAGCAAATGCTGTAGGAATTCGTCTTGAACGCACCAGAAACAATTTTTGCGCTCGCCCTAGCGAGTAATTTAGACGCAGATCAGCACTTTACTTTTGCTTATACGCAATTGGCAACATTGGGGAAAGTGCAGTTTTCATCTGTTTATCAAATTCCATGCCGAGATGGTATTGGAGATGATTATTGGAATTCAGCATGTCTATTAAAAAGCACTTTATCGTGTGACCAAATTGAATCTTTTCTAAAGAAACTTGAGACAGATTCGGGGCGTGTTCGTCCGTCGCATCATATTTCTTTAGATGTAGATTTGATTGCATGGGGAAGTGATCTGGACCATATGCAATTTAATTTTAAAAAGCTACCTTTGGCACTCGATGTAAAAATTCCTTTATATGAACTTTGGCCTTGTGAGACCTTAAAGGCTGATAGCACACTTTATCCAGTCGTTAATTTTAAAGTTTAATGCCTTTCAAACTAGATTTTACGCAAACTTTACGCGGTCTTTGACTTCCTCAATAGAGAATTTACGGGCATTTTATCGATACTGAAATTCACTAAATTAGTGTTATTTCAGGACAATAAAGATGCTTATAAATTCTCAAATGCGCATCTTGCATCAGTCTGGCATTGTCTTATGCGGACTTAAAACAAATGATATTTCTCTATCTCTCCTTATTTCCAGTTTGGCAAATCAAGCCAAGGGGTATAGAGGAGAATAGCCATGTTAGAACTTATACTTGTTTTATTTATTGCTATTTTTCTAGCATGGTGCCTCAGTAAATATCTATCCAAAGTGATGGCGAATGAGCCGATGTGGGGTGATGGATTATTTCGTTGGATTGAAAATCCTGTATACCGCTTATTAGGTGTCTCTCCACAGCAACAAATGAACTGGAAACAATATTCTCTATCATTTGTTGTGAGCTGTATTTTTCTTGCAGTGGCTATTCTTACTATTTTTATGACGCAAGCATGGCTACCATTAAACCCTAACCATGCACCAAATATGAGTTGGGATTTAGCGTTACACACGGTTATTTCATTTTTAACTAATACCAACCAACAGCATTATTCTGGTCAAGCTCAATTATCTTATTTGTCGCAAATGACAGGTATTGTAGGTTTGCAAGTCATTACTCCAATGATGGGGCTGGCTTTGGTTGTTGCAACATTAAGAGCTTTCTTTTATCAGCGTCCAAGCCATATTACGGCCGATGTTGCCGAGCAGCCAGATCAAATTTTAATTGGGAACTATTGGGCAGATGTAATTCGTCCTACAGTTCGCTTTTTGCTTCCACTCTGTTTTGTCTGGTCATTGTTGCTTAACAGCCAAGGCGTGCCAGCAACTTTCCAAGGTGGGCCAGAAGTACAACTTATTGATAAAGCCAATAGCGTTGAAACTCAAAAAATTCCTTTAGGGCCAGTTGCGCCAATGGTAGCGATTAAGCAATTGGGTAGTAATGGTGGCGGTTGGTATGGTCCAAATAGTTCTGTGCCTTTAGAAAATCCAACACCACTTTCTAATTTACTAGAAATGATTGCGATTTTACTTATTCCAATCACAGTCATTTTTATGGTAGGGCATTTTACTCAGCGTAAAAAATTTGCCTACTTTGTGTTTGGCAGCATGCTTTTCATGTCGATTATTTCAGGTGCAGCTGCTGTCTGGTCTGAGAGTATGTCATCGACAGCATCTCAGCTTGCCGTAATGGAAGGTAAAGAACAACGATTTGGACCAGCAGCATCAGCAGTTTGGGCAGCGCTTACTACACAGGTGAATAACGGCTCGGTCAATATGATGCATGATTCTTCTGCGCCGCTTACTGGTTTAGTCGAACTCATCAACATGCTGATTAATGCGATTTGGGGTGGTGTGGGCTGTGGTCTGCAACAGTTCATGATTTATCTGTTACTCGCAGTATTTATTGCTGGTTTAATGACAGGTCGTACCCCTGAGTTGTTTGGGCGCAAGATTGAAGCCGCAGAAATTAAGTTACTCGCGATTATTATCTTGATTCAACCGCTGGTTATTCTTGCCTTTACTGCATTAACCCTCAGCATTCCGAGTCTATCAGGCATCAGCAATCCAGGACCACATGGTATTAGCCAAGTGTTCTACGAATATGTTTCTGCATTTGCCAACAATGGTTCAGGTTTTGAAGGTCTTGGAGACAACACTGTATGGTGGAATGTCACTTGTAGTATCGCTCTACTGTTAGGACGTTTTCCGACCTTAATTTTGCCATTAATGATTGCGACACGTTTAGCAGCAAAAAGAAAAGCACCCGAAACAGCAGGTAGTCTTCAAGTTGAAACGCCAACCTTTGCTTTAACGCTGATTACGATCGTTGTGTTGCTTACCTTATTACAATTTATGCCAGTTCTTGTCCTTGGGCCTATTGCCGATCAACTTTTGTTGGTTAAAGGCTAAGGAGGCGAGTGAAAATGAATATACAAACTCATGTAAATAGCCATAAAAAAACAATGGCAGTACCAAATTTTGAAGTTTGGAAAAATGCATTTGTGAAATTGCTACCACAACATGCAATTAAAAACCCTGTGATGGCAATTGTATGGCTTGGGACAGTGGTTACTGGAATCAGTACCATTTTGGGTTATACCACACTTTTATTTGGTTTGGCAGTAACAGCTATCCTGTTCATTACCATTTTATTTGCTAATTATGCTGAAGCTGTTGCAGAGGCTAGAGGTCGTGGTCAGGCATCTTCATTGCGTGCAGCAAGAGAAAACTTAACTGCTCGAAGACTCAATTCTTTGACCGACCGTCAAGCGACTCAAGTTGCAGCGACCGAACTTCATTTAAATGATTTTATTGAAGTTCATGCAGGTGAGCTTGTTCCAGCCGATGGTGAAATTGTAGAAGGTTTTGCCACCATTAATGAATCGGCTGTTACAGGTGAATCGGCACCCGTATTACGTGAAGCTGGAACTGACCGTTCAGGTGTTATTGGCGGGACTAAAGTTCTTACAGATCGTATTGTTGTGCAAGTGACTGCGGAATCTGGTCAAAGTTTCTTAGACCGTATGATTGCTTTGGTTGAAGGTTCAAATCGCCAGAAAACTCCGAACGAGATTGCACTTGGCTTTTTGTTAATGGTGATGACACTCACGTTTTTAATTGTCGTGATTAGCTTGCCATTTATTGCTAATTATTTGCATGTTGAACTTGATCCGGTGGTGCTCGTAGCGTTATTGGTCTGCCTAATTCCAACAACCATTGGTGGCTTGTTACCTGCGATTGGTATTGCGGGGATGAACCGTGCACTCAAAGCCAATGTTTTGGCAAAATCAGGTAAAGCGGTAGAAGTTGCGGGTGACATTGATGTGCTTTTACTCGATAAAACAGGAACCATTACCTATGGTGACCGTCAAGCGACTTCTTTTTATCCTTTAACTTCGGTAACCGAGTCTGAGTTGAGAGCTGCTGCTTGGGTAAGTTCACTTGCGGATCCAACACCAGAAGGGAAATCGATTGTTAAGTTAGCAAAAGAGCAAGGTCTAAAACAGCAAGAACCTGAGCAAGCCGAATTTATCTCTTTTAGTGCTTCGACTCGAATTTCTGGTGTGAATTTACCGAGTGGTGACCAAATTCGTAAAGGTGCTTTAGATGCAATCTTGAAGTTTGTAGATGAAGATTATTCTCAAGATTTAGAGTTAAAAGCGCGTGTTGAACAAGTTGCTAAAAAAGGTGCAACACCTTTAGTCGTCGCTAATCAACATCATGTGTTGGGTGTGATTGAACTTTCAGATGTGATTAAACACGGCATTAAAGAACGTTTTGCCCGTTTAAGAGAAATGGGCATCAAAACCGTCATGGTTACAGGTGATAACCCATTAACTGCTGCCGCGATTGCTGCTGAAGCTGGTGTAGATGACTATATTGCTGAAGCAAAACCGGAAGATAAACTGGCCTGTATTCGTACTGAACAACAACAAGGCCGTTTAGTGGCTATGGTTGGTGATGGAACCAATGATGCTCCGGCATTAGCGCAAGCAGATATTGGTTTAGCCATGAATTCGGGCACACAAGCTGCAAAAGAAGCTGGCAATATGGTTGATTTAGACTCTGACCCAACCAAACTACTTGCTGTGGTTGAAATTGGTAAACAACAGTTGATTACCCGTGGTGCTTTAACAACGTTTTCTTTAGCAAACGATGTCTCTAAATACTTTGCCATTTTGCCTGCATTGTTCGCTGCTGCGATTCCACAAATGCAAGTATTGAATGTGATGCACTTAGCAAGTCCAAGCAGCGCGATTTTATCTGCATTAATTTTTAACGCGATCATTATCCCGTTATTAATTCCAATTGCTCTTCGAGGTGTGAAATTTAAACCTTCGACTGCAACTCAGTTACTACGTCGGAATATGTTGATTTATGGGGTGGGGGGTGTGGTTCTACCATTCATTGCCATTAAAGCGATTGATGTTGTGATTGTTCAATTATTTGGTTTGTAATCTGGAGTTTGAAATGAAAACTTATATACAAAATTCAGAAGCAAATTGGGGGCAGACCTTAAGAGCATCTTTCGGACTTCTAATTTTTACCTTAGTTGGTTGTGGTGCTTATAGTGCTATCGCTACTGGCGCTGGACAGGTTTTATTCAATAATCAGGCCAATGGTAGTTTGATTGAAATAGATCATAAAGTTTTAGGGTCAAAATTAGTCGCTCAGCCATTTGTTGGAGAGGCTTATTTTCATCCACGTCCTTCAGCAGTCGCTTATGACCCGATGGCTATGGCAGGTACAAATTTAGCTCGTACTAATCCTGAACTGCAGCAACAAATTGATGCTCAGATTCTTGCTGTGAAAAAACAAGATCACACGGGCAATACACCTATTCCAAGTGATTTGGTGACTAAATCTGGTAGTGGTATCGATCCACATATTAGTCCCGAAGCCGCTCAGTTACAGGTGGCTCGAGTGGCTCAAGCGCGCCATTTAGACCCTAAGATTGTGGAAGGGCTATTGCAAAAGCATATTGAACCGATGCAGTTTGGTGTATTAGGACAAGCTCGTGTTAATGTATTAGAGCTCAATATTGCTTTAGATCAATTACAATCTACACATTAACTTAAAAATAAAGTTGTTAGTTTACCGGATGATATCAAGTGCAAAGCAATCGCGAAAATCAGGCTGAAGCCTTATTAAATCATGTCAACAGATATCAAGCCGGTCGACTAACGGTCTTTTTAGGTGCGGCACCTGGTGTCGGAAAAACCTATGCCATGCTTGCCCGCGCCAAAGAGTTATTTCAACAGGGCACAGATGTTGTTGTGGGTATTGTTGAAACCCATGGAAGAATAGAAACTCTAAAAATTTTGGAAGGCTTGCCTCAAATTGCTAGAAAGGAAATGCAATATCAGGGGCATATTTTAGAAGAAATGGACTTGGATGCTATTTTACTTAGGCATCCGCAAATCGTTTTGGTCGATGAGTTGGCTCATCGTAACGTACCGAATAGTCGTCATGAACGACGGTGGCAAGATGTTAATGAGTTGCTAGACGCAGGTATTGATGTATTCACCACTATAAATATTCAACATTTAGAAAGCTTAAATGATGTGGTCTATCAAATTACAGGCATTCGAGTAAATGAAACAGTACCAGATCGGGTATTTGATCGTATTCGAGACATTCGCTTAATAGATTTACCCGTCAGTGAGCTTATTGAAAGGCTCCATCAAGGAAAAGTCTATGTGCCAGAGCAAGCAAATCTGGCATTACAAGGCTTTTTTAGTATTTCAAATTTAACGGCATTACGTGAACTGGCAATGCAATGCGTTGCTGAGCATGTCGATTCAGACTTAAAAGAGAGTTATGCCTCAAAGGGTTTGAAATCTATATCGTTGCGAAATGAATTGATGATTGCGATAGATGGGCAAGGCTCTTCTGAATATTTAGTGCGAGCAGGCTGTCGTTTAGCAGAACGTAATGGTGCTACATGGACTGTAGTGAATGTTGCTAAAAGTTTGGACTTTGGACAGAGTTCAGGAAATTCATATAAAAAAGAATATATTGAAATCGACCGTGCATTTGAGTTGGCTCGACAACTTGGCGGTCGGACCGAAGTTTTATATGGGCCACGAGTTGCTTCGGTGTTAATGGATGCTGCGCTTGATCGAGGAATATCAAATCTGGTTATTGGCAAAAGTATTTCGCCGTGGTGGTTAAAGTTATTTAAGAAAAATTTAGCCCAGCAATTATTAAATCAAGAAAACTCGATTGCTTTAACGATTTTGCACCCAGAACAGGGCACTAAAAAGATAACTCAACTTGAAAAGCCTTCATTTTTATCATTAAAAGAAAGTGTTTTTGTTTTAGCGGTAACATGTGCCAGCATTTTTATAGCTCACTTTGCCGAAGTTCTCTTAGGTATTGAAGACTTTTCTGTCATTTTCATTATTTCAGTTTTAATTGTAGCGACGAAAACTAGAATGCTCGCTGCTGTAGTCGCAGCTTTAATCTGTTTCTTAGCCTATAATTTTTTCTTTATTGCACCACGTTTTACCTTACAAATTTCAGCACACCAAGGCGTGGTCACTGTTGTTGCTTTTTTTGCGGCTGCTTTAATTGCTGGACGGTTGGCCTCTCAATTACGTCAGCAGGTTTTATCCTTAAAAGCTGCAAATGCTTACACTATGGTAATGCAAGACTTAGCACGTAAACTTTCTAGTGCAGTAAATCTTGAAGAAGTTATGCAAACAGGACGAATGACTTTAGAAACCCAACTTCAAACTAAGGTGTGGATTTCTATTCAAGATAGAGTCATTTCATCTGATATAGAGTTAAACGATAAAGAAAAAGTCGCGGCAGATTGGTGCTTAAAACATCAACAACCGTGCGGACGTTTTACCGATACTCTGAGTCAATCCAACTGGTGGTTTTTACCACTTTTAGAACAAAAAAATAGCCTAGGTATTGTAGGAATTTACTTTAATGATGAAGTGGTTTCCTTAAATTTTGAGCAAAAGAAATTGACTGAAAGTGTAATTGAGTACATTGCACAGGCTGTACTTCGAACCCAATTGGTCAATGAACTTGAACAAGCAAAAGTAACCAGTGAAACAGAGCGCTTACGTTCTGCTTTATTATCTTCGGTATCGCATGATTTGCGCTCGCCACTCGCTTCTATTATTGGGGCAGCAGACACACTTGCGAATTTTAAAGCTGATATGTCCGAACAAGACCAGCAAGATTTACTTGAAACAATTCATTTAGAAGGTGAGCGCTTAGACCGTTATATTCAAAACTTGCTTGATATGACACGCTTAGGTCACGAAGGTCTAACTTTAAAAAGAGATTGGATTGGTGTAGATGAATTAATTGGTTCGGCAACCCGCCGGTTAAAGCGTTATAAACCAGATACGCAAGTGGTAATTCAGTTACCTGAGCAACAGATTAGTTTGTATGTCCACCCAGCACTGGTAGAACAAGCTATTTTTAATGTTTTAGAAAATGCTGCAAACTTTTCACCTCCCGATGAGCCAGTCATGATTCGTGCTCAACTTTTGTCAGAAGATGAAGTAAAAATTGAAATTGAAGATAGAGGTGCGGGAATCCCTGAAGACGAAAGACACCGCATTTTCGATATGTTTTATACTATGGAGCGTGGAGACCGTGGAAAATTCGGTACAGGTTTAGGGCTAACAATTGTAAAAGCGATTATTGGTGCTCATATGGGTACAATAGAAGCATTTTCAGGGCGCCAAAATAAAGGTACTTTAATTCAAATCAAATTACCCATTCATCCAGTAAAAGAATAAGTTGTAAATTCATGATAAGTTCAGAAACATCACCTGTAGAAACACGTATTGTGATTATTGATGATGAGCCTCAAATCCGTAAATTTTTAGACATTGCTTTAAGAACTCAAAAATACAAAACCACGCTCTGTGAAACGGGTTACAAAGGCCTAGAGGCATTGGCAACCCAAGGGGCTGATTTGGTTATTTTAGATTTAGGTTTACCCGATTTAGACGGAAAAGAAGTGCTTCAAGAATTACGTAGCTGGTCGAATGTTCCCGTTATTGTGTTATCTGTACGTGCTGATGAATATGAAAAAGTTGCCTTGCTAGACGCAGGTGCAAATGACTACATGACCAAACCTTTTAGTGTGCAAGAGCTTTTGGCGCGCATACGTGTCATTTTAAGAAATCAACCTATTCAGCAAGAAGCCCATGTATATGACGATGGTTATCTCAAGGTTGATGTCATGCAACGATTAGTTTGGATCGAGCAACAGCCAATTACTTTAACTCGAAAAGAGTTTCAACTTTTGACGTTATTAATGCGCTATCAAGGGCAGCTTTTAACACAGCCTCAGCTTTTAAAAGAGCTATGGGGACCCACCCATCAGGAAGATACGCACTATTTACGTATTTTAGTGGGCAAGTTACGCAGTAAACTGGGGGATAACGCAATTCAGCCACGTTATATTGCTACTGAACCAGGTGTTGGGTTACGTTTTTTAGCTAAACAGAAAAATCATTAATTAGATATAAAAAAAACCTTAGGGTATTTCTCCCTAAGGTTTTGCAAAGTGGTTTATAGTTTTTTTGCTCTTTTTATTTATATATCCCAATGTTGTTCTGCTTCAGTCATTTGACTATAAATACTTTGATATTCAGCCTGTTTAACCGTGTACCAATGTTCGACGAAGTCTGCCCCTAAATACCCTTTTAAAATAAGACTTCCTTTAAATATTTTTAAGGCTTCCGGCTGATTGTTGGCTAATAAAATGTGCTCGTCTGGAAACTTTAAAAGATGTGCAGGTTTTGGCAGCGGTAATTTATGAGATAAGCCATAAGATACGCCCGCTAAAATAGTCGCTGTAACCAGATAGGGATTACAGTCCGCTCCAGCAACACGATATTCTAAGCGTTGATTTTGTACATCTGAGCATGGAATTCGGATTGCAACATTTCGGTTGTTAGTATCCCAATTGGCTTCTAATGGCACGTGATGACCAATTTTAAAACGTCTATAAGAATTAATATTAGGCGCTAAAATCGCCATAGATGCAGGCATTAACTCAATTAGGCCACTAATCGCGCTCAATAATTTGACTGAAAGCTCATCTTTTTCTACTTTTGAACTAAATATATTTTCATGGTATTGATTAAGCATGCTCATATGAAAATGCATACCACTACCAGCCTTTGATAAGTTCGGTTTCGCCATGAAACAAGCAGTTAAGTCATGCTTTCTTGCGACTTGTTTTACAATTCTTTTTAAAGCATTAATTTGATCGCATAGCTTCAAAATGTCATGGCTGTGTCGCAGATTTAGTTCATATTGTCCAGGGGATGACTCTGCAACAATAGCTGTAATTTCAATAGATTGTAGTAGGGCAGCTTTTTCAACTTCATCTAGGACTTGTTGATAATTATTTGGCGCATCTATATCAAAACATTGGTTTTCTATACATGTTTCAGACTGATGTTGAGGTGAGAAAAGATAAAACTCTAGCTCGGCAGCCATTACAGGGAAATAATTATTAGCATGTAACTGATTTAATAATTTTTTTAATATATTACGTGGTTCATAGCGACAGTCTGAACCATCTTCTTCTTGCATTGATAGGTAAAGTTGAGCATTTAATTCTGGGGATAAGGCACTGGGTTGCAAGCTCCCTAAAATGGGCAGACAAAGTCTATCTGGTTCACCAATATATTTTCCCAAGCCTGTTTCTTCAATCACTTTTCCATCAAGGCTCATGGCATAAACAGAAAGAGGAAAATAGCATCCATTCGATAGATTTTTCAGACTCTTAACGTCAATACGTTTGCCACGAATATGCCCGTTTAAGTCATGTAGACAAATATCAATGTGCTGAGTGTGTGGATATAAACTTAAATATTCATCAACTTCTTTTAAAAAAAGATCTGATTGGAAAGTACCAGATTGTGTCGGAGGAATAAAATTATCTGATATTTTAAATGCCTTAAAGTGAGGATCTTTTAAGTTTAAATTTGGGTAAATAAGTGTACTCATTATAAAAAACCTTGGTGGTTATTTAGCTAAAATGCTAACGTAGCCTTTGAAGTTAATCTCGTAAAAAAAGAGTAAAATGATGAAAGGTTTTTTCATGGGGTTTATTATTTTTATTTATTAACAATCAATGCCTTGAGTCTAATTTTTATAATCAATTTTTAAAGTAAAATTAGCGTATAAGAGCAGTCAGTGCATTACAAAATTCTATGGATTTCTCTTTTTTAAATTAAACAAAGCTAAAAATTTAAGCTTCTCATTTGGTGAGATGGTCAAACTGCTTTAAACTTAAATGCTTATCCAGTTAAACATTTATTTATAAATCTTGAATTGAGCAAGGCTTATATAGCACATGTACTGGAATTTTATTTTTTGCGTTTTTTTAAATTTTATTTTTGAGTTCTCTTAATATGAAAAATATCGGTTTAGCCATTTTAGCAATCAGCCTTTCAGGTTGCGCTGCAATGAGCGTAGAAGAATGTAAGACTGCGAATTGGTCATTAGTGGGTGAGAAAGATGGTTCAAAGGGGTCTTCGCCACGTTTAGATCAATATTACAAAGCGTGTGGAAAAGCCAATATTGTTCCAGATCAAAAGTCATATGAACGTGGGTATAAAGAGGGCTTAGGGTATTATTGCCAGCCATCAAATATTTTTTATAACGCTTTAGAGGGTAACGGCAATATTAATGTATGCCCAGTTGAGCAGCGTAATCGTTTAAGACCTTATTATCGAGCAGCTTCCGATTACTACAATGCAAAAGCTGAATATGATCGTTATGAAGAGAAGTTTAAGCAATATTCTGACAGTGCTTATAACGAAAAATTAAAGCCAGAAGAGCGTGAACGTTATCGTAAGCTTTTAAGAGAATTACAAATTGATCGTGACCGCATTAACAGAAACTATTGGAACTCAATTCGCGATATCGAACGTTTCAAATATGATCATGGGTTAAAATAATATTTAAAACAGGATTGATCCGAATGTGATCAATCCTTTGTTTTTTTAAAGATAATAACTGGTTTTTGTCATTAACTTTGAAATAGCAGTCATCGTAATTTTTACTGCATATGGTAATTCAACACCGCCTGCTTCAAGTGCAGTATGACGGTGATGCAATTCATCTTCATTCATTTGCTCTAGAATTTTGCGCGAGCGTTCATCTTGTGCTGGTAACTGTTTTAAATGGTCTTGTAAATGAAGGCTGACTTGACGCTCCGTTTCGGCCACAAAACCTAAACTATATTTGTCACCTGCAATACCCGCAAGTGCGCCCATGCCATACGAAAGCCCATACCAAATTGGGTTTAATAAACTGGTATGACTATTTAGCTCTTTTAAACGAACTTCACACCACGCTAAATGATCTTGTTCTTCAATTGCTGCTTGTTGCATTTCTTTGCGTACATTTGGCAATTTCGCTGTTAATGCTTGTCCATGATAAAGGGCTTGTGCACATACTTCACCACTGTGGTTAACACGCATTAAACCTGCGACATGGCGAGCATCTTCCACACCAAGTTTTGTTTCTACTGTTTCAGCTGGATTTTGACGCTGTGCTGCTGTTGCACCCGGAACAAGACTACGCAATGCCTGATCAAATGAGTTAATAAGTTGATCAATTCCAGTATAGTGGCGCATAAATTAGTCCTCTAAAGAAAGGTGGGCTGTGGCAAGCATTGGTTTTAGTCTAGCGAGAAGCCAGATACTAAAGATTGCACTAAGTACAGCTGTAATAATAAATAGTATTTTAATATCAATTTTTAAAACACTTAAGATCAAGATTGAAAAAAATGCAGAAGAAACCATAAAAACGGCATTTAGGATGTTATTCGCTGCAACAACACGTGCACGATGTGAACGTGGTGAATAAGCCTGCATCATGGCATATAGGGGAACAATATAAAAACCGCCACTAATCCCCAATAAAGTCACAGCAATCATGACATGATAGTAAACCCAGCCTTGGGTGAAAATGTCTTTTAAGGTAAGTAATGCACCGGTTCTTTCTGGTACAAAAGCTAAACTGGCAGCAAGGTAGAGCGCAAAAACAGTAAGGCCAACTGCACCAATCGGCACCATTTTAATGTTGATTTCCGAACCACCAATTTTACGGCAAAGAAGAGAACCCACACCAATACCGACTGAAAAGAAAGTCAGTAACAAGCTAACAACATTTTCTGATGCATGAAGGTTTTGCTGGGTAAGCTGCGGAATTTGAGTTAAATAAGTCGCGCCATAAAACCAGTACCATGAGTTGCCTAGCAAAATTGTGAATACTAACGGTAAGCTTTTAGCATATTTAATGGTCTGGAAACTTGTACGGATAAAATTCCAGTCAATCTTTAAGTCAGGTGCAGCAACTTTTTGTGGCAAAATGAAGCGACTAAATAAATAGCCTATGCAAGCAATAGCCACTACGGTAATACTAATCCACAATAAATTTCCATCTGATGAGGCAATTACGGCACCACCTAAGATCATTCCGAATAAGATCGCCATGGATGTACCAGATTGAAATAGCGCATTACCCGACATTAATTCGTTCGGTTTTAAGATTTCAGGCAAAATTGCGTATTTAATCGGGCCGAAGAACGTCGAATGCGTACCCATTAAAAATAAAGCAAAAAGAAGTAGCCATAAGTTTCCTAACAGGAAACCCGCAGTACCGATGAGCATAATGATGATTTCTAAAATTTTAATACCACGGACGAGTTGAGATCGTTCGTATTTGTCAGCGATTTGTCCAGCTGTGGCTGAAAAAAAGAAATATGGCAGAATAAATAAGAGAGCTGCCAAATTATTAAGAGTGCTTACAGGAGCAGATTGTTGCTGAATCCATCCATAAGTAATCACTAATAATAAAGCTTGCTTAAAAACATTATCATTTAATGCGCCAAAAAACTGGGTAAAAAACATCGGTACAAACCGACGTGAGGTCATCAGGTGCTCATCTTGTTTCATCATGTGCAAACTTCATTGTGTTTTATAAAAAAATGTGACCGAGTGTTAATTTGCATTGAAAACCATGTATGATATTTTTAACGCTTGATTAAATGAAAAATCAATGGTTTTGAGTGAGTTTTACACTCACATTGGTGCGTTTTATTAAAAAATAAGTCTAGAGTTTTCTATGCCTTCTAAAATTAAGTTTAAACAGTCAACTCTCTCACATTCTATGCATTTAATTTTAAAAATGCAGGGCATTCCTAAACTTATTTGTAGCAGCTTGTTGTTAAGCGTTTGTGTAACGCCAAGTTTTGCTCAAACTTCTGTTGAGAACAGTTCGTCAACTACTTTAAACCAGACAGTATCTGAGGAGTCAACTGAACAGTCAGCTCAGGTTAATGAGCAATATACTGCTCCAGTTACAGATATCGCTACACTTGTAACCCAAGCTCAGCAGCAACAAAATAGCTTGACTATATTGCAACAACAAGAACAATTTCCAAATCAAATTGATGAATTTAAGCCAATTACTCTTGATAACCTTGAAGATTTACCCGATATGCCTGTTGATCAAAACATGGCAAATGAAATTTATAGGGTAGCGGAAGAAGCAAAGAATGAAGCACAGAACTTTCAAAATGGGACTCAGAAACTCCCTGAAGTGACTGTAAGCGATGCAACTCAATCTGAATTAAATCAAATTAATCAGGCACCTGTAAATATTGATCAGCTTATGCAAGAAATTAAGTCTGACAGTAAGATTGTAGTCGAAGCCAATGAGACTGGGAAAACACTGCCTGAATTGACACCAGAGGTTGAAGAACCACCTGAGCAAGCTGGTTTCTTTAAGCGTATTTTAAATAAGGTACGTCCGCCGCGTGCAATTCCGATGGAACAAGTTCCACGTATTAGTGCAGAGGTAGTAGGCGCTTCAGATGTGTTGGCTAAAAATATTAAAGGTAAGTTGTCAACATTTACCCAAGAGTCATTTGAAGATTTCAATGCTGCTTTACCTCAACTTAGAACATTAAGTAATCAGGCTGCTCAAGCGGTTGGTTATTATAATGCTGAGTTCAGATTTGAAAAATTAAGTCCGAGTCGTGTTCGTGTCAGAGTGACACCAAATGAGCCAGTACGAATTAATGAGCAAAATATTGAGTTTACAGGTCCAGGCGAAAAGCAGCCGCAATTTCAGGTTATTCGTTTAGTTCCCGATCAAGATGTGGGCGATATCTTTAATCACGGTTTATATGAAACTACTAAAACCCGTATTGTTGATGCAGCATCTAATAATGGTTATTTTGATGCCTATTGGCGATTGCATGATGTAAAAGTAAGTCAACCTGAAAATCAGGCCGATATCAATTTGCGCTATGAGACAGGTGAGCGTTATAAATTAGATAAGGTCGAGTTTCGTATGAGCGATCCCTCGAAACCTTTGCCATTAAATCAAAATATCTTAGAAAGTATGGCACCTTGGAAAGAAGGCGATGACTATGCTTTCTGGCGTGTAAATCTACTAGCAAATAATCTAACTAACTCACGTTATTTTAATTACACTTTGGTTGACAGCATCAAACCAGATCCAATTGAAAAGCAACTTGAGCTACCGCCAGATTTACAAGCTTTGGTCGATGAGCAAAATATTGATGTTGATGAGTCTAATTTACTTTCACCAGAGCAACGACAACTTGCGAAGGCACGACAATTAGCGACATCCAATCAAGAAGTTACGCAAAACGTAGTCGATGAAAAACAGTTTGCGGGAACACAAAATTCAAAAGAGACAGAGCCTCAAACAGCGATGTTACAACGTGCCTCAGTTCAACAAGATGAACAAGAAACAGAGCAGGATCGTTTACAAGCCCAAGCACGTGAAACAAAAAGAATTCCGGTTATTGTGACTTTAAATGCTGACAAGCTAAATAGTTTGGAAACTGGTATCGGTTATGGAACTGATACTGGCGCACGTTTACGTAGTCAGTATCGCCGCGCTATTGTAAATAAATATGGTCATTCTTTTGATGCCAACTTAGAGGTTTCGGAAATTCGTCAATCGATTGATGGACGGTATAGTATTCCCTATAAACATCCGTTAAATGACTATTTCAATATCGTCGGCGGTTATGAGCGTGAAACACGGGATGATATCGGACCGGATGTAAGTTTGTTAACTGAATCAGCAGTTGTTGGTGGTGAACGTGTAATCAAACGTCCCTTAGGAAATTGGCAACATACGATTGGTGTTCGTTATCGTTTAGATCGTTTGACCCAAAAAGGTAATGTTGATATTTCTGAATTACCAGATGCTTTTAAAACAGCTGCATCTGAGCAAGAAGCATTATTGTTTAGTTATGAAACATCTAAAACCTCAAGTAATACACGTTTAAACCCAACAAAAGCTTTTAAACAAACTTATAAATTAGAATTAGGTAGCGAGAGTTTATTGTCTGATGCCAATATGGCAATTGCGAGTGCAGGCTGGAGATTTATTTATTCTCTAGGTAAAAATGATGATCACCAATTCGTTGGAAGATCTGACCTTAGTTATATCTTTACAGATGACTTTGACAAAGTTCCATACAATCTTAGATTCTTTACAGGTGGTGACCAAACGATTCGTGGATTTGACTATAAAAGTCTTTCTCCAGAAGTAGATGGATATAAAATTGGGGGCCAGGCTTTAGCTGTAGGCTCTTTAGAATATAACTATCAGTTCAAAGACGGATGGCGAGCAGCTGTTTTCTCTGACTTTGGTAATGCTTACGATAAAGATTTCAGTAATCCAGCAGCTTATAGCGTTGGGGTCGGAATTCGCTGGAAGTCTCCAATTGGACCAATTCGTTTAGATGTCGCTTCGGGTATTTCAGATGAAAACCATCCGATTCGTTTACATTTCTTTATAGGCCCACAACTTTAAAAATAAAATTTCATTAGGTTTATTTTATGGCGGAAGTAGAACAGCAGCCCACTTCGGCACCAAGCTCTCCTAAGAAGAAGCGTCGCATTTTGCGTAGCTTCTTGCTGACGATATTAATCATATTGTTATTATTGGCTTCTTCGTTAGTCATCATGATGTCAACGGATCGCGGAAGCCGTTTTTTATTAGATCGGGTTTTAGAAGCTCAGAAAATAATTAAATATGAATACGAAGGCGGCAACTTATTGCGAGGCATTATTCTCAAAAATGTGTTGGTGCAATTAAAAGACGTTGATGTTGCATTAGATCGAGCTGATGTAGGCTTAGGGTGGCGCTCTTTATTATTAGAAAAAGAAGTACATTTAAGCCATGCAGATGTACGCAACTTGCGCATTATTAATAAAACTCCGCCTTCTGGTAAACCGTTTGAATTTAAACCAATCAAATTGCCATTCGTTTTACGTATAGATGAAGCGGATGTTGATCATTTAGAGCTTAAATTGTCGAGTTCAGATGTAAGTTTCTATAATGTCCATTTGCAAGATGCGCTCTGGTCGGAGACAAAACTAGAATTTGAAAAATCCAGTATGGATATGGGCTATCTTTCAGTTCACAACGCAACTGGTAAAATGGATTTCAGTGGTAAATATCCACTAGATGCCACGGCAGATTTAAGAATCCCATCTTTAAAAAGTTTAAATATTCAAAATATTAAAGTTGCTGCTCGCGGAAGTTTAGATACTTTAAAAGCTGGGGTTGCAACAACTACTCCTGATTTATTAACAGGTTGGGTAATCTTACATCCTGTTCGTGATGAAGTTCCAATGCAAGGTGAATTATTATTAAAAAACTATCATTTACCTTTGCTACAAGAACAAAAACTCTTTGCAAAAAATGGTGTGATCAAGTTTCAAGGTGATATTAAACAACTTAATTTAGCACTTGATACAGATTTAAAGGGTGAAAACTTACCTGAAGGCCAGTACAACGCTTTAATGAGTACTGATTTAGTTCATCAGCTTAATATTACAGATTTCAACGGCCAAGTTATGAAAGGTGCCGTTAATCTTAAAGGTTTGGTAAATTGGAAAGATCATGTTACTTGGGACATCAAAGGTCGTTTAGATCGCATTAATCCTAAGGACAAAGCAATTCCTCAGGTGGTGCAAGACTTTTTACCGCCAAGTTTAGATGCTGCTATTGCTTCAACTGGTTCTTTAGAAAAAGGTACAGAAGTATTTGCTAATGTTGACTTTGACCGTTATGAGTCGTGGAAGCTCAAGCTTAATCAGGCACCTGAAAAAAATAATAAACCTCAGCCAATGCTTATGAATGTGGCGTGGGCGAATATAGACCGTGCAATGCCTTATATTGGATGGTTAAGTAGTGAAAATGGTCAAGTCGATTTAACATTACGTGATGGTCAACAAGATATTAAGGTTGCTACAAAAGTATATCAGCATGAAAAAACTTTATTGCCAGCAGGACAATATCTAGCCAACCTGGATATTAAAGATAATATCTTAAATGTTCCTAATTTTAGTTTTGCTGCTGAAAAAGGTAGCTTAACAGGTCAGGCTAAAGTTTTATTACCTACTGAAAAACGTCAGCTCGCTTGGAATGCTTTATTAAATGCAAAAGATTTTAATCCGCAAAGTATTCAAGCAGCAGCACCAGTTAATCTGTTAAACGGTTCGATTAAGGCAAATGGTTTTGCTAAACCAAACCAGCAAATTATTCAGTTTGAGAAAATTGATTTAACGGGTCGATTGGCTCAAGCAGGTCAAGAAACTGTAAGTTTAGGCGGAAAAAGTACAGCAGCACTATTATTTCATGATGTTAAAGCTGGTGGCGGTTTTAAAGGCTTTGCGGTTAATTATGACGGATCTTTAAAAGCCTTAAAACAGGCAAATGGTTTATTGAAGTTATCTATAGCGGGCACGCCAGATTTTATTCGAATTAGCCAATTACAACACGATGGTGTGGCTGGAAAAATCTATGCTACAGGTTCTGTAAATTTAAAAGACCGCATTGCATGGGATATTAATAGTTCATTAGTACGCTTTAAGCCTCAATATTTTGCTTCAACTATTAAAGGTGAAATTTCAGGAAACCTGAAAACTCAAGGCGTTTGGTCTGATCACTTGAAGCGAATTAATATTCAGCAATTGAATCTTGCAGGGTTTCTAAATAATAAACCTGTTCGAGGTAAAGGTAATCTATCTCTATTGATGGACTCTAATCAAAATGGCTTTTTACCTCAGCAATTTGAAGCGAATAACTTATTTTTAGTGTATGGACAGAACCAGCTACAAGCTACTGGCAACGCACAAAATCTAAAAATTAAGCTGAATGCGCCAGCACTCTATGAATTATATCCAGGGCTGCGTGGTCGAGCTTATGGTGATTTGAATGTTCAATCACAACCACGTTTAAAAGCAACAGCCAATATTGCCGTAGATGATTTTGCTTTTAATACACTTGTAAGTGTGAAGAGATTGAGTATTCAGGGTGAGCTTCCAACATCGGAAACAACACCGACTCAATTAACCGCAAAATTAAATAATTTGCGTAGTGGAAATAGACAAATTCAATCTGCTGAAGTGAATTTGACAGGAACAAGAAAAGCCCATTTATTGAAAGTGCTCGGCAATAATAATATTTCCAAGTTCTATGTTCAGTTGGCAGGTGGGTTTAACCAAAATAATGATTGGTTAGGACAAATCCAGAAAGGAAGTTTTGATTCACGACGAATCCGTCTGGCACAAAATCAAAATGCTCCGGTAATTTTTTCTTCGGCGAAATCTGAGCTATATGTGGGTCAACATTGCTGGCAAAGTACTAATAGTCAGCTCTGTTTTGATCAGCCTGTAAGAGTGAGTAAAGCACGAGGTAATGTTTCCTTTGTAACTCAGAACATGGATTTAAGCGACTTCGCGGCATTTATGCCAGAAGGCTTAGCGATGACTGGACAATTAAATGGTTACGCTAAGGCATCGTGGGTAAATGGTGGTAATCCAAAACTTGATGCACGTTTAATTACACGTAAAGGTGAAATCGGTTTAGCTGCTGAAGATCCACAAGATCCTGCAACTACTCTGGCTTATGATGAGTTAGGGGTGGTTGCAAAAAGTGTATCAGAGGGTCTGCTATTCCGTGTTGATGTTAAAGCCCCAGATATTGGTACGGGTTATGCGAACGTTATTATCAACCCATTTGAGTCTTCAATGCCAATGCATGGTGAAGTGGCCTTTAATGATGTCCAATTAAAAGTCTTGAAACCATTTATTCAAGATGTTCGCTCAATGAGTGGGACGTTAGCTTTGGCTGGTAAAGTCAACGGTACATTAACTCAACCTCAGTTTACTGGTGAAATGCGTTTGAAAAATGGTGCGATCAGCATGATTTCTCTGCCAGTAAATTTAACTAATGTTCAAGTGTATTCATCAATTCGTCAGGATATGGCAACAATTGATGGGGCATTTAACAGTGGGCAAGGTGTAGGCTTGCTTAAAGGTAGTTTTGAATGGAAAGATGCGCCGCGCCTTCAATTAAATCTTAAAGGTGATAATTTACTAGTACGCCAAGCGCCATTAATTACTGCAATTGCCAATCCAAATCTGACACTTGATATGTATCCTTTTGATAAGCGTTTAAGCTTAAAAGGATCAGTAGATGTTCCTCGTGCACGTATATCAATGCCAGAAACAACTGCTCCTATCATTAATACGTCATCAGATGTCCGTATCGTACGCCAAGGTCAAGACCCACTTGCAATTTTACGGGCAGCTAAACCTTGGGATATTCGAGCTGACATTGCTGTTAATATTGGAAAACAAGTCATCTTCCAAGGCTTTAATAGTAATATTCCGTTAGTTGGTCGTCTCAACTTAAGCCAACGTGGCTATGAGACGGCAATGAGAGCTAACGGGGCGATTGGTGTCAGCCAAAAAGTGAAAATCGAAGCCTATGGACAAAGTCTAGATTTGAACAGAGCAATTGCCCGTTTTAATGGACCATTGGCTAACCCGACTTTAGATATAGATGCGAATAAAAATGTTCAGGGAAGTATGGTTGGGGTGCGTGTTACAGGTACTGCGACATCACCAAACATTCAGGTTTATAATGATGCGGGTCTATCTGAGCAAGAAGCATTGAATGCGCTTGTTACTGGTCGTATTAATGAAGGTTCAAGTGGTTTAAGTAATGCAGAAGGATTTAAGTCCGATGTAAATAACACCATTGCTGCCGCAGGGATTAGTATGGGCTTGGGTGGTACACGTGCTTTAACTAACCAGATTGGACGTACGTTTGGTTTGAGCGGTTTAGCTTTAGATGCACAAGGTACAGGTGATGACACGCAAGTGAGTTTGACGGGTTATATCACACCAGATCTGTTTATTCGTTATGGTGTTGGGGTGTTTACTCCTGTAAATAAACTCACTTTACGTTATCAAATGAATCGACGTTTATACTTAGAAGCAAGTCAATCTTTAGAAAGAGCAATCGATCTTTTCTACAACTGGCGCTTTTAGTTGGTTGAAACCAATAATGAATAAATTAAAAGCCCACTATAG
>NZ_JAVIMC010000014.1:0-34154 GCF_031196995.1 Acinetobacter sp. 12966
ATTGCTTGCTGTTTAAATTCAGCACTAAAACGTTTGGCCATTTCTTGGATCTCCAAAGTTAACGTTACGTTATCTTTAGAGGGAAGTACTGTCCATTATTTTGGCTAGGATCAGTGAGGATGAGTAACAATGACTAATGTCTTTTTCATTATGAAAACACTCTTATCGGAAAGTAGATAAATCGATTATAGAAGTGTGCTTTCCTAAATATAAGTACGGTAATTTATGTTATATACTATACTAAAAGATAGTGTAGATTTTAAAAATGACTGAGTGCATTCCTTCATATACACCATTAGAAGATACGGGTTTTGGCTATACCCTTTCTTTGATTAATGGCAAATACAAAATGATTATTATGTATTGGCTGTATGAAAAAAATGTCATGCGTTTTAATGAGATGCAACGCTGTATTGGCAATATTTCGTTTAGAACGCTGAGCAATACACTTAAAGAGTTAGAAAGAGACGAACTGATTACTCGCAAGGAATATCCTCAAATTCCTCCAAAAGTTGAGTATCGCCTTTCAGAAAAAGGGCAATCTTTAATTCCGTTATTAGATATGATGTGCCAATGGGGCGAGCAAAATAAGCCGTCTTAGTTTTATAGACTTGAAGTGATACTCAATATGAGAAATGAATTAAGAGAAATTTTTATTAAGGGATGCGACGATAAAATTGAAAAGAAGGGAGACAATGTCGGTCTATCTTTTTATGCTTTTTTTAAAAATAAGAATGATAACCCTGAGCTACTCATGGAAGCAGCCTATTGGTGGATTATGGAGCATAAGCTAGATCACTTCGAGAAAGCTGTGAAGATTAAACAATTGGTTTTAAATGAGCGGTAATTAGAGTTATTCGAAAAGGCTTAAATTTAAGCCTTTTCATTATTTTAAACTTAAAAATTAATTACTTAACATAAGGCCAAACATCAGGATCTATATATTCTTCATCGATATGATAACCCTCAGCCTTAGCTTTTCTTTCTTCCTTTTCCCGATATTTTTTATTTTCAATTAATCTCTTTTTAAACGCTTGCTCGAATTCACTAGGTGTCATTTTATCAGAGTCAGGAATTGAATCTCTTTCATTGTAACGAACACTCTGAAAGCTAAATCTAAGCATATATTGTTCTTCATTCCGCTCATTTTTAGCTGTTCTTTTTAAACTGATATCTAAAATAACCCCATTAGCATACAACCTATAACCCAATGATTTTGTCGGGCTGTTGTTTATTATATTTTTCCACTCCTCAAAGCTAAAAATATAACTCGGGTCAATGACATCACGACTTTTCGATAGATGCTTAATATTATCTTCTTTAGCGATACGCGGAGCATCTGTAAAGAAATAGTTTTTCCAACCAGCCTGATTAACACGTTTCATTAAAGCTACATAGTTTTGATAAACCTGCTCTGGGGTAGCAAATTCTTCTTTTGTGAGGCCAGCATCAATATCTAAAACTTGGATCCCTTCATTTTTATCATATTGAGTTCCTAATACAGAGAAAACATGCTCAATCGATAAAGTGTTAGAACCATTCTCTATAGTTAGTTTTCCTAAGTTAGGAGGAGAAAATTGAAGTTCTCTAAAGCTAACGCCAGCTGGATGATTATCGACATTGCCATCACTATATTTTGAAAAATCTTGAATACCTTGTTCACCCATATGCAAAGTGTAGGCTTGCTGATTCATAGTCAAATTCTCATTATGTTCTGATGTTGGCTGACAAGCGGAAAGTAATAATCCAAAAATAAAGATTAGGAAGTATTGTTTAAATTTTACCATCATTACTATCTTTCCCTACTTTAAACTCTGCTTTGCTATTTCCCCATCCTGCAATAGTTTCTAATTCTTTTTCTAAAAAGTCTCTTCCTTTATCGCTTTGCATTAATCGATGATACTTAGCTGCTGCAACTCTAATCCATTTCATACGACTATCATAAACTTCAACTTGTGTACCTTCTAATGGTTCGCTATAAACTGTTTCAGGTAATTGGGATAGAACGCCTGCATGACGCCCTTTATACTGTCCTTGTTTATTAGGTTTAACTGCATCGGCCCCATAATCACTAGTTAAAACAAGAGTACTATCGGGTAAACCTGTAATACGTTGCAAAGAAGCTTGTTTCTGTACTTTCCATTCCTTCCACACAAGTTCTTGTAAAATATTATATTGTTCTTGAACTGCTATCGCCATTAGGTGGTCAAAAAGGTTTTTAGCAGCCGTTTTAAAATTATCGTTTCGAGTTTTCCCTGTTCGCTGAAAAGTGCTTTCAATATCAGGTAAATACCCAAAACCCTCTTCTATCTGGTCAGTCCATCCTAATTGTTTAATAACGGATAAGGAGTTAGACCAAGGCAAATTCTCAACTTCTTTTTTAATATGTTTAAAACCTGATACTTTTCGGGCTTTCATACAACTTTTAAAGGAGGCTGAAGAAGCACTCCATGCATAGTGCCATGGTGCAATATCCATAAATAACCATAAATTGCCCTTAGCAAAAGAATGTACTGGGTCTCGAATCATAGAGTTAATTACAGGGGCTGTTAAAACACCGCCTACGGCACCAGAAATCACAGGTGCCCACTTATATCCCCATGCAGTTAATCCATGCTTAAAGATAGCAGCGACGGTTTTAGAGGCAAATGCCCCAAGCCCCATCCAATAGTAACGACCTCTAAATAATTTCGTCCCTGAAATTTCTTGTTCTAAATAAATTCTGGCATAGACAGAAGCAATACGCCTTGCTCTAGCCTCATATCCAGGTTCAAGTTTGTAATGATTTGCACTTTTAAGATTAGAAACTCTTTTTATGGCCTCTTGCTGATAAATTTCCCAGAAAGTTAAGCAATCACATTGAACGGTTTTACAGCTATTTTCCGTAGTATTGGTATTACTATCCCAATCAAGACTTCCACTCATTTAGCATCACCATCATTGTCAGCAGAATCAGCCTCGAAACTTATCCAATTTAAATCTAACTTTAAATTTTCTTCCTTAGAAGAATGAATACGTTTAGATCTACCCTTGTCATCTGCTTGAGAGATGTACTCATTTCCATCGGTAGAAATTTTATAATCTACTTTTTTCATAGGTTCACCCGAAGGTAATAACATTTGGAACTTCTCGTTATATGCCTCATAAGCGGGTAATCCTTGAATATTTACCCCGACTTCAGCTCCACCTTTAAATAGATGTTGTCCAGCTTTGACCTCAAATTTTGCGGGAGTAATTAATGTAATACCGTTTTTATTAATAATGATCTGAGAACCACCAGCCATATACAAAACCTTATCTGGTAAAAATTTATTTGTCTTCCTAAAATAGATTCCATGAAAATTAACTTAACAGTCTTAATATTATGACCTTTATTCTTGCTATTCAACTTGAGGATAGTATTGTGATTGCGGCAGATACTCGCAGTACTATACCGTATCAGGATAATGGTTCATATTTATATCAAGATCGTATTCAAAAGCTCTTTCCATGGGAAAACGGTATTATTACAGGAACTGGTGAATTAAACCTTATCCAAAATGTTATGCATTCTTTCGATAAGTTTACGAAACAGAACATTCATAAGCTACCAAATTTATTGAAGACATCTAAATTAATGCGTGAACAAGAAATCACACATTCACAATTAGAAATCACAAAATTATTATATTCGACTTATAGTGAAAATGGAGCACAACTTTACTCAATTCAACCTAACAAACTAGAAGAATATGAAGTAATTAGATGCGAGGAAAATGAAATTTTACTATGGACATTTAACCCAGATATTCGTCCTATTATTAATGCACTTACAGAGTTATATTCTAGCTTAAAACCATTAAATGTATTTACTAATACGGCTGACTGTATTTATTACTATTTAAACCAAATATCTCCTATCTTTCATAAACAAGCTCAACATGATTCTATGATGAGCAAAGAATTTAACTTCTTTTTTCAAACCAAAGATGAATATTTTTTTGGAGAATATTTAAATAATGACTCTAATACACTGAATAATAAAATAAGTAATCTTTAAAAGCTGACCCAACTCCCGTCGGGCCTTCCCCATCAAACCCTTTTTAAAAAATACTCAAGCAATGTATCTCTGTCCTTTGCCTGATCTGAACCTAAAAGTCCAAAAATCGCGCCATCAATCATAAATACAAAAATATCAGGCTCTTCATATGTGGCTCTTTTTTTAGACTCTCTCAGCACCCAGAAAATTTCATTTTTAAGCCATCGCCTATATCTGAGTGCAGTTTGATACGCACTTGGATAAAGCTTTTTAATTTCAAAAATCGCTTTAAACAAAAGGTAATAGGCACCTTTTAGGTCAGCATGTAAAAGGTAAATTTGCCTGAGCTGATGAACCAAATCTGGATATTGACGAGCTTCGCTTACCGCCCTCACTTTTTCTTTTAACTGCTCTTTTTGAACCAATAAACACATTTCAATCAGTCTTTCTTTGGAGTGAAAGTAGTTGTAAAAGGTGGCTTTGGTAATTTTGGCCTCACTAACAATTCGGTCCACCCCGACCTTGTTAAAGCCATGTTGTTTAAATAACTCTGCTGCTGTGTATAGCGCCCGCGTCGCTCGAAAGGAAGCTTCTAAATTTTTCATGTATACCGTTTAAAATAATTTCTTGTTGTAAATAAAAGAGATAAAAATGCCGTCGCTCTTAAATTGAGCGCTAAAAACAGGCATGCAAAAGCCGCACAAAAATGGTGTGCTCGCCTATCTCGGGTTTTATTGTTGCTATGATTTTTTAGTCGTAATGACCTATGGCTTAAAACCTAGAGTCGGTTAAACCGTTTTAAAGACCAGTTGGGTATAGAGTCAAAGATTTTGGCAAAGGTTGCCAATGAGAGAGATGAAATAGTACGCATATAACGGATTCCTGTACAAATAAGGATCCTGCTAATCTCTGCTAAAAGATGGTGGCAGGACGAAAGAGGGTTAGCAGACTGGACATACAGAACCAGCACACCCGAAGGTGTCCCCCTTCCGCCCTACCGCAACGTGAGGGGGACGGTGGTTTTTTACACATAGATCTCCCCCTCAGAAGGAGCAAATCTGATGCGCTGTATGTGTACTCGGCCTGCTACAACCGGCTGGCAATGTAGGCCAGCAGGCAAAGAATAATCCGCGAGTTTTTGAGTGTCAATGTAAGGTTGAATAGAAATTGGTTAAATAATTATTGTTGTTTATTCAATTAGATATTTAAGCTAAAAAGACCTTCAATTTAAATTTAACGATGTCATGATAATAAAAATATAGGATAGTGAATTATGATTGAGTTCATCATTTAAATGAGTAATCAATAATGATAATAAAGGGACCTCCCACCAGTTCAGAAGAATACCAACTTATCTTTCAGTGGCTTGAAGAGCGGTCCAATTATTCTATTGGGGCGATGGCCTTTCTTAATCAAACACAAGCTACCAATAGCGAGTGGCAACTCTTACGTTTGTATGACTCACAAAACGCAGAGCAACTGCTAGGAGTCGCGGTCGTCCTTGCTGGCGGCACCTGTTTTTGGGTTCCGTCAGAGGCCTCTTCATCTGGGGCATTACTCTGTACATCAATTTTAGAGCTTCAGCCGCGTCGGATTGTAACCACCGCCATCGGACGAGACTTATTACATGTCGAGATAAAACAAAAAGGGCGCATTTTACGAGAATATGATCAATGGATCATGGTTTGCTCAGGCCAATTTTCTGAAGCTCAAGGCCGCTTGGCTGAACTTTCGGATATTGCCCGTCTTGATGAATATCAACATCAATACAATAAAGAGCGATCCGTAAATGAAACACCTGACTGGGTATCTCTAATTCAGCAAGAAAAAATTATTGTGCTTGAAGCAGATCAACAAATCGTTTCCGTTGTACGTTTGGGAATAGAAACCGATCGGCTCATTTCTATTGGTGGCACATACACCTTCCCTGCTTATCGTCGAAAAGGTTTTGCCGAACGCATCTTAAAATTTGCAGTTAATCGGATTGTTGCAACTGGACGGATTGCCCACTTAATTGTCGACGTTGATAACACCCCAGCGGTTACGCTTTACCGCCAAATGGGCTTCGAATGTATAGAGTCATCTTACATTGCTTACCCAGAGTATTTATAAAAAATTATTCATTTTCAAATCTCTTAAATGAACCGATTGATCGCGCTATAAATAAAAGCTACAGTAAATAAAGTTTGAATTTTATAACTTTAAATAAATTGATAACGCATGCAGGCAAAAACATGGAAACCATACATGATTTTTATCGCCGCTTTTCTTTAACCAGAGATAGCGATTACTCGGTTCCATCGACCTCGTTTGGACATTTTAACGTGTTCCAACGCGATGCCTGCTCATTCCTCACACCTTATAGCCGCCGCGATTATTATAAAATTTCACTGGTTTTAGGCACAGGCGAACTTCACTATGCTAACCGCTGGATTCGAGTCGACCGCCCTGCTTTACTGTTTTCAAACCCGATGGTTCCTTATGCATGGGAAATTAATTCGCCTGAACAAGCAGGCTGGTTTTGTCTATTTACCGAAGAGTTTGTAAACCAAGAATCAAGACAAAGTTTTTTAAAAGACTCACCGCTGTTTAAAGTCGACGGCGACCCGCTGTATTTTTTAAATGACCAACAAGTTGAAGAAATTTCGTTTATTTTCAAAAAGATGATGACTGAAATAAATTCAGACTATATTCATAAATACAACGTTTTAAGAAACTATTTGCACCTGATTGTGCATGAAGCCATGAAAATGCAACCGACCCAACAGTTTGAAAAACATAGTAATGCTGCGGTTCGGATTTGCCATTTATTCTTTGAATTATTAGAACGCCAGTTCCCGATCGACTCGCCACATTTTCAGCTTAAACTCAAAACTGCAAATGACTTTGCCTATGGCTTGTCGGTGCATGTGAACCATTTAAACCGAGCTGTAAAAGAAGCCACAGGTAAAACCACCTCTGAGCATATTAGCTCGCGCATTACGCAAGAAGCCAAAGCGCTGCTACAGCACACCAGTTGGAATATTTCCGAAATTGCCTATAGCTTAGGCTTTGAATATTCAGCGTATTTCACCAATTTCTTTAAGAAAAATACTGGCTTTTCACCTAAAAAGTTCCGTGAAGACTGTGTGGCTTAAAAACAGATTGTTTGAATTTTATAATTATTGGTTTGAATGTTATACGTCAGTTTGAGCCAAAGCATTTTATAGTTTTTCTACTCAAGTGATTTTGCAAAAAGAGTGTGAAAAATGAAATATAGAACTTTAGGACAAACAGGCGAAAAAGTATCAGCACTTGGTTTAGGTTGCATGGGAATGAGCTTTGCCTATGGTGCCTCAGATGACACACAAAGCATTGCCACTCTAGAAAAGGCCTTAGACCTCGGCATTAACTTTTGGGACACTGCCGACATGTACGGCAACGGCGCAAACGAAGTTTTGCTCTCAAAAGTTTTAGAAAAACACCGTGACAAAGTGTTCTTGGCGACCAAATTTGGCTTCCGCTATAAAGAAGATAACCTTAATCCGAAAAACTCTTTAGAGTCTTATATCGACGGCTCGCCTGAGTGGATTAAAGTCGCGGTCGAAAACAGCTTAAGACGCTTAAATACAGACGTGATTGATTTGTATTATGCGCACCGCATTGACCCGAATGTTCCAGTCGAAGACACCATTGGCGCAATGGCTGACTTGGTCAAACAAGGTAAAGTTCGTTATTTAGGACTCAGTGAAGCGTCGGCTGAAACTATTCGTAAAGCACATGCGATTCACCCGATTGCAGCGGTTCAACATGAATATTCGCTACTTACCCGTGAGTTTGAGCAAACCCATTTGCAAACCATTCGCGAGTTAGGCATTAGCCTTGTACCGTATTCACCTCTGTCACGTGGTTTAATCACCAATACGCTTGATGTGGGTAGCCTAGACGAAAAAGATTTCCGTCGTCAATTGCCACGCTATCAAGGCGATAACTGGAAAAATAACCAAAGCTTGGCGCAAGCATTCAGCGAGTTTGCTCAAAGCAAAAATGCGACAGCGGCTCAACTGGCTTTGGCTTGGATTTTGGCGCAAGGTGATGACATTATTCCAATTCCGGGTACACGTAAAATCGAGCGACTTGTGGAAAATGCAGGTGCTGTAGACCTTCATTTAACAGCGGCAGATTTGGCAGAAATCGACGCGATTATTGCGAGATATCCAAACATGGGCGCACGCTATAACGCTCAGCAACTTGCTGCGGTAAATCACTAAAATCTAAGCTATAAAAAAGTCCGACTTAGTATCGGACTTTTTTATTTAATTTTTGCTATATGTGCCCTGCTGGCGTCCACCTTCCCAGATCGCATCTAAGGATTTATCCGAAATCGTTAGGCTTTCAGGAAAAATACTTAAATCCTTTTTAAATTTAGCCTCTGGTTTTAAACCAATACAGTCTCCATTTTTCCACCATGTGCCTTCGGCATATTGGTCTAAAGCACCAACAGCGAGCATCCATTGAAACTTGCCGTCTGGTTGAAGTAAAAGCTCCGAACCCACTTCCATCACACCATTTAGATAATAGTGCCCACTCCATGCCTGATCGGTTTTTTGGAATTTCACTTCCTTACAGGTACTAGTCGACTCTGCATAAATGTGAGCAGAAAAAATAACCGTTGAAAGAAGTAGTAAAGGCGCAAATATATTTTTCATTATTTAGTTCCTATAAATTTTTTAATCAAATTGTTAGTTAGCTTTATCCATCCCTATCTTAGAGAGCAGGCAAATGGGATTCTTAGGTTTTTATATATTCTTCATAAGAAGTGACTACTGTTACATCTTTTGCTAGGAAATCAGGGTACTTTTCTCTTAGTAACTCAACACATTTCGGACTTGCGGTTACTACAACCAATGGATCACTCGGATAGGTAACAAACATGGGGAAATCACTAATGAGTTTAAAAACTGCTCTCTCCATTTTTTCTGATCCGCACGGCCTGAAAATAGTTAAGCCTTCTACACTTGAGTTATCCTTACCGAAAGTTATGGAAAAATGACAGTGTACGCCAGCCATCCTGCCTTCATATATCTCTACGCCATAGTCTAGGAAGTAATAATTGTCATCTATTTCTGTCCAATAAGGACTAAAAATATCTAATATTTCCTCTTTAGTTGCAGAATCATCCATTGAAAAAATAAAGTATTCAATACCCATGTTTTCTCTCTTATCTACTATATCTCATCATTCAATTACTACTATCCAACATAACCATAAATCAGACCAACTACACCAATACATAATAGAATGATAAAAGTTATGTTTTCTGTCTCAGACTTGTTTTTACGTTTTTTACCGTATAGCCCAATAATTACAGCAATTATAATTATCAAGATACTAGCAAGCATTACAAAGCCCATCATAATGCCATGGCCAATATTTGCCGAACTTAACATTCAAGTTTCCTTTTTTAAATCTTAGAAAAGAACAGTAAGAAATTTACTATTTTCCAGACTCAACTTTTAAATAAGTTCCTTCTGCATATACGTTATGCCCAAAGCCACAACCCGACTCGCCTTCGCTTTGTTTAACCTGAATATAATTTCCTAATTTCGCATTAGATTTAAAATCGAGCTGAATACGGCAGTCTTGATCTTTATAAATGGTTTGCTTGGCATTGGTCGGCATTTTGGTGTCAAACTCACCCATATTTGGGCCGTAAATTAAGCTTCGTAAGCCCATATAAACGCCTGAATAGCTAATAGTATATTGGCCCTGTTTACGACTTACCGTGATGTGATCCCACTCACCAAAACCTGAGTAACGGACGTACTCACCCGACAAATCATTTGATGCTTTAGGTTGAGGCAACTGCTTAAGGTTAAATTGACTAGACTTTGATTTTTCATCAAGCATAAACCATGCTCTTGCCCAAAGTGGCTGACCCAATTTGGCATAGGCTAAGCCCACGTTATTGTTGGCAACTTCAATATCTCGGTCGGTAAATTTAACTGTGGTTTCGTCTGCATTGGCCTTACAAAAAGCAGTCCAAGAGGCTTGGTTTTGGAAATTTTCGAGCGCTTTTTTATATTGTTTTTGATCGTAGAATTTCTTACCTAAACTCGCGTATTGCTTCACTTTATTACAGCTTTGTTGTAGTTCTTGTTCATAAGAAAACTCTGCATGAGTTACCGTTAAAGCTGAAAGTGTAAGAACCGCGCAACCTGTAATAATCGATTTAATCATTTTTAAAATTCTTTAATAATTAACTAATTATATAATATGAGCTGGCGCTATAAATCACAATTATTTGAAACAAAAGTCTATTAGAAGAGTTTATGTTTTTATAAAAATAGTTAAATCCATACAAAATAAATTTTTGAAAATATTGAACCTTAACTGGTTATTTTAATTGAATATTCATCTAAAAAATAATGTAGACTGCATGTGTAAAGCTTAGGAAGAATTATAAGAGTGAATAATTTAATTATTGGAACCCTATTTGCACTTTGTGCAGCGGCTTTAAATGCCTCTATTGGTGTGATTAGTAAATTACTCATGCACAGCGGTTTAAACCCACAAGACATTGCCTTTTTAAAAACCATTATCGCCTTTTTCTTTTTAAGTGTTTTTTTATTCAAAGTCCCTGTTAGCCAAAAGATTGCTTTTATTAGCAGCACGCCAAGTAAACTCAGCGTTTTTACTCAAATTGCCATATGTGCTTTTCTAGGAATCTTCTCTTTATTCTTTTTCGAGACCATTGCCTACAACCACGGTGCTGCGGCCAATGTGGTAGTGGTACTCATGGCTTCGGCTGCCATTTCTGCCCTATTTTTTGGGAGGTTCATTTTAAAAGAAAGTATCTACATTCATTCACTTATTGGAACATTATTGGCAGTTGCGGGGATTAGCATTATTTCGTGGAAAGGTGAAAATAGCCTTTTAATGCTGATTAACGCTTCTATTGCCGGTACGGGTTATGGCTTATTTTCGGTTTTAGTGAAAAAGTTCAAATTAAACGGCGGCCTGTTTCTGACTAAATACTTGCTGCTGTTTGGTAGCGTTTATCTTGCAGTTCCGTTTTTAGTAAATTTACACACCATAAACTTTAATATCGACATTGTTTTAGGTTTGATTGGTTTAGCCGTTCTACCAACCATACTCGGCTTTTTCTGTACCACTAAAGCGTTGTCTTATATGAGTGCCGCAAAGGTACAAGTGACCGAACTTTCTGAGCCGATTTTTGCAGCGCTTATGGCTTGGGTTTTCATTCATGAACAGCCGACTTTATCGTTTTTATATGGTGCGATTTTTATTATTGCAGGCATCTTTTTAATGAATAGAGCGCCGAAATCAAACTAGCTGATTTCATTTATTTCGTTGGCGTGGTGACAAGCCACTTGCACCACATTGGCAAAGTTAATCGCCATTTGTGAAGGGGCATGTTTTTTATAGGCAAGCCCTAAACCCACCGTAGGTACAGGCGCTTTCAAAGAGCGATAAGCCACACCTTGTATTTGCAATTGTTTGGTCGACTCGGGAACCAAAGACACCCCTAAGTTTGCAGACACCAACGATAAAATTGACACAATTTGCGGGGCATTTTGTCCAATTTTCGGTTCAAAGCCACGCTCATGACAGGCCTGTTTAATCGCATCAAAAAGCCCTGCACTCACTGAAGGTGGCGAGACAATAAAATCAAGCTCTCGCAGCGCAGTTAAATCAATTTCTTGTGATACATCGTCCAGATTAAAAGACTCGGAAGGTAAAGCAGCAATGAGCGGCTCAGCTAATAATTCTTGAAGTATAAGACTGTCCGGCATATTCCGTGGCGAGCGAATAATCGCAACATCCAAACGGTCTTCGAGTAATAAATCGATGAGCAGCAAGGTGTTTGCTTCTTCAAGTTTTAAATCCACTTTAGGATATTGCTGCTGAAAATAACGAACGCATTTAGGAATTAGGGGGTTCAACATTGAGGTACCCGTAAAACCCAATCGTAATTGACCAACTTCACCATTTGCTACCTGTTTAACCAAGTTCGCTGCATCTTCTACACGCTGCTGTACAGGCTGAATCGCATTTAAAAAGGCAAGCCCCGCTTCGGTCAGCTCCACCCCATGAGGTGATCGAATAAATAAATCTGCGCCT
Organism: Acinetobacter sp. 12966; assembly: GCF_031196995.1. Taxonomy (NCBI): domain Bacteria; kingdom Pseudomonadati; phylum Pseudomonadota; class Gammaproteobacteria; order Moraxellales; family Moraxellaceae; genus Acinetobacter; species Acinetobacter sp. 12966. The sequence continues at coordinate 12,143 of NZ_JAVIMC010000014.1, forward strand.
AGCTCTTCTTCTAAGTCTCGTATTTGCATGCTTAAAGGCGGCTGGCTCATGTTTAAACGTTGCGCAGCTTTGGTAAAGTTTTTTTCTTCTGCTACCGCTAAAAAGTAGCGTATATGCCTGAGTTCCATTGCTATATATAAAACATATCATGATCCATTATTAAATATATTAGAAAAATACCTCTCAAATTGCTAATTTTAATTTATCGAATTTTCTCGATTCAGCATGCCTTTAGGCACTGCTCTTTTTTCTGTCATGGTCATGATATGAACTCTTCATCTACACCCAGTACCTTAAACACTGAGGCAACGTCTGTTCTTTCCCGTGAGTGGATTCACAAAGGGACTAAAGCTTATAAACATGCAGGATTTGCTTTATTCCTCGTAGGTTTTGCTAGCTTCTCTCTAATTTATTGTGTACAGCCACTCTTACCTGCATTTAGCCAAAGCTTCCAGATTAGTCCTGCGAGTAGCTCTTTGGCACTGTCATTAACGACTGCCTTTTTAGCAATTTCGATTGTGCTATCGAGTGCCTTTTCACAAGCGATTGGCCGTCGCGGTGTGATCTTTACGTCAATGCTGTGTGCCGCAATTTTAAATATTGTCTCGATGTTTACACCGAACTGGCACACTTTACTCATAGCACGCGCGTTAGAAGGTTTACTGCTTGGTGGCGTACCCGCAGTGACTATGGCTTGGATTGCCGAAGAAATTGCACCTGAACACCTCGGTAAAACTATGGGTTTATATATTGCAGGGACAGCCTTTGGTGGCATGATGGGCCGTGTCGGTATGGGTATTTTGGTTGAATATTTTTCATGGCGCACCGCCTTAGGCTTACTTGGGGCAATCTGTTTTATTTGCTCAATTGCATTTTTAAAATTACTTCCCGCATCGCGTAATTTTGTGCAGAAAAAAGGGCTGAATTTAGGCTTTCACATGCAAATGTGGCGTGCTCATTTAAGCAATACTAAATTATTACGCCTGTTTGCCATTGGTTTCTTGCTTACGAGTGTTTTTGTCACCCTGTTTAACTATGCGACCTTCCGCTTAAGCGGTGCACCTTATTCACTGAGTCAAACACAAATTAGCCTTATTTTCTTGTCGTATAGCTTTGGCATGGTGTCTTCATCGTTGGCAGGTAGCTTAGCGGATCGCTTTGGTAAAAAAACCATGATGATGAGTGGTTTTGCCTTAATGATTGTAGGGAGCCTCATGACCCTACTCAGCTCGCTTTTCGGCATTATTATTGGTATTGCATTTATTACCACAGGTTTCTTTATTACCCACTCACTTACAAGTAGTTCTGTGGGCGCTGAAAGCAAACAAGCTAAAGCACATGCTAGTTCGCTCTACTTACTTTTTTACTATATGGGTTCAAGTATTGTCGGCTCGGCGGGCGGATGGTTCTGGTTGCACGGTGGTTGGAGTGCCATTGTAGGTTTAACAGTTGTACTGTCATTACTTGGAATATTTTTAGCGGTTTATACTTCACATGCCAAAGCACATTAATGTAGTAAAACTCTAACTTTTTCAGGCTAGCCCCTATGAGCATTTAAAAATGATATGAAAAAATTTAAATGCTCATTTTTTGGCTTGTAATTTTTTTAAGAAACTGTAAAATTCACTCCACATCGCCGGCATAGCTCAGTTGGTAGAGCAACTGACTTGTAATCAGTAGGTCCACAGTTCGAATCCGTGTGCCGGCACCATCATTAAACCTCATGAATATTTGATTTATGGGGTTTTTTGTTGTCTGTAGATTTTGTAATGCAAAATTTTATCTAAAAATAAAAACTACTATAGCAATATTATCTCTATAACAGTTCTAAAATAGATAGTAACTTAAGTTTAAAAGGATTAAGTATTTAATTTAATTTAATTTAATTTAATTTAATTTACATACTGCCAAACATCTGGGTCCTGATATGACTCATCAATATGGAAACCTTCTTTTTTGGCTTTAATTTCAGCTTTACTTCTTTCCTTTTGATCTACTAATACCATTTCATCGTAAGCACTTTTTAACTCAGGTCCTGTTAGTTCATACCCATTTTCAATTGAGTTTTTTGTTGCGTATCTAATTGTTTGTACAGAAAATCTTAATAAATACTGGTTTTGATCTTCTTTAGATTTTGTTCTAGACATACTTAATTCTGTTAATATACCCTTTGTATAAAATCTAATTACCGCTATAGATCTACTATCAAAATATTCTTTCCATTGTTTTAAAGTTAAGAAATTATAAGGATCAATAATAACTCCATCTTCTTGCATAACTTTAAGATTATCTTTTTTATTAAAACGAGTATCTGATGGATAAAAGTATGCTTTCCATCCTGCATTTTGTAACTGTTCAAATAATTCTTTGTAAGCGTTATAAGCCTGCTCTTCAGTAACAAACTCTTCTTTATTCAAGCCTGCTGTCACATCAATAATTTGGATACCTTCATTTTGCTGTGCATAGTCAATCCGTGTTCCCATTGCTGAAAATGCATTTTTAATAACAAAACTATGTTCACCTAAATCTATTTTTATATTTGCTAAATGCGGAGGTTCCCACGTAAGGTCAAAAAAAGACATCCCCGCTGATTGCTGGTCTACACCTGTTTGCATATAAGATTTAAACTTTTTTTCACCCTCTACACCAAAATTCAATGAGTAAAGTTCAGGTTGAGAAAACGCTTTTTTATTATTTCTCTCAGCATTACATCCTTGTAAATTTAAAAGAATAAAAAATAAAAAGAAATAACTAACTATTTTTTTCATCAACTAGAAAATCCAGAGGTTAGTTTTATAGATTTAAATTCAGCAATCTGATTATTTTACATACTGCCAAACATCAGGGTCCTGATATGACTCATCAATATGGAAACCTTCTTTTTTAGCTTTAATTTCAGCTTTACTTCTTTCTTTTTGATCTACTAATACCATTTCATCGTAAGCACTTTTTAAATCAGCTCCTGTTAGTTCATACCCATTTTCAATTGAGTTTTTTGTTACGTATCTAATTGTTTGTACTGCAAATCTTAGCATATATTGTTTTTTATTATTTTCTGATTTTGTTTTATCTATACTTAACTCTATTAATATACCATTAGCATACAACCGAGTAGAAACTGTTGGTTTTTTATTAAAAAAATCACTCCACTCTTTAAGTGTTAGAGCATTATAAGAGTCTATAATAAGGCCGTCTTCAATCATAGCTTTCATGTTATCTTTTGTTGAAATCCGAGCTAACCCTGGAAAAAAATACTGCTTCCATCCTGCTTTTTGTAATTGACTAAATAGCTCCTTATAGGCCATATAAGCTTGTTCTTGACTAACAAACTCTTCCTTATTTAACCCTGCAGTTACATCAATAATCTGGATACCTTCATTTTGCTGCGCATAGTCAATTCGCGTACCCATTGCCGAAAATACATTCTTAATAACAAAACTATTCTCACCTAAATCTATTTTTATATTTGCTAAATGCGGAGGTTCCCACGTAAGGTCAAAAAAAGACATCCCCGCTGGTTGCTGGTCTACACCTGTTTGCATATAAGATTTAAACTTTTTTTCACCCTCTACACCAAAATTCAATGAGTAAAGTTCAGATTGAGAAGACATTTTTTGTTCCTTTTGCTGTGCATGGCACGCTTGTAAATTTAAAAAAATAAAAATTAGGAATATATAACTAACCACCTTTTCCATCATTTGACTCTTTTCCTATCTTAATAAATAACTTATCGAATCGACTTAGACCGTCATCCCATTTACTGGTATTCCAACCAGCAATTGTACGTAGCTCTTTTTCTAAATAGGGCCGTCCAACATCACTCAACATTAAGCGATGATATTTTTGAGCTGCTAAATTAATCCAGCGCATACGGCTATCTTGATTTTCAACTAAGGTACCACTTGGTGGTGTACTGATTGGAGATTCAGGTAACGACTTGACCTTTTTTCCAAATTCAGTTTCATACGAATAAACATTGCCGCGAACAGCATGTATTTTTTTTATTGTTCCATCATATTCACTGGAGAGAATCAATTCAGCCTTTGGGATGCCAGCTTTACGTTGAACATCTGCACCGTTTCGTACAATTGAATCATTCCATACGATTTTTTGTAAAATATTGATCTGTTCTTGATTTGCAATTTGTAATAAATGATACATCAAAGAATTAGCCGCATACTTAAACTTGTTTTTTCTTAAAGCATTTGCTGCAAAAATTTTTTCTATTGTGGGTAAAGTATTTTCAAATGCATTATGAATTTCTGTTGTCGCTTTAAGATTATTAATTGTTGTTAAACAACTAGACCATGGAAAATTATATAAAGAGCTTTTAACTTTTTTATAAGTTGTTGTATCTCTGTTGTTTACGCAAATTTTGAAATCTGCAGATGATTTCGCCCAAACAAAATGCCAGACACTAATATCCATATAGAGCCATAGATTGCCTTTTGCAAAAGTATGAATACCAGCAACACCAAAACTATTTAGATTAAAATGATCAGAACTGATCGATTTAATTAAAGCATCTGCATTTGACCCAGTCTTAGAAACAATATGATCAAATACAGCAGCAACTGTTTTTGATGCAAAAGCACCTAGACCCATCCAATAGAAACGCCCACTATAGGTCGCTGCAGTAACAGATTGATTCGGTGTAAAAGGAAACATTTCTAAATAAATACGAGCGTAGATCGATGCAATTCGTCTAGCACGGGCCTCATAACCAGGTTCTATACGGTAATTTTGATTATCTTTTTTATTAGATAATAGGGTCATTGCCATCTGTTGGTAATATTCCCATATCGTAGTACAGTCACAATTTACTGATTTACAACTATTTTCAATATTATTTGTTGTACTAGACCAATCAAGAGAACCAGCCATTTTAAAATTTATCCTTTTAAATGATGAATAAGAAATAGTTATTTCACAGGATCATTTTCGTCAGGTTCAAAATTCAACCAATTTAAATCAATATCAAGTTGTTCAGCCTCTTTAGTATTTATCCTTTTAGTTTTCCCTTTCACATCGGTTTCTGCCATAAAACTTTGATTATTAGATTGAATGTTATAACTCACATTAGTTAAAGGCTTGCCAGAAGGGAGGAATAAATTAAACTTTTCATCATACTTTTCATAAGCAGGCAAACCTTGCAGATTTACTCCAACTTCTGCACCACCTTTAAATATATGCTGTCCCGCTTTTACTTCGAACTCAGCGGGTGTAATAACCGTAATACCACTCTTATTAATAATGATTTGTGAACCACCAGCCATGATTTACCTATTATTTTATGCAAACTAATCTATAATTAAGTTAATATTTTAAACTGTTTAACCTATTTATACATGACCTTTATTGTTGCTATTCAATTAAACGATAGTATTATTGTTGCATCAGATAATAAAAAAGTTAGCCAACAAAAAGATGGAATAATTAAATTTTCACCTGAAAAAATCTTGAAAATGCATTCATGGCAAAATGGTATAATTACTGGATCTGGTGAATATCAAGTTATAAGCCGGGCTGTTAAACTTTTTAAAACTCTGCCCACTCCCTCAATAGAAGATCTGCCCCATTGCTTACTTATTTCTAGAATTATTAGAGAATCAGAAATTGGAAATGGTCTCTATCAAGTAGAGAATAGTAAACTGCTATGTTCAAGCTCTAATGACAAGGGAGCACAACTCTATAAAATTGAAAAATTTTCGCCCCAACAAGATTATTTTTCTACTCCATTAGAACCTAATGAAATTATGATTTGGCTTGTCCATCCTAATATTGATGTGATCGTAAGTAATCTACAATCATTATATACAGGACTTAAAGACTATTCAGCTTTTTCAAATAAAGCTGACTGGATGAATTACTACATTAAACAATTTTCACCTATTTTTAAGATACAAAGCCAAATTGATCCATTAATGAGTCAAAGTTTTGATATTTTTTTACAATCAAGAAGCGAATCCCTTCTTAATCATGTGCCGAATACATAGAATTATCAAATAGCATCTAAACAAAGATATTTTTAAATTTCGATAAAAATTCATTATAAACTCGAGCTTCAAAATATTTTTTCTAAAACCAATTTATTCTTTTAACAGAAAAATATACGTTCTTAACTTATAAAAAAATATATTTTTAAAATAAGAAATATGAAAAAGATAAGATTATAATGCGCCACCAAATAAGGTCATATAAATAAGACCTATTTTATAAACTTTAATTCATTAAGATACCAATACGGAAAAGTATGAAACTTCGTTTTATTTTATCCGCTTTATTTCTAGCTTTCCCTTTAACAACATATGCTCAAGACACTACATCTCAAGCTCAAATGCAAACTACTACAAACCCACCCATTTGCTTAATTGAGGGGACTCCTTCAGCAGAGCACTATAAAACTATTAAACGTATTAAAGCTGCGAAAGGAACCTATGGTGGCTTTGAAGAAGTAAAACCTAAATTAGCTAACGTTGCCCGTAAATATGGTGCAGATGTGGTAATTAATTATCACCAAAGCCAAAGATTTGGCTTCTGGCCTTGGCGTATTGTTCGTCCGGTACTCACAGGTACTGCTGTGAAATGGAATACACCATTTAACTGTGCTGCCTTAGGTGGCAAAGAAATTCGTTAATAAGAAATGAAAAAAGCCCAACATCCTGTTGGGCTTTTTTCGTATTTCGTTACTAGGTACACTTCCTGTAATACCTCACGTCCTGATGCTTAAACTTATTATTGTTGTTTTACGTTTCGGAACTTCCTGTTCCTGATGAGTTCATCATAGGCAATTTATCACGTCATAAAAAGAGGTCAATTTCCCGAATATATGTACGAAAAAGCGTACATGGTTCTTTTAAATTTAAAACTTGATTTACTATCATTGAAATAAAAATATGAATTTATAAACAAATTCGGTTCGTCAATTAAATAAGAAAACGATATAATGAGTTTATTACTTTATTTCTAGAATAAATTTAAAAACAACAATGAACGAGATGTTTACTTTTCCATCAAATCTTTTTCAACCTTTAGTGACCATACTTACATGCCTTATTTTCATTGTAAGTAAAATGCCTCAGCTAAAATTTAGAAAAACCATATTATTTTTCGCCATTGTCAGCTTTACTTTAATCTGTACTTTGGCAATATTTGGCTTTTTTAATTAAGCCTTATTTCTTGCTCTTCTCTATCATTTTTTCAAAGTGTTTAAGGTTGGGGTTCAGTGTATCCCATGCATAGGCTTGGCTCACAAACACCTCTGCTCTAGGTTGATAAAGACTCGGGTCATCCAAAGTACCTGCACGTATTGAAATCATTTCAGGCGCAATTTCAGGTAAGCCAAAAAGCTGAGAACCACAAGTCGGGCAAAACGCCCGTTTAATAGGTCGCCCAGAAGATCCCAAAGTCTCAAAATATTTAAGCTCACCACTTACTTTCAATTCAGATTGGTGAAAAAAAGCGATTGGTGCATAGGCCGAACCTGTGGCCTTTTGGCAATCTCGACAGTGGCAATTAAAGCTATAACGTGGCTCTGCTTCACTTTGGTAGCTCACAGCTCCACATAAACACGATCCTTGATATTTGGCTGACATGGCTCATCCTATTTTTTTATTGCTGTGATTTGAATATAACGTACATATCCATTTTGGTAGAGTTGTTGGCATAACTTTGCAGTCATTTGAATTTTAAAATTTGCCAATCCTCGGCTTTGCTTTTGTCCTTGTTGATTTTGAATATATTGCGAAAAACCGAGTAATACATGCTCAGATAAATCTTCAATTTGAATATCGACAAAACCTTGTTGTTCCAAGGTAGCTCTGAGCATTTTTTCATTTGGCACAGCATCCCAAGCGACATTTGCTGCTTTGAGTAAATAACGATGCTTTTGTTCTTGTAAAATGGTCATGTTTTGACATGAATCGGCACGCATTAGGTAGTGAAAACCTAATCGTCCTTTTGAATTTAAAACTGGAGCGATGGAATCTAGAAATGAATTTAAATTGCTGTGATAAGCGGCATCGATACATAACACCACATCGAAGTATTGTTTAAATTCAAATTGTTTTAAATTTAAAAATGAACCGCAAAAAATCTGGCTTATTTCGGGAATAAGCTTTTGAATTTTATGAACACATTGGGTTTGCAATTCAACTGCACTGAGGCTTTTAGGCTGGTAATGCTGTAACCAGTGCAACAAACTTGCACCCTGTCCGCAGCCTAAATCTAAGAGATGATCTTTTGAATTTAAATTAACAGCTTGTGCCAAATGGTCAGCCAATTGGCGACAAGCTTCACGGTAGTTTTGGGTATTTTTCCAAAAACCCAAATTTGTCCAAGCAAGCTCTTCATCATCCCCTAAGCTTGATGCATCAATTGCATATTTATGGGGAATGAATCGAGAGAGAGCTGCTCGAACTTTTGTTTTCACAATTTTAGTAGCCGAGTTCTGGGGCGACTTCCACCTTAGGTTTTAAACCTACAAATGGTAAAGGTGCACCTAAAATTTCAGCAATATGCATGGCAGAAGTAACTGCTGACTCTAAAATTGGCAAGCCATCACACGACCATGAACCACAGTAGAATACTTTACGGCTTGGGTCTAAATGACGTTGTTGCAATTCTTTGTTTAAAGCAACCGTTTGTGAGTCTACAACCGCACGCGTTAAAGTCACTTTTGAAATAACTTTTTTAGGGTCAATATCAACCACTGGACGCCAAGTTTGGAATACAGGATTTTTACCCACGAGTGTTGGTTCAACCGCATTCATCCAAACTGTAAATTGCTGACGCGTAAACTTACGGTCCATCATGTAGCTCAGCACTGACCAGTCTTTACGGCGTGGCGGCATGACGGTCGCATCGGTATGAATCACAAGATCACCTTGCTCAAAGCGGAATTGCTTAAGCAGGTTCATATCTTCTGCAAATTGTTCAGGATTTAAAAACTCATCGATTTTAGATGTTGGCGTTGCAACAATGACTCGATCAAATAAGTTCTGTTCACCTTGGCTGTTTTCAACCAGTACTTTTTCGCCTTGTAATTCAACTTTCTTAATTGCCGATCCGCTATGGATATCGATGCCTTTAATCAAGCTATCTACAAATGCAGGTGTGCCACCTTTCATGCGCAATAACATGTCGCCATCAGTTAAGTGACGTAAAAACTCAAGTAAGTTTTTTGCAGGCCAATCGCCAATTGTTTTTGGATTACACGTACAGATTGTATAGAGCACTGGCATGACCACACCGTGCCAGAATACTTCTTCAATATCGTTCTGATTAATAAATTCAGCGAGGGTAATATCTTGATTTTTAGATTTGAAAAACTGGTGAATCGCAGTTTTTAATTGCAACATCCCTTTCACAAGACGCCAGCCATATTGCTGAATGCCTTTACGGTTATTAATAATCGGGAAATTACCAATACGGCTACGAGATGTCGTTAACCATGTTTCCGTACGATCTTCGAATAACCAGCTACATGACATATAAGTACGAACTGGAAAGGTCTTAATACCTAAATGAGCAGCAAGGCTGAGTGTATTTTTCCATAAGTGAGGATTCATCACACGTAGCGGTGCATCAATAATTCCGCCATCGAACTCAATGCTATGGCTATCCATTCCCCGGCCAGGAAGTGCTTCAAATATCGTGATCGTATGCCCTGCATCTTTCAGAATTCTTGCTGCCGCAAGCCCTGCCATTCCACTGCCAATAATTGCGATATTCAAAATGATGTCCCATTTTTCGAGAATTTTTTTGATTATCACTCATACCCCAAAAAAACACCGTATTAAAAACTACCAGATTTTTATTTTTTGCATCAATTTATATAGAAAAAATTTAACAGATCCGCCCAAAAGTTTTTCATAAAATTTTACAAAAGAGGATGACTGTATAAAAATCTATATTTTTTAAAAATTTAAAAAAATTCTTTTAAATAAAATAAGATAATTTAACTGTATTTATATCATTCGTTTTACAAGTATCATTTTTTGCGGTATCATGGTGGCATAATAATGAGAACTAAATCACACAAAACAATGCCGACACAATAATGATATCCATCATAAAAATAGAATCTTTACAGCGAAAAAGCCCGCTATTCACACTTGATAGCGGGCTTTTTATTACTTTGCTTTAATAGCCAATTAAGCACAATTAAACAATTTAACCTTCTTGCATGAGTGAACCGAATTTTCCACGATTAAAATCATTAATCGCTTCCATAATCTCGGCTTTGGTATTCATGACGAATGGACCATAACCTTCGATTGGTTCATTGAGTGGTTGGCCAGTCAACACCAAGAATTTAGTGTCTTCCTCAGCATTTAAGCTAAACTCAACGCCCTCACGAGACAAAATCGCAACGGTTTTACCTTCAAGACGATTTGCATCATTAACCACAACCGCGCCATCTAATATCACAACAAGCGTGGTGTGACCTTCAGGTACATAGAGGGTATGCTTTTGGCCTTTAACCAATTTACCATCCCATACATTTAATGGACTAAATGTAGTTGCAGCACCTTTTGCATCTGCATATTCACCTGCAATAACCCGCAAATGACTGCCTTCTTCGTCTAGTGCAATGTCTGGAATATCCTTAGCTTCAATCGCTTGGTATTTTCCAGGCGTCATTTTTGAATGAGCAGGTAAATTTACCCACAATTGCACCATTTCAAAAAGACCACCATGCTCTGCAAATTCAGGAGAATGGAACTCTTCATGCAACACGCCTGCACCCGCAGTCATCCACTGTACATCACCAGTTTTAATGGTTCCGCCGCCGCCACTTGAGTCTTTATGAGTCACTTCACCTTGGTAGGCGATAGTCACTGTTTCAAAGCCACGATGAGGATGCGAACCTACGCCTTGCTGTTCAGTCGTTGGCGAGAATGTATAAGGCGCTGCATAATCGAGTAGCAAAAATGGGCTTAAGGTTTGGCCTAAACGGTCATAAGAGAATAGGTTATATACAGGGAAACCATCACCCACCCAATGCATGTGGTTATTTTGATATGCACCAAGAAATTTCTTCATCTGATCTCTCCTATATATGTAGGATTTTCTTGAACTGGTATTGATTTTACGCCTCAATAATTGCAGTTTATAGATCAGGATTAGCAACACATTATTTCATCTATGAGACAATCTAAGAATTTAATGTGCTCTTTTTAAGATCGTCCTATTTTTAAAATTCTTAATCCTATTTTTTAGACTTAATCACGACATAAAACTCAACTAGCATAATTTTAGGCAATAACGACCTACTCAATAATTTTTGATTATTTATTTTGATAACATGAGGACATAAAAAATGGCTCAAGATTACGTGCGTTTAGACAAGGATAATGCTGCGGTTCTTTTAGTTGACCACCAAGCAGGTTTGCTTTCTTTAGTTCGAGATATCGATCCAGATAAATTTAAAAACAATGTATTAGCACTTGCAGATGCTGCTAAATATTTTAATTTACCAACTATTCTTACCACTAGTTTTGAAAATGGTCCAAATGGTCCTTTAGTTCCAGAATTAAAAGAACTTTTCCCAGATGCACCATTTATTCCACGTCCTGGTCAAATCAATGCATGGGACAATGAAGACTTCGTAAAAGCGGTTAAAGCGACAGGTAAAAAACAACTGATTATTGCAGGGGTAGTGACTGAGGTTTGTGTGGCATTCCCAGCTTTATCTGCACTCGCTGAAGGTTTTGAAGTGTTTGTGATTACCGATGCTTCTGGTACTTTCAATGAATTAACACGTGATGCTGCCTGGGACCGTATGTCAAAAGCAGGTGCTCAGCTTATGACGTGGTTTGGTATGGCGTGTGAGTTACACCGCGACTGGCGTAATGATGTGGAAGGTCTAGGTGCATTGTTCTCAAATCATATCCCTGATTACCGCAACCTGATGACAAGCTATAGCTTTAATACCTCACAAAAATAAGTTCTATTGCCAAGATTAGAGTGCTTAAGCGCTCTAATCTTAAATTTAAATGGATTGATCGGACATTGATAAGCTCTTTTGATGATTTTTATTATTTCTATTTGGTCGTAAAACACGGCGGCTTTAGTGCGGCCAGTGATGCTGAAAATATTAGTAAATCTAAGCTCAGCCGACGCATTATTGACCTTGAAAATAAATTTAATGTCAGCCTGATTCAAAGAACAACACGTCATTTTAAGGTGACCGATTTAGGTCAAGAATTTTATGAGGAATGCTGCAAAGTTATTACTCAAGTTGAATGTGCAGAAAACGTGTTATTAAAGCAAAAAAGTGAGCCTCAAGGTTTGGTAAAAGTAAGTTGCCCACCTCTGATGATGCATTTTCAAATTAGAAAAATTTTAAATCAGTTTTTAAAAGCCTACCCCAAAGTTGAAATCGCACTCGAGCTAACCAGCCGTCGAGTAGATATCTTGCATGATGACATCGACCTCGCGATTCGTACCAATTTTGAACCCAATGAAGATTCGAATTTAATTGTTCGCGATGTGATTAAAACCGATCATTGTCTGGTGGCTTCACCTGAATTACTTCAAGGTCGCATCATTGAACATTATTCTGAATTACAGGACTTTCCGAGTATTAGCTTAGGTACTCAAAAACAAAATCCTATTTGGCATTTATGCAATATTCGTAATGGTGAATCGGTTGATGTGCCTTATCAACCACGAATCAAAAGTAATGATTTGGCAGGCGTTTACTATGCCGTGATGGATGGTTTAGGCATTGCCGACCTTCCTTTTTTAACCGTTGAATCTGAAATTCGTAAAGGTACACTGGTTCATATTCTTCCTGACTGGAAGTCGAATATTGGTACGCTGCAATTGGTTTATGTTTCGAGAAAAGGCCAACGTCTTGTGGTTGAAAAACTCATTGAAACGCTGATTGATGAACTCAGGCGTTTGCCTGAAAGTCGTGATGGCTATCTATCGACTTAAAATAAAAAAAACCGGTCATGAATGGGCATGACCGGTTTTTTGTGAAACATCACATACAGCATAACTGTATGTTTTCGTTCAGAACAAAACGAACTCGCTTTATTCCTTACTCAGATAAGTCTACGCAGAGGTATTTCATTTCGACATATTCTTCGATGCCGAATTTTGAACCTTCACGGCCTAGACCTGACTGTTTTACGCCACCAAACGGAGCAACTTCGTTTGAAATCGCGCCCGTGTTAATGCCGACCATACCGTATTCGAGTGCTTCACCTACTCGCCATTGACGAGCTGTGCTTTGCGTAAACAAATAAGCAGCTAAACCAAACTCGGTATCGTTCGCCATTGCCACTGCTTCATCTTCAGTTTTAAAGCGGAATAGTGGTGCAAGCGGACCAAAAGTTTCTTCTTTAGACACTTTCATGTCTTGCGTTACGCCAGTTAAAACTGTTGGCTCAAAGAATGTACCACCAAGTGCCGAACGCTGACCACCAATACGAACTGTTGCGCCTTTCTCAGTTGCATCTGCAATGTGAGACTGCACTTTTGCAATCGCATCTTCATCAATTAAAGGCCCTTGAGTTGAACCTTCTTGACGGCCATCGCCAACTTTAAGCTTAGACACAGCTTCAACCAAACGCTCTGCCAATGCATCGTAAATACCGTCTTGAACATAAATACGGTTAGCACATACACAGGTTTGACCGCTGTTACGATATTTACTTGCCATGATGCCCTGAACTGCTTGCTCAAGGTTAGCATCGTCAAATACCACAACTGGTGCATTACCACCGAGTTCAAGTGAAAGCTTTTTAATGGTTGGCGCACATTGTTGCATCAAGATACGGCCAACTTGAGTTGAACCTGTGAAGCTTAACTTACGAACAATATCGCTTTCACATAGGGTTTTACCCACTTCAACCGCATCACCACTAATGTTAATTAAAACATCAGCTGGTAAACCTGCCTGTAACGCCAATACTTCAAGTGCATAAGCGGTTAACGGCGTTTGTTCTGCTGGTTTAACCAACATTGAACAACCCGCAGCAATGGCTGGACCTGCTTTACGCGTAATCATGGCAGCCGGGAAGTTCCACGGCGTAATGGCAGCGGTAACGCCAATTGCTTGCTTAATCACAAGCAGACGTTGGTTTGGCAACGTAGGAGTTAAGACTTCTCCATCAATACGGCGCGCTTGCTCGGCAAACCATCGTATGAAAGATGCTGCATAACCAATTTCACCACGTGCTTCTGCTAATGGCTTACCTTGCTCAGCTGTTAAGATTTGAGCCAGATTTTCTTTGTGCTCAAGCATGAGGTTGTACCATGCCAATAGCACATCAGCACGAGCCAAGGCAGTTTGCTTTTTCCAAGCAGCCTGCGCTTTTGCTGAACGGTTAATTGCGGCTTCAACTCCTGCACGGTCATAGGTTTTTACCCATGCCAAAGTTTCACCTGTAGCAGCATCATTCACCTCGATATAGTCATTTGATGCAGGTGCTTCTAATGAAATATCAGGATGTTTTAATAAATACTGCAAATTATTTTGAATCATGCAGATTGCTCCATTGCTTTTGCACTACCTGCTTTTAGAGTTGCAAAACCTTGTTTCAAGATATCAAGGCCTTGACGGAATTGTTCAGCAGGAATGGTTAATGGATATAAGAAACGAATTACATTACCGTATTTACCACAAGTAAGAAGTAACAACCCGTTTTCCATTGCATAGTTTTGTACAACTTTTGCTTGTTCAGCTGTTTCAAGCTCTACTGCAACCATTGAACCTAATGCACGAATATCAGTTACGACGTCGCCTGTTGCTTGCTGAATATCTTTAAGGGTAGCGACTAACTCTGCACCTAATTCATTTGCACGGTCGCATAGGTTTTCTTCTTCAATCGCATCAATAACCGCATGCGCAGCAGCAACCGCAATCGGACTACCTGCGTATGTACCGCCTAATCCACCTGGATTTGGTGCATCCATCACTTCTGCACGGCCCACAACACCTGAAATAGGGAAACCGCCGCCCAAGCTTTTCGCCATCGTGATGAGGTCTGCTTTAGTCTCGTAATAGTTCATTGCGAACAATTTACCAGTACGGGCAAAACCAGATTGCACTTCGTCAGCTACAAGTAAAATGCCATGCTTGTCGCAAATTGAGCGTAAACGTTTTAAGAACTCAGCTGGCACAACATTGAAACCGCCTTCCCCTTGTACTGGCTCCAGCACAATTGCCGCAACATCATGTGGTGCAATATCTTCACTGAAAATATCTTCAACGCTTTCAATTGCCGCGTCTACTGAAATACCTTTAGCAGGCACTGGGTAACGCGCGTGGAACACACCCGCTGGCATTACGCCGAAATCACGTTTGTAAGGAGCCGTTTTACCTGTCATTGCCATCGTCATAAATGAACGACCGTGGAAACCGTTACCAAAAGTGATAATGCCGTGACGACCTGTATAAGAACGAGCAATCTTCACTGCATTTTCAACTGCTTCTGCACCAGTTGTGAAAAAAGCTGACTTCGCAGGACCCGCAATTGGCGCGCGTTCATTAATACGCTCAGCTAAAGCGACATAGCTTTCATATGGTGTTACTTGATAGGCAGTGTGAGTAAATTTAGTAAGTTGCTCAGTTACTGCTGCAATCACTTTAGGGTGGCGATGGCCTGTATTTAAAACCGCGATACCACCAGCAAAGTCGATAAATTGGTTGCCTTCCTTGTCCCAAAGCGTGGCATTTTCAGCTTTTTCCGCATACCACTGACACATCACGCCTACACCACGTGGAGTTGCTTGCTGTTTACGTGCGTTAAGTGCAGAATGTTGATTATCCATTTGATTCCCTCATATTTTCATCATCAGTTGCAGCTTTGGTTTTTTGCATCCTGTGCTTAATTTTCAGGGTGCTTTACAACGACTGCCTATGCATGTAATTTCGCTCGTCTGATGCCAACTGACGAGAGCCACTTTTTAACTGTAGGAGAGAGCCAATTGCGTAGTTT
The DNA here is from genome assembly GCF_031196995.1 of Acinetobacter sp. 12966. Taxonomy (NCBI): domain Bacteria; kingdom Pseudomonadati; phylum Pseudomonadota; class Gammaproteobacteria; order Moraxellales; family Moraxellaceae; genus Acinetobacter; species Acinetobacter sp. 12966. The sequence goes on from NZ_JAVIMC010000014.1 coordinate 28,099, forward strand.
ACTTGGAGATCATTTGCTGCAACGACTCCAACAGGACACTGAAGGGAAACTACATCAACGCCTTTTCCGTTGCCTGCGTGGTGCGATTATTGATGGAGTCATCCAGCCCAAGACTCGTCTACCTGCGTCACGCGACTTAGCCAGTGAAATTCATGTTTCAAGAAATACGGTGCTTAGTGCCTATGAACAGCTACAAGCTGAAGGCTACTTAGAAGCAAGGACAGGACATGGCACATGGGTTGCCGAAAAATTACCAGAGAGTTTTTTAAATACACAAAACAAAAAAAAAGTGGTTTCTAGCCCGAAAGCTCAAAGCTCCTATGCACTATCGCAGCGTGGTTCCAACTTATTAGGCTATGCAGCAGCGTCGCCACACCAATGGGGCGCTTTTGTGCCGGGAGCACCGGATGTGACTGAGTTCCCACATCATATTTTTAGTCGTATTCAAGCACGCTTAAGCCGCGAACCCGATATTAATCGCCTGATTTATAGCAATGCAGGTGGATGTATAGAGCTTCGAAGTGCGTTGGCAGATTACTTGCGTGTTGCACGTTCAGTCCAGTGCGATGCAGACCAGATTATTATTACCGAAGGCATTCACCAAGCTATTGATTTAGTCTCGCGTGCGCTCAGTGATATGGGGGATAAAATCTGGATTGAAGATCCAGCTTATTGGGGAATGCGTAATACGTTACGTATTAATGGTCTCGATATTCAGCCGATGCCTGTCGATGCTGAAGGCATTATTCCTGAGGAAAATCCGGCCAAGCCGCCTAAACTCATTTTTGTTACACCTTCACACCAATATCCTCTTGGCTCTCATTTAAGTCTAAACCGCCGACGTAAACTGATTGAGATTGCCCGTCAGCACAATAGCTGGATTGTCGAGGATGACTATGACAGTGAGTTCCGTTTCTCGGGGCAGCCTTATCCCTCTTTACAAGGTTTAGAAAATGATGCGCCTGTGCTGTACATGGGCACGTTTAGTAAAACCATTTATCCATCCTTAAGAATTGGCTATCTAGTGGTGCCTAAGCCGTTATTTTCACCATTACGCATTGTGGCAGCCGAGCTTTATCGTGGTGGGCACTTGCTTGAGCAAAAAGCCCTAGCTGAATTTATTCGTGAAGGCCATTATGAAGCACATATTCGCCGTATGCGCCTACTTTATGGCAAGCGCCGCGACTACTTGGTGAGCTTAATTCAACGTTATCTTGGTCCCGAATTTATTCATGAATATGATGAAGCGGCAGGATTACATCTAGTTTTAAAACTACCAAACTCTTGCGATGATGTCGCGATTGCAGCCACAGCACTTGAACGTGGTGTCAAAGTTCGTCCTCTTTCGCAGTATTACATGCAGTCGCATGCACATGCCGAACGTGGACTGCTCATGGGCTTTGCCTGTGTAAATGAAAAAGATATGGTGATGGCTTTTGGTGTCTTGCTTCAATGCTTACGTGAAGCAGGTGTACCTACGCTAAATTAAAGATTCTTCCCTATTAAAACAAACAAAAAGAGCCTCACAGTGAGGCTCTTTTTTATTTAAAAATTTAAACTAACTTTTCTTCATGACTATGAGTTAAATGGGTCGCTCTACGATCTTTACCCCAACCCAGTTTTTCAGACAACAATCCGAAGAACACAATAATCCCAAACAGAGCTGTGGTGTAAATCACTTCTTTAAAATAGGTGCCTTCAATCAACATGGTAAGAATTGCACCAATAATTGCAAAAATCACCACGTAAGTTAGATAAGGGAACATCCACATTTTAAAGTCAATTTTCACGCCTTCAGCTTCTAACTTTTTACGCATACGAAGCTGAGAATAAGCAATAGTCAGGTAAACATACAGTGTTGCCGCGCCTGTTGTTAACATGAAAAAGTCATAAACATTCATACTCTCGGTTGCAGTTAAAACTACCGCAATTACAGAGAAGAAGCATGACACAATCACGCCCACCCACGGACTACTTTTACTGTTTACAGAGCCAAAGCTTTTCGGTGCATCACCACGTTTAGCCAAAGAGAACAACATACGTGAACACGTATAAAGAGCTGAGTTAAAGCAACTACATACTGAGGTTAGAACCACAAAGTTTACGATATGGCGCGCACCCGGAATACCAAGTGCAGACAGAGTTACGCTATAGGTTCCCCAAGTTGAATCTTTCAAAAGTTCATTGTTGTGAGGAATCAAACATACCGCAACAAACATAGAGCCTACGTAGAATAAAATAATTCGCCAAACCACCGAGTTTGATGCTTTACGAATTTCTTTCGATGGGTTTGCAGACTCTGCTGCCGCTACCGTAACAATTTCAGCACCAATGTAGGCAAACATCACCCCAAGCAAAGCTGTGATAACAGATGAACCTCCATTTGGCATAAAGCCTTGAGAGGTTAAATGACTCATACCAGAAGCAGCCGGATTACCCCAAGGCCACAAGTGCATGATGGCTAAACTACCAATCACAAGGAAAATAACAATCGCAATGACTTTGATGAGGGCGAACCAAAACTCAAATTCACCATAGTTTTTCACGTTTTGTAAATTAACGACAACCAGTGCACCAATCACCACGACCATATAGACCCAGATCGGTATAAAGGGGAACCAATTGTTTAGAATTTTTCCTGCCACATAGGCTTCCCACCCCATGAGCATGGCCAGAGTACACCAGTACAACCAACCAATTGAGAAACCTGCCCAACGGCCAATCGCACGGTCAGCATAAGTTGAAAAAGAGCCACTATCAGGGTTTAAAACGGCCATCTCGCCTAACATACGCATGATGAACCAAACGAGTAGACCACCTAAAGCGTAAGTTAAGAAAACTACAGGTCCGGTATTGTAAATAATACTGCCTGAGCCCACGAATAGAGAACCACCAATAACCCCTGCAATCGAGATCATGGTCAGGTGGCGTGATTTGAGTCCATGTTTTAAACTTTGGGAGTGATTGGCTTCAGAACCATTTTGATGAGCTGCCATATCATTTTCCTTAATATATGGAGGATATCGGCTAGTCTCGGAAATCCTCCGAAGCCAAAAAATATCCCCTAAAAATTTAGCCGTTCTGCCCAATTCCTAAAACAGAAAATTCACTGAGCTTATCCGGCGCTTCCGTATGCATACTTCCAATAGCTTTAATTTGTCGTTTCAGCACTCAAGAAACGAGAGCCATTTTTGTAATAAAAGAGAGAGCCAATTGCAAAATTTATACGCAAAATTGGCCCTTTTTGTAGGGGATGCTGGTAAATGGCTTTTAGTTCTTATTTTAATCAGATTGACTTTCTTTAGTTTTGTTCAGAAATTAATAATGCCTTTGTGCCTGTTTCTAACGCTCTAAATATATGTTTCTGGTCAGCTGGATAACAAATATAGTCGCCCACACCAAGCTCAACAGCTTCATCAATTAAGCCCACCAAAGCTTTACCTTCAACCACAATAATATGCTCCACAGAACCAACTGGATGCGGCTCTGAAAGACGGTCTTCGCCTGGCTCAACAATCAGTAAATAAACATCTCGACGGGCATGGGGTGGACAAGTCGCCAGCAAAATTGCTTTGTAATTGGCAATCTCTGAGCTCACTGTTGGCCCATCGCCACAGCGAATCACTTGTACCTGATTGCTTGGTTCTTCCATCAACCGTGCAAATGGAATATTGAGCGCCACACAAAGTGCCCATAAGGTTTCAATGCTAGGGTTACCTTGGCCCGCTTCTAATTGTGAAAGAGTCGATTTGGCAACACCTGCACGACGAGCAACCTCTGCCAATGAAAGCCCTGCTCTTTGACGTTCACGCGTTAAACCTTTGGCAATAATTTCGATTGGCTGAGACATTCACCACATCCGTTCTATAAAAAAAACGATCGTTCGTTTTGACAAAACGATCAGACTTATTCATTATAATGGAAAATCGTTCGCTATATCATGCTATGTCCACATACACTCTGATTAAAAAACTTAATAAAGACACTACCCGCTCGATTTTCTTTGTGTGTCTAGCGACGAGTGTCGTTGGTATGTCTTTAGGCTCACTCGCTGCAAGTTATGGCTTAGCGCTCTGGATCCCGCTTTGTCTATCCGTGTTTGTGCTCGCAGGAACTGCTGAATTTATTTTTATTGGTTTCTTGGCTGTAGGTGGTAGCCCAATTGCAGCAGCGATTGCAGGACTACTCGTCAATTTAAGACATCTACCTTTTGGTATTGCGGTCAATGAACTAATCCGTGGCAAATATTCTCGATATTTCGGGGCACATATCATGAACGATGAAAGCGTTTTGTTTGGTATGGCACAGCCCAATTTTGAGACGAAAAAAGCTGCTTACTGGCTATGTGGTATAGGCATCATGCTCAGTTGGCCACTTGGTGTAACGGCGGGTTATTTCATTGGAAGTGCTATTCCAGACCCAAAAACATTCGGCTTAGATGCCATTTTCCCAGCGATTTTAATTGCACTTACTTTTAATGCTTTAAAGAATAAATCTACTCGAAAAGCTGCATTTGCCGGATCAACTTTAGCGCTGATCACCACACCTTTTTTGGCCTCAGGACTTCCAATTCTGATTTCACTTTTTGGCTTGATATTTGGTAGAAAGAAATGAGTCAACAATTACTAATTATTTTAGGTATCGGCTTACTAGCACTTGGAACGTATGGGATTCGTTTCGCTGGTTTTCATTTGGGTGCCAAGTTCTCATTTTCTGAAAAATACCAAGTTTTACTCTCAAACGGTGCGACTGTTTTGCTCTGTGCGATTGCAGTGACGACAACATTTTTTGAAGGTCAACATTTTGCGGGGTTCGCGCGTATATTTGGTGTTGGCTTAGCACTGTTCTTGGTTTGGAAAAAAGTACCGCTGTTATTGGTGATTTGCTTGGCAGCCGCTGGCACGGCACTGATACGTTTGCTTGGAATTGAGTAATAAAAAAGGCGAGATAAACTCGCCTTTTTTGCAACTTTGATTAGAAAGGATACACATGCTAAAAATAAATTTTTAAATTACAGTACATTAATTAATTTCATTAAGTATTTTGTTAAATCTAATAATTGGGATTTAACAAAACTGATAATCTAAAAATAATTTAGCACTCAAATCACCTTTCTTAAATTTATTTAATTTGTAACTTTAGTCATCACCACTTGTCTTCGTTACCACTACGAAATTTCTCTACACCTTCATTGAAGAGCTTTATCGTATATATTTCTTCAGTACTTAACTTTGATTTATCAACATTATTAATTGTTTGTTCAATTCTCTGAATATCAAAGAAATCATTAATATTGCTAGCTTTAATGTAATAATGCTTTTTACTAACTTTACCATCAAAGGATGTACTATACTGGATGCTTTGAGATAAAAACTTTAATAAATCTTTAAAATTGGTTGAGACTAAATCTATCCAAGTATTTATATCTTGTACTTCGCCCCATTCTTTCCAGCGATATAAAAGTGTTAAAAGTGAATTATTTTCCAATAAAATCTCTTTATTAGAAAATGCTAAAACTTTTAACTTTTTTACAAACAATTGCTTAATTGAAATATAATGGGAATCCTCTAACAATGTTTCTTTATTTTCACCCCTTTTCGTTTGTTCAGATAAAAGTAACTTTGCAATAATCACAAAGTTATTGGATTTATTAAAGCATTCAACTAATATCTCACCCCGTTTTCCTTTTTCATCAATACGTAAAAGAAAATTATAAATTAATCTATATATAAGAGATTGAGCCCCAAATACATCAAAAAAACTTGTACCATCATCACTTACCGAATCACTAACATCAATTAAAGCTGATATATATGGAATAGCTGAATCTTCATTCACTTGATTTTCATATGACTCAAACTGTGAAAGAAATTCTTTTAATTTACCATTAGAATTTAACTCTAAAATTTTTCTCTTTAGTAAATTTTCATCAACAGTCAAATTAATAAAATCAACTAAATCAGATTTAGAAATTTCATTTTCAGATAATGATAACTGAAAATAACTTTCAAAATTTTTATTATGGCAAACTCTACCTGATGTGTGCTGAAAAAACA
>NZ_JAVIMC010000015.1:0-25518 GCF_031196995.1 Acinetobacter sp. 12966
TGTCGACTTATTCATTTGAAAATTATATTGTGGAATAAGCCTTTAGAGATAGGTTTGTGCAACAAAGCCGATAGAAGGTAAAGAAGATTATTTTTAATATTAGGGTTTATAATCCAAATTTCAGAGTAAGGAATCTACTACTTATATAATAGAGATTCCATCTCCAAAACAGTACTACTGTATGAATGAGTTGTATTCAATGCAGGGATGAATGTAGATCCTTAATACTAACGGAAAATTATTTTACTGAATTTTCATGTAAAGACTCATTTAATTGATCAATCACTGTCGTCCATTCACCATCAGAGTGTAGTTTTTCTTCTAAAAAATGACGTTGAGCATCAGTCCAAAAAATTGCTTGTGTTAAAAAAACATCTCCAGCTAGCTGATGGCTCTCTATGAATTTTGCAATTGCTTCTTCAGTAGAAGCTAAACCAAGCTGTTCAAATAATTTGGTCATTCTTGGACGTGTTTGAGTCATGTGCTTAGCCCACAAATTTATATTAGATCAAATTAAACATAACATGTTTATATTTAAACTAAAATATAAAAAATTAAATAGCTACTATTTTCTTAGACAAAATGATTACTACATTTCATAAATCAACCACCTACATAATTTGTTTGTTAAATGATCATTATTTTTCAATAAGATTATTTTAATAGTTAAAGATTTTAAATTTTAAAAATGACAAAAATGTAATTTTGAAGTCATCGCTCTGTTTCTGTCTCTCACTAATAATTGAAATATAAGAGGAGATGATGTGGTCTCATTAAATATAGATTTTATAAAGTCATCTCTAATGAACTAACGAATCAAGAGGAAACGTAAATGAAATTATTTCAAAATAAAATGACTGCTCTACGTAATGTTGTAGTAGCTGCAACGATGATTGTGGCTACTACAACTACGTTCGCTCATGTGAGTTTAGTGAGTGCGATTCCTGCGGAAAATGCATCTATCCTTAGTCAACCAAAGAACTTGACCCTTAACTTTGGTGCAGAGGTTATGTTGATGAATATTAAGTTACTGGATGCTCAGCGAAGAGATGTTCCTTTAAAATATAAAGTTACTCATGACTTAAAGAAATCCTTTGATGTCGCTCTTCCGAAACTGAAAAAAGGTAAATATACCGTTGTCTGGACAACAATGGGGAAAGATGGTCACAACATGAATGGTGAATATAGTTTCACTATCAAATCAACTAAATAAGAATTGATTACCTTTCAACATGTCAGTGAGGTGCTGGCATGTTGTTCTAGAATGGACAAAAATAATGATTTCTGAATATTGGATGTGGGCCACTTGGTTAACTAAGGTTATTTTATATTTAAGTGTAGCTTTTGTCGTTGGTGGAGCCTTTTGCTATTTTTTACTTAGACAATATCTTGAACTAAAAGAATCGATTCTTAAATATATTACAATTGGCGCTGGATTAGGCCTAATTTCCAGTACCTTGGGATTTTTTATTCTGATTGGTAGTTTTGCCAATACTGGTATTACAGGGATGGTGGACCCCACGTATATTAATATATTGGTTAATACTCCGACGGGGTATATATACGTTCTTCGTTCTATTAGTTTTGCTCTTTTACTTCTTCTCATGGTGGTTAAACTTAACAGGAACAAAGGTCAGTTTTCTATAATTGAAAGTTCAATATTTTGTATTTTACTTATCCCGATTATTTTTAGTTTTTCCCAGCTCGGACATGTCGCTAATTTAACCTTACTTGCTCAAATTTTATTATCAATCCATATTCTAGTTATGTCGTTATGGATGGGGTCTTTATATCCGTTATGGAAAACCAGCCGGGAAATAAGTGGTTTACCTTTAAAAGATCGCATGCATGTATTTGGACGTATTGCTGCTTTCATTGTTGGGATATTAATCGCCTGTGGCGCTAGTGTAGCTCTTCTTTTAATTAAAGATTTTAATACCTTAATCAATACTGCATATGGCTATGGTTTCATGGTTAAAATGTTTTTTGTTATAGGTATTCTACTTTTAGCTGCCTTCAACAAATGGTATTTCACCCCGCATCTTCAACATCCTAAATTTGCTAAACACCTTAGTCATGCCATTTTATTTGAGATGTTATTAGGTCTATCAATTCTATTAACAACAGGCTATATAACCACTGTCGTGGGTATTGAATAAGAGAATTTCAAAATAAGGTTATTGAGGAAATTTAACATTAGTACTTTTATCTTTTGTAGCTGAGCAATAAAGTTTCTACTGGACTGCCAGCTTACGACAATCAGAACAGTAAAATCGCATCATAAGGCATTTATATATTAAAGGTAGTCACCGGTTTTTAGCTTCAATCCATAAGAGTCTCATCTATTCAGTTCACTACTATTGATTGAAATAACTATCTTATAAATTTCAAAGTGATCGTAGATGACAAAAATGTCATTTTTAAGTCACGTTAATGTTGGTTAAGTACTTTTACTGTAGTCATTAGAACGCTATGCTTTAGAATACTCTGATGAAAACTATGGATGTAAACAGACCAAGTTACAGCAAGTAACTGATTCAGAGAAAGGCTGGTTGTATGGTGAAAGTTTAGAGTTACTGTTCTAATGGTTTAAACAAATATTTTGTTAAAAAGGAGCAACATATGAAATTTCACATCGCTAATATGACTTGTGGTGGTTGTGCACGCGGCATTACTACTGCAATTAAAGAGCTCGACTCGAATGCTTCACTCGATATTGATTTACAAAACCGTATCGTTGAAATCAACACAACAGTGAGTCAGGATAAAGTCATTGCCACTCTCAGTGAGCGTGGATTTACAGCTGATCCTGCTTAATCTCTGTTAGAGTAACAGTGGGAATTCCTTACCACTTTTACTCTCTCTTATTTTCCTCATCGTACAGATAAAATCTGTACTTGCTTGCAATAAAAGTAGCCCCTGAATTCCCCATAATCTTGGTTCGAGCTGATCTTCGCATATAGAACTCAGCATATCTAAATGATAGAGATCGTATATGAGTACCGAAATGACTGATACGCCACACTACAGTGAAACATTAGAGATTGAGGGGATGACATGTGCTTCTTGTGTAGGCCGTGTGGAAAAAGCCTTAAAATCTCTTAAGGGTGTTGAATCGGCTCATGTAAATCTGGCTACCGAAAAAGCAGTCATTTATTCGCATCGTCCCCTTGATCGTTCTAGTTTAATTAAAGTTGTAGAAAAGGCTGGCTACGAAGTGGAAGCGCTGCAACCAATAGAGCTTACGATTGAGGGTATGTCATGTGCTTCTTGTGTAGGTCGAGTAGAAAAAGCCTTAAAATCTGTTGAGGGTGTGGAATCAGCACATGTAAATCTGGCTACTGAAAAAGCGACTATTCAGGCAAGCTCATCTGTCACTCGTGACTCGTTAATTCAGGCTGTCACCAAAGCAGGGTTTGAAGCAAAGTCAGTTCATCAAACTACGGAAAGCTTTCAAGATAAAAAAAATATTGAATTAGAAAAACTTAAAAAAGATTTAATTTTGTCAGTCTTATTGACTCTACCCGTTTTTATTTTAGAAATGGGATCACACCTGATTCCCGCCTTTCATACGTTTATGATGGATAACATTGGCCAACAAAATAGCTGGTTAATGCAATTTTTCTTGACCACAGTAGCATTAATTTTTCCAGGCCGACGCTTCTTCAAAAAGGGCATCCCAAGTTTATTCCGCTTAGCACCAGACATGAATTCCTTGGTGGCTGTAGGAACATTGGCTGCTTATCTTTATTCAGTGGTTGCTACTTTCTTTCCAAGTGTCCTGCCACAAGGCACGGTCAATGTTTATTATGAAGCTGCAGCGGTTATTATCACTTTAATTCTATTAGGTAGATTTTTTGAAGCCAAGGCAAAAGGCCGAACGTCTTTAGCAATTCAACATCTAGTTGGAATGCAGCCTAAAGTTGCCAGAATACAGCTCAATAATCAGGTGATAGAAGTTCCGATTGCCGAAGTTCAAACAGGAACGATTGTAGAGATTAGACCAGGTGAGCGTATCCCTGTCGATGGTGAAGTTATTCACGGCCAAAGTTTTATTGATGAATCCATGATTACTGGCGAGCCTATGCCCGTTGAAAAAACGATAGGCTCTACTGTGGTAGGAGGAACAATTAACCAAAGTGGCAGCTTAAATATCAAAGCCACCTCTGTTGGTAGTTCATCAGTGCTTTCTCAAATCATCCGAATGGTTGAACAGGCACAGGGTTCCAAGCTGCCTATTCAGGCATTGGTTGATAAAATTACCATGCGGTTTGTACCTGTAGTAATGGGTCTCTCTCTTTTAACTTTTCTTACGTGGTTTATCTTCGGCCCTGAACCAGCCCTAACTTTTAGTTTAGTGAACGCGGTTGCTGTACTCATTATTGCATGTCCTTGTGCGATGGGACTTGCAACGCCTACATCAATCATGGTGGGAACTGGGCGGGGTGCTGAAATGGGGGTTTTATTTCGTAAAGGTGAAGCTTTACAGCTGCTCAAAGAAACTAAAGTGGTTGCAGTTGATAAAACAGGGACTCTGACTGAAGGGAAACCAATTTTAACCGATCTGCATGTCTTAGAAGGTTTTGAATACAATACCGTACTTTCACTGATGGCAGCCGTTGAATCAAAGTCTGAGCATCCTATTGCTCGAGCAATTGTACAAGCCGCTATAGATAAGGAATTAATCCTGTCTCCTGTTGCTGATTTCAAGTCAGTCACGGGCTATGGAATAGAAGCAACGGTGTCTGAACATTTGGTTCATATGGCACTGTTGCAAATAGGCTGACATGATAAGCTAAATATCTTATTTATTTCGAGATACAGCAGATGAATCCCTTCCACGGTCGGCACTTTCAAGGTGAAATCATTCTTTGGGCTGTTCGTTGGTATTGTAAATATGGCATCAGCTATCGTGAACTTCAGGAAATGCTCGCTGAACGTGGAGTGAATGTTGATCACACCACAATTTATCGCTGGGTTCAGCGTTATGCTCCAGAAATGGAAAAACGTTTACGTTGGTATTGGCGTAATCCTACAGATCGACATTTATGGCATCTGGATGAAACTTACGTAAAAGTGAATGGCAAATGGGCATATCTATACCGTGCAGTTGACCAACGTGGCCATACTCTTGATTTCTATCTTTCTGCTAGACGAAATACCCATTCAGCTTATTGTTTTCTTGGTAAAATTTTGAATCATGTCAAAAAATGGCAGATTCCACGAGTCATAAACACTGATAAGGCTCATACCTATGGCCGTGCTTTGTCGCGACTAAAACAGGAAGGAAAGTGTCCTGAAGACCTGGACCATCGACAGATTAAATACAAGAATAACGTGATTGAATGTGATCATGGCAAGCTCAAACGGATCATCAAGGCTACGTTGGGATTCAAGTCTATGAAAACGGCTTATGCCACAATTAAAGGAATTGAGGTTATGCGTGCTCTACGCAAAGGACAAGCTTCATTATTTTATAACGGTAATATTCTAGGAGAAGTTTGGCTAGTAAATAGAGTTTTCGGTCTCTAAGCTTTTTTGAAGGGAAAATCATCGACTCAGATCCCTATTTGCAACAGTGCCATCGATTGTTAGTTCAATTGCAGCGATTAGTCGATGCGGGTAATACCGTGGTTATGATTGAGCATGATATGCGTGCCGTTGCACAAGCAGATTGGGTGATTGATGTGGGACCAGGTGCTGGAAATGCTGGTGGGAATATTGTTGTGGCAGGAACACCAAAACAAATAACAGAAAATCAAGATAGCCGTACTGCTCCATATTTAGTTAATGAGTTAGTGAGTCGTGATACTAAACATTGATATTGCGAGTGGGTAGAATAAAACCTTAAATTAAAAGCCTGTAAAATCAATCAGATATTTTTTTTAGGTGGTGTGTGAGCATGAAATCTAAAATTTTTTTCAACTAAGGGCTTTGTTGCACAAACCTATTTCTAAAGGCTTATTCCACAATATAATTTTCAAATGAATAAGCCCGCACCTAAAATCTACCGCACAACCAATTGGCCCGCATATAACCGAGCACTCATGAGTCGCGGAAATATTGCCATTTGGTTTGATCCTGCTACGCAATGGTATGCGCCATCAAAAGGCAAACAAGGGCGAAATCAAACCTACTCCGACGCAGCCATCCAATGCTGCTTAATGATTAAATCCTTATTTCGTCTGTCTTTACGTATGGTTACTGGCTTTGTGCAAAGTCTGATTAAACTTTGCGGATTAAATTGGATAGCTCCAGATTACACTACGCTTTGTAGAAGACAAAAGCATATTGATATTGTAATCAGCTACCAAAAAAGTAGAGATGGGCTGCATCTACTCATGGGCTCTACAGGCATGGAGTTTCTAGGTGAGGGTGAATGGAAGCGCAAGAAACATGGACCTGAATATCGTCGCCAATGGCGTAAACTACATATTGGTATAGATGCCAAAACCCTGCAAATACGAGCATTTCAGCTTACAACCAATAATGTCAGTGATTCACAGGTGCTTGGTGATTTACTTAATCAGATTCCACAAGATGAGCGGATTGACTCTGTTTATACCGATGGAGCTTATGACACCAAGCAATGCCGTCAGGTCATTGCAATTGCAGATCGGCAAGCGCATGCGGTGATTCCACCTAGAAAAAATGCGAAACCATGGAAAGATACAAAGAGTAGCTCGCTAGAACGAAATGAATTACTTCGAACAGTTAAACGTTTAGGCAGGATACTATGGAAAAAATGGTCAGGCTATCATTGGCGAAGTTGGTTGAAACTAAGATGCATTGCATCAAATTATTAGGAGATAAACTCAGTGCAAGGAGTTTTGATAGCCAAGTCAATGAGATTCATGCACGTGTAGCAGTGCTCAACAGATTTACGGAATCAGGTCGACCATTTACCCAAGTTACGCCTTAAATTTGGCTCAATTAGGGGCGCTTTGCATTTCAAATCTTTGTGCAACAAAGCCCTTAAAAACAAGAAAAAGAGGATTGATAAAATGATGATAAAAAATAAAAAAGCGCCTGATGGCGCTTTCCTTTAATCATATTTATGGCGTCAGAATTACTTTACGACAGTCTTCTTCTTTTTTATCAAAAATACGGTAACCTTCCGCAGCATCTTCCAGTTTCATGCGATGGGTAATAATCAGATCTGGAGACAGATCTCCATTTTCGATATGTTCTAGCAACTGCGGCAAGTAATTATGCACATGAGTTTGTCCCATTTTAAAGGTTAAACCTTTGTCAAAGGCATCACCAAACAGGAAGCCGTGAATTGGACCGGCATAAACTCCAGGTACACTCACCACACCGCCGCGGCGGACCGCTGCAATACATTGTCTTAACGCTGAACCACTCGAACCTTCTAATTTCAGGTTAGTCATTACAGTTTCCAGCATGCTGCCTTTGGCTTCAAAACCGACCGCATCAATGACGGCATCGACTCCACGATAACCCGTGGTATTTTGAATGATAAATTCAGCGGCATCGACTTCATCAAAATTGACCGGAATCACCCCATAGGTTTGATGTGCGAAACTCAGACGATAAGGATGGTGATCGACCATAAAAATCTGCTCGGCACCGAGCATCCGCGCACAGGCAGCAGCCAGCAGACCGACTGGGCCAGCACCATAAATCGCCACACTGGAACCTCGACCAACTTGGGCATTGTTCACTGCTTGCCAGGCGGTTGGCAGAATATCAGTCAGGAATAATACTTTTTCATCAGGCAGGGAACCTGGCACTTTAAATGGTCCGATATTGCCCTTGGGAATCCGTACATATTCAGCCTGACCACCCGGTATACCACCATACAGATGGCTAAAGCCAAATAAAGCTGCCCCTGGTGGAATCTGTTTTTTATTGAGAATTGCACCACGGCCGGTATTGGTATTTTCACAGGCAGCCATTAGTTCATGTTCACAGAAAAAACAGTGACCACATGCAATCACGAAAGGAATAATTACCCGGTCGCCTTTTTTGACTTCTGTGACTTCAGGGCCGACTTCTTCTACAATTCCCATAAATTCATGGCCGAAAATATCGCCATCTTCAGTGGCCGGAATTTTACCCCGGTATAGGTGCAGATCTGAGCCACAGATGGCAGTCGCTGTCACCCTTAAAATGACGTCATCTGGTTCCTGAATCACTGGATCTGGAACGGATTCAACTCGTACATCCCGAGCACCATGATAGGTAAGAGCACGCATGCGGATTTCCTCTTTCTAGTTCAACATTAAACAGACTCGTATCAAGGCTGCCAAAAATAAAAAACACTTTTATTAGAGCCTTATGCACCAAGAAATCGCTGTAAATTAATGTATGAAATAAGACATCCGAGTGTTTAAAAAATAAACTTATATAGGGTTTACGTAATTAGTGACCTTATGTGTCGAATGAATAGAAAAGAACAGAATTAAAGAAACATCTAGTAATTTCTATAACTTATAGATTGTTAATTCTGTGCTATCTATTATTTTTAGAAATAAATGTCCCTAACATAATCATAGAGGTACTAACTCCCCCTATTACTAAACTCATGAGTATTATTTCTATACTTAATATCTCTGTCCAATGGCTATGGTCACTCCACGGAATATATATGCCATGTCCAAATAAAAAATTTATAGTGCATAAAATAAGGAAGCTAATGAGAGTGGATATTATCAAGGTAACTATAAGATTTTTCCAAACCTCCTTATTTTTAGAAAGAGTTATTACTTTAATCGTTAGACTTCTTTCATAAGTCATTTTTCACTCAGTTCCATATTATAGACTCCCGCAATTAAATTGAATCTTAAGCCCAATCTTTTGCCACGGTTACGATATCGCACAGCAAGGATTTTGAAGGTTTTCAAACGGCCAAATACATGCTCAATCCCTATTCTTCTTTTATTAATTTCCTGATTATAAATTTTGAGTTCAGGATCCAGTTTACAGCGCTTCTTTGCTTTTAATGGCAACAAGCTGTTTGGATACACTGTATAAATTCCTTGATAACCCTTATCAGCAAGGATAAAGGCACCTGTAGGAATCTGATTCAAGTTGCGTTTGAAGAGTTCGAAGTCATGTACGGCACCACGACTCGTGCATAAACTTAGGATTTTTCGAGTTTGATAATGAATGATGGCCTGTACTTTGAAAGTATGTGTCTTCTTTTTGCCACTATAGCTTTTCTTCTGTTTTTTTAGGTCTTTGTATTGGAATTTCTGTGGCATCTACAATCACCACATTCCAGTCAATGCCTTCACCTTCGGGCAAATGCTTCAGTAGATTGAATAGATTGGAATTGATCAGGCAATCCTCTACATGGCGGACAATTCTTGAAGCAGTGGGCTCTGACACGCCATAACTTGTTGCCACATGAAACAATGTTCGGTATTCACGCCAATAACTTAAGCATAGAAGAATCTGATCCTCTATGCTCAATTTAGGTGGTCTGCCTTTGGCGGGTACATGCATTTTCAATTGCTCAACCATTAAATCAAAGGTTGACCATGAGATGCCTGTATATCGTTTAAACTGTGTTTCAGAAAGCTTCTTTGAATCGATGTATTTCATCCGCAGATTATGCATGAATATTGAAAATTTTTCGGTACAAATAATCAGCAAAAGATAGATCGTTTTCTGATTTATGAAAGAGATCTGTTATACTCTGTAAATAAATATCGTAGATTTCAGCTCTAAAAATTTCATTTATTTAACAATATTTTAGTATTTGGCGTATTTTGCCAGTGAATATTATTTGATTAGTACACAAAATAGTGAACAGAAACTAGCTGTGGTTTCTTGTTGGCTTTCAAAGATCTTTAGTTTATAAGCCCACCTCACTTTCCTTGAGTGGGCTTTTTTTATGCTATTGCTTCGCTCGGCAAATATTTTTTAAACAAAAAAATGATAAAGAAGCCTTTTAGATACATCTTTTAAACATTTTGATTCATATTGCATTTATAATAAATATGCTAACTAGTTGTTCCATTCCCTCAGAGGTTAGTAAAAACTATTGTTTCAGCATGAAATAATGATTTGGCCCACTTCTGTGGGTTTTTTAATGCCTTAAAACGCTCTCGTTTGCCCTCTAAGGTCTTTTTCATTTCATATTTTTTACAATTATCATTAGTCAAGAAATGGATCAGATATGAAGTTAACGCGCTTAAATGGTTTAATCACTTATAATTGATTCATGAATCCTTTGTTTTTCCTTGTCATTTTCTATCTTAACGGCTAAGGCTAATACAATTATCATTGTGATGAGACAGATTATTTTGATCTTCATTTTTCTGCCTCCACTTAGAAATAACTTAATGAATATTAGCATTTTAACTCGATACTTTGAAGTATGATTAAGCCTTGTTTCAAAGTCGAGTTATTTTGCGAGGCGGTGATCTCATTAGTAATGATAAAAAATAAGTAAAGTACCACTCACCTGATATTTTTTAGGGTCGATTAGGCACCAGTCATAGGTTTTTTCTTTAATGTTATTCGGTTCAAATAAGTACACAGCTTTTTAGTCATAATTCTGATTAATATTTTTCCATTACACTCTTTGATTTGTAGCGGATATTTTTAAGTATAGTCATATCAACTCTATGTTCGTCTAGTTCATCTTTGCTTGGTACATACAGGAATATTGCCAAAAAGAACACCATAAGAGAGCTTGTAATCAGAGAAAAGGTAGGGGCAAAATTTTAATGCCAGTTGATCGCTCGTAGATACTCGCTCGGTTCGGCACTGTTGCAAATAGGGATCTGAGTCGATGATTTTCCCTTCAAAAAAGCTTAGAGACCGAAAACTTTATTTACTAGCCAAACTTCTCCTAGAATATTACCGTTATAAAATAATGAAGCTTGTGCTTTGCGTAGAGCACGCATAACCTCAATACCTTTAATTGTGGCATAAGCCGTTTTCATAGACTTGAATCCCAACGTAGCCTTGATGATCCGTTTAAGCTTGCCATGATCACATTCAATCACGTTATTCTTGTATTTAATCTGTCGATGCTCCAGATCTTCAGGACACTTTCCTTCGTGTTTTAGTCGCGACAAAGCACGGCCATAGGTATGAGGCTTATCAGTGTTTATGACTCGTGGAATCTGCCATTTTTTGACATGATTCAAAATCTTACCAAGAAAACAATAAGCTGAATGGGTATTTCGTCTAGCAGAAAGATAGAAATCAAGAGTATGGCCACGTTGGTCAACTGCTCGGTATAGATATGCCCATTTGCCATTCACTTTTACCTAAGTTTCATCCAGATGCCATAAATGTCGATCTTTAGGATTACGCCAATACCAACGTAAACGTTTTTCCATTTCAGGAGCATAACGCTGAACCCAACGATAAATCGTGGTGTAATCGACATTTACTCCCCGTTCAGCGAGCATTTCCTGAAGTTCACGATAGCTGATGCCATATTTACAGTACCAACGGACGGCCCAAAGAATGATTTCGCCCTGAAAATGACGACCATGGAAAGCATTCATCTGCTGATCCTTTAGCTAAAAGAGTATTTAGCTTACCATCAGCAGCTATTTGCAACAGTGCCACAATTGCCAATAAAGGGACAATCAACAAGTCTTCAAACAGCAGAATCGAGACAATTTTTTGTCCGCGTGGTTGAGCAATGTCTCCACGATCTCCCAAAAGTTGCATTACAATTGCAGTCGAGGTGAGTACAAAGCCTGCAGCACACACAAAACTCACTTGCCAAGAATAGCCATAGACCAAGCCTACAGCCGTTAGCCCCAATGAACAGGCACTAATTTGTAATGTACCTAATCCAAAAATTTCTTTTCTTAAACTCCATAAATACGATGGACGCATTTCTAGTCCAATCACAAACAGATACATCACAATACCAAGCTCAGCGATATGCAGAATAGACGCAGAATCGTAGAAAAATGCCAGTCCAAATGGACCAATAATTAATCCTGCAATTAAATATCCCAATACCGAGTTTAATCCTAGGCGCTTGATTAAGGGGACTGCGATCACTGCAGCCGTGAGCAATATGACAGGGGATAGAAGGCTGATTGAAACGTACCGGGTTTGTCGGAGACTTTTTTATTTAAGTTAGGCCACCTGACCTAACGGGTTAATCTTATCATAGTACATTGCTTCAAACTCAAAAGGCGATACATAACCCAGTGCACTGTGTACACGCTTTTTATTGAACCAATCTACCCAGTTTAGTGTCGCAAGTTGTACATCTGCTAAACCTTGCCAAACTGCTTTTAGATATTCAATCACCTATGTTTTGTATAAGCCATTCACCGTTTCAGCCAAAGCATTATCGTATGAATCGCCTGTCGTACCGACTGATGCTCGTAAATTTGCTGCTTCTAAACGATTGGTATAGCGAATGGAAAGATATTGCACACCTCTGTCGGAATGATGAATCACATTCTTTGGCATGCCTCGATCATGCAATGCTTGCTCCAATGCATCGAGCACCATATCTGTATTCATCCGTGTAGATACTTTCCATCCAACAATTGCTCGTGAAAACACATCAATAATAAAGGCGGTATAGACCCAGCCTGAATGAGTTTGAATATACGTAAAGTCACCGACCCATAGTTGGTTTGGATGATCAGCACTAAAATTACGTTTCACTAAATCATCTGCCCGTTTTTGGTCATCTCGGCTACGGGTAGTTTGTTTATTCTTACCACGCCAAACACCTTGTATACCTAGCTTCTGCATCAATCGAGCAACTGTACAACGTGCAATCACATAGCCTTCACGTTTCAGTTGTTGCCAGACCTTACGCACACCGTATCGACCTGAACTTTCTTTCCAAATTCGCTTGATCTCCTCAGCATGATGCAAGTCATGTAAATCTCGTTTCGCTCGATGTTCTGGATTTACTGTGAGATCTAAAGTCCGGTAATAGGTTGAGGGTGCGATCGGTAAAATTCTACAAATCGCCTCGACTCCGTACAGCTGTTTATTATTATGGATAAAATCCACCATTATTTGTGTGGGCGGTCGAGCTCCGCGTGGGCGAAAAAAGCGGCTGCTTTACGTAGAATCTCATTGGCGCGTTGCAGTTCTTTATTTTCGCGTTCGAGTTGTTTGATACGTTCTTGGTCTGAAAGCTGCTGTACTTTAACTGGATTTTGTTTATCTAAATATTTTTGATACCAAACACGTAGTGTTTCAGGACTACAACCTATCTTGGGAGCAATAGCGGTGATCGCAGCCCAATTCGATGGATAATCTTTTTCAGATTCAATCAATAATTGAACCGCTCTTTCTCTGATTTCAGGGGTATATTTTAATTTTGTCATCGGGATAGTCTCTCAGAATATTGACTCTCCGACAAACCCGGTACCGTTCAATGTGGAATGTGGTGCGATTCTGCAACAAATATGCTCTGTGCGTGGTGCTATTAATGGTCTAATGAATGAGATGTTAGAGGTTCATTTAAAGGACACTTTAGTATCAGGTGAAACCACAGAACAACAACGAAAAGAAGAATTGGCTGAAATCGCCAAGATTCTAAAATCATATTTAAAATAGATCTGTATAAGGAATTATTCCATGAAGTCACGTGCTGCCGTTGCGTTTGGTCCTGGTCAACCTCTTCAAATTGTTGAAGTTGATGTTGCACCACCGAAGAAAGGTGAAGTATTAATCAAGATTTCCCATACCGGTGTGTGTCATACAGACGCATTTACTTTATCTGGCGATGATCCTGAAGGCGTTTTTCCGGCTATTCTCGGGCATGAAGGTGCTGGTGTCGTAGTTGAGGTTGGTGAAGGCGTGACTAGCGTCAAACCAGGTGATCATGTAATTCCACTTTACACCGCTGAATGTGGCGAGTGCCTATTCTGTAAATCTGGAAAATCGAACTTGTGTATTTCCGTTCGAGAAACTCAAGGTAGAGGCGTAATGCCAGATGGCACCACTCGTTTTTCCTACAATGGTCAACCGATTTACCACTATATGGGCTGCTCAACGTTCAGTGAATACACGGTAGTGGCAGAAGTATCATTGGCTAAAATCAATCCTGAAGCCAATCACGAACATGTCTGCTTACTAGGTTGTGGTGTAACAACGGGTATCGGTGCAGTACACAACACGGCTAAAGTACAAGAAGGTGATAGTGTTGCGGTCTTTGGTTTAGGTGGTATTGGTCTAGCAGTCGTACAAGCCGCACGTCAAGCTAAAGCAGGACGTATTATTGTGGTTGACATGAATCCAGATAAATTTGTGCTGGCAAAAGAGTTTGGCGCAACGGACTTCTTGAACCCTAAAGACTACGATAAACCAATCCAGCAAGTCATTGTCGAAATGACTGGTTGGGGTGTAGATCATTCATTTGAATGTATTGGCAACGTGAATGTAATGCGTGCAGCCCTTGAAAGTGCACACCGTGGCTGGGGACAATCTGTAATTATTGGTGTAGCTGGCGCAGGTCAAGAAATCTCTACCCGTCCATTCCAACTGGTTACTGGTCGTAAATGGCTAGGTTCTGCGTTTGGTGGCGTAAAAGGTCGTACGCAACTTCCAGGAATGGTTGAAGATGCCATGAAAGGTAAAATTCAATTAGAACCATTTGTGACACATACGATGGGCTTGGATCAGATCAATGAAGCCTTTGATCTAATGCATGAAGGTAAGTCAATTCGTACTGTAATTCATTACGAATAATTCCATCAGACCTTATAGTTTTCCATGCATGTGCATCATGAATGACATGCATGGAATCCTCTAAAACGGCACATTATCTGTAAAACCCATCTATCTGTGTAGGCATCGTGTATAGGTTCAACAAACCTGCCTACATTTTAAATCTTAATCACTATTCTCTGTGGAGAATGACAGACTCTTTGTTTACTCGATTTCTCATGAAGTCTTGCTCAACATAGGTAATTGATTATGGAAATAATTGAGAAACATGCTTCTTTTGGTGGATCGCAAGAAGTGTATTGCCATCAGTCAACAGCATTAAACTGTTCAATGAAATTCTCAATATATCTGCCACCTCATGACAAAGATGAGCGGTTGCCAGTTTTATATTGGTTATCAGGGCTGACTTGCAACGAACAGAACTTTATTACTAAAGCCGGAGCACAAAAGTATGCGGCTGAACATAAAGTCATTATTGTTGCACCAGATACCAGCCCACGTGGAGAAGATGTACCAGATCATGCAGATTATGATTTAGGCCAAGGTGCAGGATTCTATGTGAATGCAACACAAGCACCCTGGTCACAGCATTTCAAAATGTATGATTATATTGTGGAAGAGCTCAGAAATCTGATTGACCTGAATTTTCCGACCAACCAAGTCCAAAGCATTATGGGGCATAGCATGGGTGGTCATGGTGCATTAGTCATTGGGTTAAAAAACCCTGAGCTGTATAAAAGTATTTCTGCTTTTGCACCAATTGTTGCACCTAGCCAAGTACCTTGGGGGAAAAAGGCTTTCACACACTACCTAGGTGAAAACGAAACTTTATGGAAAAGCTATGATGCGATTGAATTAATCAAAAACGCGGAAGTTCATTTACCTATTTTAGTCGATCAGGGAACAGCTGATGATTTTCTTGAAGAACAGTTAAGACCTAAGCTGCTTAGTGATATTTGTTTGGAACAAGAATATCCTCTTACACTTAACCTAAGAGAAGGGTATGACCATAGCTATTACTTCATTGCGAGCTTTATAGAGAAACATATAGAGTTTCACAGCAAATTCCTAGCAAAAAAACTTTCATAGATATGAGGATATACATGTTGTTCTTGAATGCTTCTTGAGCAATATAATCTCCAGATGAAGAGGTCAGCTTATAAATCTAAGGTAGAGTCAATTGATCCTTATATAACTAAGATTGAATTTAATCATCTCATATCTTGATTTTTGATTCAAATGTTAATGATATTAACTTGAATAAATTCATAGCATTATGTCGAAATAAAAATCTAAATTTTGGCTCAGCTATGGGAAATTTTTTTAACTTTTATACAACAAAACTTTCTGACATGCATACATTAGCAATGTCAGAATCAGTTTGAATTCTAATCAATTGTGGAGTTTTAGTCATGCTTAAAACAGCTTTATATGTGCGTCTTGAAGCTAAACCGGGTAAAGAAGAAGAAGTGGAAGCTTTCCTTAAAGCCGGTTTACCTATTGTAATGGAAGAACCTGCGACCGTTGCGTGGTTTGGCCTACGTCTTGGACCTACAACATTTGGTATTTTTGATGCATTTCCTGATGAGGCGGGTCGCCAAGCGCATTTATCTGGCAAGGTTGCAGCTGCTTTGATGGCTCAGGCCGAAGAGCTATTTTCAGAGCCACCGTCTATTGAAAAAGTAGATGTTTTGGCGAGTAAACTACCAGCTTAAACCGACGCTTAAATGTATGAGTGTGCTGCCTGAAATTTTGAATGAAAGGCAGCACTTCAACACTGTGAGGTTTGTCAGAGGCTTTTTATTCAAGTTGGGCTACTTTATTTATTGGCTTAATCTCATCGTTTACATGGGTCAATATCCAAAACAGGGTAAATAAACGAATGAATCCACATGCCTTATATTGAACCAATCTATCTAATTTAGCGCTGCATTTGTACATCTGCTAAACCTTGCCAATCTGCTTTTAAAATATTTAATCATTGCTATTTTCTATGAGCCATTCACTGTTTCAGCCAATGCGTTCACGACCATGTCAATAGTCATACGTGTTGATATCTTCCATCCAACAATCGCTCGTGAAAATACATCAATAATAAAAGTGGTATAGAACAAGCCTGAATTTGTTTAAGCATCACTCAAGTTGGCAAGCTGAAATAATTTTTTTAAAAAAATAGACGACTGGTCTATTTTTTATGTATAGTTAGCACATGGTGTAGGCAAAAGCCACAGTATTGTCCAATTTTTTAAAGTTTATTTGATGAATAACGGTGGCTTTTCAAATCAATTAGCTGATCATCCTAGGATAAAAATATGCTGAATTTTAACTTTTTTAATCCGACCCGCATTATTTTTGGTGGCGATACAATAGCTGAAATCAATGACTATGTGCCTACAGAAGCAAAAGTGTTAATGTTATTTGGTGGTGAAAGTGCACGTAAGAATGGTACTTTAGCTGAAGTGCGTGAAGCATTAGGTGCAAGAGAAATTCATGAATTTGGCGGAATTGAGCCGAATCCGAGTTATGAAACCCTCATGAAAGCTGTAGAGCTGATTCGAGAACAAAAGATTGATTTCTTGATGGCTGTCGGTGGTGGATCGGTAATTGATGGTACTAAATTTATTGCAGCAGCAGTCAATTATACAGGGGATACATGGGAGATTTTAGAAACCCATGGTACTAAAATTACTCAAGCTTTGCCTTTTGCGAGTGTACTCACCCTTCCGGCAACTGGTTCAGAAATGAATAGCGGTGGTGTAGTAACCAGAAAATCGACCCAAGCCAAATTGTCATTTAGCAGTCCCTATGTTTTTCCGCAATTTTCCGTACTAGATCCGAATAAAAGCTTTAGCTTGCCGACGCGCCAGTTGGCTAATGGCGTGGTGGATGCATTTGTTCATGTCATTGAACAGTACTTAACTTACCCTGTGAATGCACAAGTACAAGATCGTTTTGCCGAAGGTCTATTGCAAACTCTGATTGAGATTGGACCGAAAATCTTGGAAGATTCAGCAGATTATGACACGCGTGCGAATTTGATGTGGTCTGCTAGCATGGCACTGAATGGGCTGATTGGAGCTGGTGTACCACAAGATTGGTCAACCCATTTGATTGGACATGAGCTCACGGCTTTACATGGTATTGATCATGCTCGTACCTTGGCCATTGTGTTGCCGGCCAATCTACAAGTGCGTCGTCAAGAGAAGCGAGAAAAATTACTACAGTATGCAGCTCGTGTCTGGCAGATTGTCGAAGGTGATGAAGAACAACGTATTGATACGGCTATTGCTCGTACTCGAGCCTTCTTTGAGCAACTTGGATTGCCGACTCGTCTTAGCGATTATGGACTGGGGGAGACAGATATTGAGATCATCATTACGCAACTTAAATCACACAATCTGACACGGCTAGGCGAACACAAAAATGTTTCATTAGAGATCAGTCGCCAAATTCTTGCGACGAGCATCTAAATAAGCTATCTGGCATGCTCACGCCACACAGCAAGTGATCATGCAACAATGCTCCTCAATCATGAAAATTATCGGAGAAATAACATGAAAATTTTAGTCGTTTTAACCTCACATGATCAACTTGGCAATACTGGTAAGAAAACAGGTTTCTGGCTAGAAGAACTTGCTGCACCGTATTACACCTTTATTGACTCTGGTGCTGAAGTTACGCTGGCGTCGCCTCAAGGTGGGCAGCCACCACTAGATCCTAAAAGTAATTTAGCCGATGCGCAAACTGAAGCCACTCATCGTTTTGAAGCTGATCCAACTGCAATGCAAGCATTGGCACAGACGCATAAACTTAGCGAAATTTCTGTAGCTGATTATGATGCGGTGTTTTATCCAGGCGGGCATGGTCCATTGTGGGATTTAGCAGAAGATCCGATTTCAATTTCTCTGATTGAACAGGCGATTCAGTCTGGCAAACCTGTTGCAGCAGTGTGTCATGCCCCAGGTGTTCTTCGTCATGTGAAAGCGAGTAATGGAGCGCCTTTAGTCAGCGGTAAATTAGTCACTGGTTTTAGCAATACTGAGGAGGCTGCTGTAGGCTTGACTGAAATTGTACCATTTTTAGTCGAAGACATGCTTAAAGAAAATGGTGGTCATTATTCTAAAGTAGATGATTGGCAAGTACATGTTCAAGTAGATGGCTTGCTGGTTACTGGACAAAATCCAGCCTCTTCTGCTGCAACTGCTACAGCATTACTTCAATTGTTGAAATAAAGAGTAGCTAGCGTCTGTTGTGGTGCTTAGCAGTGAATAACTTCTGACTCTGAGCAACGGGTGCAATAAGCAAAATAACCCTCACTTAATGGTGGAGGGTCTGAGTTAATAGCTTTCTTTCCTTTATTTTTCTATATACAGGAAGGAAGGGTATTTTTTAATTTAGATCAATTAAGTCATGATTACTTGGATACAATGAAATGAAAGACAGCATACTTTTTCAAAACTTAAGCTTAGGCCCTTATGTTTTGCGAAACCGTATTGTATTGCCACCATTAACGCGGTCGCGCAGTACTCAGCCAGGGAATATTCCAAATGAACTGATGGCAACCTATTATCAACAGCGTGCCGGGGCAGGATTTATGGTCACCGAAGGTACGCAAATCGAGCCACGTGGTCAAGGCTATGCTTGGACTCCCGGTATTTACAGCCCTGAACAGATTGCTGGATGGCGTAAAGTGACTGAAGCAGTGCATGCTAAAGGAGGCATTATTTTTGCACAACTTTGGCATGTTGGGCGTGTTTCACATACATCTTTGCAACCTAATCATGCATCACCGGTCGCACCCTCGGCTATTAGGGCTGATAGTAATGTTAAAGTGTTTATTGAGACCGGGCCTAATGCTGGGACCTTGGCTGATCCTTCAATGCCACGTGCTTTAAGCAATGCAGAAGTTAAAGAATTAGTGCAACTCTATGCTCAAGCAGCACGCAATGCCTTGGCTGCTGGTTTTGATGGAGTTGAAATTCATTGTGCAAATGGTTATTTGGTGAATCAATTTATCTCTGCACATAGTAACCACCGTGAAGATGAATATGGTGGATCACTAAACAATCGTTTGCGTTTTTTACGTGAAGTAGTAGAGGCAGTTGCTGAGGTGGTTGGTGCAGATCGTTTAGGAGTGCGTTTTGCCCCGCTATTTGAAAGTACAGAGGAAGATCGTGTTTACATAGGGTTGGTTGAAGATGATCCACATGTGACTTATATTGAAGCCATAAAAATACTTGAAGAAGTTGGGATTGCCTATTTATCGATTGCAGAAGCTGATTGGGATAATGCACCAGAACTTCCTCATGATTTTCGTAGAGATGTCAGAGACACTTTCAGTGGTCGGATTATTTATGCAGGTCGATATACGGCAGAAAGAGGGACTCGAATTTTAGAGGCAGGACTGGCCGATTTAATTGCATTTGGACGCCCATTTATTGCGAATCCAGATTTACCCGATCGCATCGCCAATGGCTGGCCATTGAATCCAGTAGATGCAAGCACTATGTATGGTGGGACAGAAAAAGGCTATATTGATTATCCAGCTTACGCAGATTAGTATTGACTAAGTGAGTTATTTTGCCAACCTTTGTGGTTGGCAAAATAAGGACTTAGGATTGCTGTTGCCAGCATAAATTCTTCTTAAAACAAATTCTTAAAATTTTTTAGCTGTGTAATGAGCCAACCTGCCAGTGGGAAAGAAATCAGTTGCGTTACTGGCACTAATACTATGACTTCAATCAACACCATCATCGGGAAACTTTGATGCTGAGTAATTGGCTTTAATAAAGTGAGTACCAGTAATAGTGTGGGATATAAGCCTAAATATCCGACTAAAATACGAGTCATGAGGGCTTTAGAAGGAGAATTCATTGTGCGCTATACTCATGGATTGTAAATTGATCTAATAGCAACACATTAATAAGTAATCATTGGGCTGCTGTCATTAATTATGTAATTGATATTTAATCTAATTTTTACGAAACTTCACTTTTTAATAGAAATTTAGTTGCTCTCAGAGCTTGATGTAATGGTGTTTTATCTTTTTGCAACTTACTCAGTAATGCTGCACCTAACCACATTTGGTAAAGTACTTGTGCCAAAGTCGAGGCCTCAGTATCTGCTTGGATAGACTGATCCTGTTTTCCCAAATCAATTAAACCAGCAATACGCTCGATTACATCATCCACGCCAGCGGACATAATGGAGCGCATATCTTCAGATAGATCGGCAACTTCTGCGGCAAGTTTCACAATTAAACAACTATCCGCCCAACCACACTGTGTTTCAGGATCTTCTATCCATAAATTAAAATACTCAATCAGCTTTTGATAAGGAGATTTATCGCTACGCCATACATCATTTAAACGGACTTGGTAATTATCCACATAATGCTGTACCAATTCACATCCGAAAGCTTCCTTGGATTGGAAATAATGATAAAACGAGCCTTTGGGGATCTCACAGCTCTGTAAAATTTCCTGTAATCCTACACCAGTAAAACCTTTATGCAAAATCAGGTCTGAACTGGTGTTAAGAATGTGTAAGCGCTTCGCTTCAGACTTTTTAATAGGATTAGGCTTCATATTAATTATTTACTCTATTACAAAAAATAGACCAGTCGTATTGTTTTTTATTATAACTCCTCTACAATGGATGTAAAGAAATTTTAATCATAATTTTTGATTGTGAAGGGAAGTAATTCTAAATAAAACATGGAGTTATGTGTGTGAAAACAGTTATTAATCAACGCATCGTTTTAGCTAAACGGCCAGTGGGTGAGCCAAAACACAGCGATTTTCGTATTGAACAAGTTGAGCTCAATGAACTTAAACAAGGCGAGATATTGTTAAAAACCATTTACTTGTCACTCGATCCTTATATGCGTGGTCGCATGAGCGATGCTCCTTCATATGCAGCACCGGTTGAAATTGGCGAAGTGATGGTCGGTGGAACAGTCAGTCAAGTAGTGGCCTCTAAAAACCCAAAATTCAAAGAAGGCGAGTGGGTTTTTTCAGGAAATGGCTGGCAGGGCTACGCAATTTCTAATGGGACTGCATGTCAAAGCTTAGGTATGCAACCTGAACATCCATCTTGGGCATTGGGTATTTTGGGAATGCCAGGATTTACTGCTTATATGGGGTTGTTGGACATTGGTCAGCCTAAAGCCGGTGAAACTTTAGTCGTTGCAGCTGCAACGGGACCTGTTGGTGCTACGGTTGGACAGATTGGCAAACTTAAAGGTTGTCGCGTGGTTGGCGTCGCAGGTGGGCCTGAAAAATGCCGTTATGCAGTAGAAGAACTCGGCTTCGACGCTTGTATCAATCATCATGATGAAAATTTTGCAGAACAATTACAACAAGCAGTTCCGAACGGTATTGATATTTATTATGAGAATGTAGGGGGTAAAGTGTTTGATGCGGTATGGCCATTGCTTAACTCTGCGGCACGTGTACCGGTGTGTGGTGTGGTTTCCCAGTATAACGCTACCGAGCAAGTACAAGGGCTAGACCGTTTACCGGGCTTTATTTCCACCCTTTTAAAAAAGCGTATTCGCATGCAAGGCTTTATTATTTTTGATGATTATGGCAGTCAGTATCCGGAATTCTATCAGCAAATGTTTGAATGGTTGAAAGACGGAAAAATCAAATATAAAGAGCATATGGTGCAAGGTTTAGATAACACGATCAATGCTTTCAATGGTATGTTGAAAGGCGAAAACTTTGGCAAAGTGGTTGTAAAAATTTAAAAAAATAGGAATTATCATGATTAAACTACATCATTTAGATCAATCACGTTCTTTTCGCATTTTGTGGTTACTTGAAGAAATCAAGCAGCCCTATGAGCTGAAACGCTATTATCGTGACTCAAGCACGCATTTGGCCCCTGAATCTTTAAAAACCATCCATCCTTTAGGGAAATCTCCAGTATTGGAATGGGATGGCAAAGTTATTGCAGAGTCAGGCGCAATCGTTGAGTTATTAATTCAGAAACTTGCGCCGCATTTAGCACCAGATATGGATGAATCTACTTATGTCGATTATCTACAGTGGATTCATTTCTCAGAAAGCTCTGCCATGCTGCCATTTTTGTTAAAAACGTTTAATGCGATAGAAACCAAGCAAGGTACGAAGTTGGTATTTCTAGAAAATTATACTCAAGTTGAGTTCGATAAGGTATTTGGCCATTTAAATGAATATTTAAAAGATAAAGAATTTCTAGTGGCAGACCGTTTAACCGGTGCTGACTTTATGATGGGCTTTGGACTACATGCTTTAGTTTATCATATGGGACAAGGTGAAAATTATCCCCATATCCAACGTTATGTAGCAGGTTTAAGCCAACTACCTAGCTGGCAAGTCGCAGTACAAATTGAACAAAATGGTGTGAAAAGTCAAAAATAGCAAAATTGTTTTTTTAACGCAATTGAGAAAAAGAATCATGATTGACAAGTACATATGATTATAAAATAACCTGACACTTATTTAAAGTAAACGCCTAATGAATTTCATCGGGCGTTCTCTATTTTAAAGATAAGGAATTACCATTATTTAAGACAAGTTTCGCCTATTCTTTCACTGCAAATTCCTATCAAAAGAGCTTGAATATCACGACGGTTACGTTGAAAGATATAATCAACTTTTGAAAGAAAAGTGACTAACGCACAGCAACATTAAATTATTCCTTGGGGTATTAAACAAGTAATCTATATCATTTTAATAACATAAACACATATGCGTAAAAATCACGCCCCGCTTAACTGGCAATAGTTTTTGAACCCTCGTATAAAAGCTTAAAAGAATCTAGCAAGTCTTTATTTAATGTTAATACTCATCCAGTATTGAGGTTTTTTATCTTTTCTTGCCTGTGATCTAGGTTGTAATACTCTAATTTCATACTCACCTGAAGCAGGTAAAATATAAATACCATTATCATCAAGCTCTGGAGAATATTCTCCAATATTGATGGAGTCTTTTAATTGATTACCCCGTAAGTAAGCTTCAACATTTCCTCCAGTCAACTTCACTTTTAACTTTTGCCCTTTTTTAGCATAAAATTTGTAGGAATCATACTTGTATCCCTCTATCCTTCCGTAATAATTTGCAGAGTAAGCTTTTTTTGCAAACTTAACTACAACAGTCTTTCGTATATCATTGTTATCATTTGCAAGTACGGCTGGGCTAAGCATAGTTAAAGTTAGGGCCATAAAAGCACCAGCTAGTAATTTCGTATTCGCTATTTTCATAAGGTTACCTTAATTCTTGTATCGCCCCTGACATAGTAACATAAGTAATAAGTAACCATGAATCATGGAACAGAACTGTGAATAGTCATAACATAGAGTTGCACTTCAAATGCTAATTTAAGACTTGCGAAATCAATGGTTAATTAATTGGTCACTAAGGAATAGCCAATCTAGATATAAAGTTTATTTAACAAATACTTATAAAAATATATGATGCGTATCAAACGCATCATATATAAAGCGTTCTATTTTGATATAATTGATCCAATCAACCCCTTATTAGGTTTCATTTAAATTCCATGAGTCTTACTGATATTAAAGTTCGCCAAGCTCATTGCAAGGAAAAAACCTGTTTTTTATCCGATGAAGATGGGCTTAGCCTGAAGATTGAGCCGAGTGGAAGAAAATCTTGGTGCTATCGCTATACAGATCCACAAACTAAAAAACGTCGACGCATTCAGTTAGGTCTTTATCCTGATTTATCGCTGAAAAAGGCACGACAAGTCAGAGATGACTTTAAAGACAATAATTTCTGTTTTGAACATGATACTGCCTCTAATCTTATCACCTTTGGTAAGGTCGGGGAGGAGTGGTTACAGTTCAAACTGAAGAATGCCTTCAACGATCTACCCCGCTGTGGTGTACTACAGTTAGCAGAAAGATGCTTACAGCAAGATATTTATCCAGACCTTCAGGATTTACCTTTTCAAAACATCAAGCGCTATGACCTGGTTTCAGTAATCAAAAAAATAGAGGGACGCCAAGTAAAAGAACCTGTCAAAAAAGCTTGTAGTTATTTGAACCAAATTTATGACTACGCTGTAGCGATGGGTTATTGTGAGTTCAACATCGCTCATGGTTTAAATAAAATCACCATTAACAGCAAAATCAAGAAAAATTATCCGTATTTGAAAGCGGAGGAAATATCTGATTTTAAGAATAAATTACAAAAATTGGATGCCCATCCCATTATTAAAAAAGCACTGATGTTCAAATTACATACTGGCGTGAGAGGGGCCGAATTGTTATTGGCTGAGCCTCATCATTTTGATTTAAATGAAAAAATCTGGAAAATACCTGCCTTGCATATTAAACAGTTTCGACGAAAAGTTATATTAGGCCATGAGATTCCAGATTTTTTAGTTCCACTTTCAAATCAGGCTTTAGAGATTTTGAAAGACGTCATGCAGTGGTCATACGGTGAAAAATACCTTTTTGCTAGCCCTCGCAAACACAATCAACCGATTCATTTTAATACTCTAAATATGGCCATACGTAAGATGGGGTATGGCAAACATCAACTATCTTCTCATGGATTACGTTCTACTTTTAGTACCATTTTGAATGACTCAGGTTTGTTCCAAGATAATTGGATTGAGGCACAACTTTCACATATTGATAAGAACCGTACCCGTGCCAGCTATAATCACGCTGACTATTTAGCTCAACGGACTGAAATGATGCAGTGGTGGGGTGATTATTTAAGTACTAGTAAGTGAAAATCGTACTTTTATACATAAACTTAAAACATGATGGGGTGTTAAATGGATAGTAAACAATATACTTACCGTGTTAAATGGTCAGCTGAAGATAATGGGTATGTTGGAGCCTGTAAATTATTTTGT
>NZ_JAVIMC010000016.1:0-18642 GCF_031196995.1 Acinetobacter sp. 12966
TGGTGGAGTAGCCGTTCCTGCTTTGCAAGCAATGATGTCCAGAGGTATTAGTGATGAAAGACAAGGTGAATTACAAGGGCTATTAAGCAGTTTTAATAGTCTGGGGGCTATAATTGGTCCTGTATTAGTTACTAGCCTCTATTTTATGACTCAGGCATCAGCTCCTGGAATGGTATGGGCATTAGCTGCAATACTTTATGTAATCACCCTACCCTTATTGCTTAAGTATCGCCTGAATAAATATTCTGGAGTTCCATAAAATATTTAATTTATTGGTTTAAAAACTAATGGATTCTATAGTTTATCTAAAATTAACATAATACACGTTATACGAATTCCCAAGGCATGGCTTTTAGTCATGCTTTTTTTATCAAAAGACTATACCTGAATGATAGCGAGCCAAATCGCATACAATATCTATCATTAGACTTAATGCAATAATTAAATGATAGTATTATCATTAATCTAATAGAATTAAGATTAAATGATAGAAATGAATACACGTATTTATCTACGAGCTTCAACTAAAGATCAAGATGCAGAAAGGGCTTTGCAGATTCTTCAGGATCTAAACCAAAACTTGAATTTGGGTGAAACCATTGTGTACGTGGAAAACTATAGTGGTACGAAGTTAGACCGACCTGAATTGAATAAGCTACTGTCAGAAGCAAATCAAGGTGACACATTGTTAGTTGAAAGTATTGACCGCTTATCACGCCTAACCCAACGAGATTTTCAAGAGCTGAAGCGCAGGATCCAGGAGAAGGGACTTCGTTTAGTCGTAGCAGATCTTCCTACTACCTACCAAATGATTCAAACCAGTGACAGCATTACTCATTCAATCTTGGAACTCATCAACAATATGTTGATTGATCTTCTGGCAACAATGGCCCGCCTAGACAATGAGAAACGTATAGAACGTATTAAGCAGGGCCTGGCACGTTCGGGTTACAAACCAACAGGCAAGAAGGCAAATGAGGCTAAACATAAACGAATAAAAGAATTGCTAGTAGTTGGCAATATGACTAAGGAAGAAATTGCCAAAGCAGTGAATTGTGGAGTTGCAACTGTCTATCGAGTTGCTAAAGTTATCTAAAAGAGGCTTATCTCAACGCGCCCCCAATGGGGCACCGCTGCATTCAGGTTACTTCACATAAGAAATTTTATGTTAAATGATTGTTAGAAATGCCCCTTGATCGAGGCATTTTCTATAAAGAATACTAAAAACTAATTAAAGCCAACCAAGTTTCAAAACAAGGCAGTTCTCAGCAATCATATTTTTAAATTATATAACTCCCAACTGAGCTTTTGCTCCAACGATAAGGCTTTCATTTTGAGTTTCTAAGGCAAATAAACCATACATCAAAGGAGAGGCCGCTGCTCTTTCTAAAGTCTGTTCATATAGTTTATTCCAAACTTTACCCCCTAGTTTTTCATACTCGATGATTAGAGTTTTGAGGCTTTCTTCTCCAAACAAAGTTACATGCCCAGCAAAATCAATCGCTGGGTCATCTATATGGGCTGTTGACCAATCAATAACGCCTGAAACAGCTCCATCCTTTGAAGCTAGTACATGCCCAGCATATAAATCGCCATGTATAAATTGGGTGAAATCTGCCCATAGAACATCATTATCCAACCATTTTCTGTAGCGGGTTTCCAATTGCTCACTTATACCAATTTCAGATTTTACTAACTGCAAATTGTTTGCTATTTCAGGTCTTAAATCTGAAGGTTTCATAATTTTCAAATCATTTTCCCGAACTTCTTTTTCAGGAATACTATGGATTTCAAATAAGGTTTTTGCCAAAGATGTTATGTATTTCGGGCTATCTTTGTCCATATTCCAAATTATTTCATAGGTTTCAGCATCCAAATTTAAAACAGGATTATCTTTAAGTATGGGATAAGCCACTAATTCTGTAGATGAAATTCTCCAATCAGGAACCTCTACAGAAAGATGTTTTTTTACCAATTCTAAAATGCGTTTTTCTTTCTTGATTTGTTCCCTCATGCCATCACGACGAGGAATACGCAGCAACCATTGTTGCCCCTTTGTATCAAGAGCAAAAACGACCTTAAAATCAATGCCCATTTCATTGAAATTCATTTTGTCCGTAAGCAACAAGCCGTGTGCTTCAGCAAGTGATTGAATATCTTGAATTGTCATTTTTAATTTCCTTTAAAGAGTTCAATAATTAATGTTCGGATTAGATTGGCTATCATTAACAATCTCTCTCAAAAGTCTTGATGATTTTGTGGTCTTTGATCTCGTAGATAATGTCAGCAATATTATCGACCAATTGCTTGTCATGAGATACGAAGATAATAGTTCCTGCATAGGACTTCATCATTGTTTCTAATGCGGCAATACTTTTTAGGTCAAGATAGTTTCCTGGTTCATCCATAAGCAAAATATTATATTTTCCTAAAAGCATTTTGGATAAAAGCAGTTTGATGATTTCACCTCCCGATAAGTCGGATAAGTTTTTTTGAATATCATTCGCTCCGATCCCCATTGAAGCCAATACTGCACGAATTTCCGCAACTGTGTACTCGCA
Organism: Acinetobacter sp. 12966; assembly: GCF_031196995.1. Lineage (NCBI taxonomy): Bacteria > Pseudomonadati > Pseudomonadota > Gammaproteobacteria > Moraxellales > Moraxellaceae > Acinetobacter > Acinetobacter sp. 12966. The sequence continues at coordinate 2,562 of NZ_JAVIMC010000016.1, forward strand.
CTCTTCCTGCATAAAGGAGAGCACAGATTTATGCGTGTTAAATTTATATCCTGTTTGTGTAAAGTAGCCAATTTCAGCTTTTGGAGATATGGTTAATCCATCAGCACGTTCTGATATCATTTTTAACAAGGACGTTTTCCCTGTTCCATTCGATCCAGTTATAGCGACTTTAGCGCCAAGCGGTATTATAAAGTTAGCGTCATCAAAGATAGTACGGCTACCAAATTTTAAGCTCAGACCATCTGCCGTAATCGGGAACTTATTGTGCAGTTCTAGGGCTGAACTTTGACGAAAACGAATAGAACGCAAATGCTCTGGTGCTTGAATATCTTCTAATGCAGCCAAACGCTTTTCCATACTCTTAGCTGCCTGATACAGTTTTCTTTGCTTGGTGCCAGTCATTTTTGCATGCCCAAGTCGTCCAGCACTTTCGGTAGAGTTTTTGGATTTTTCTCCTTTTTTCTTATTGTCTAATCGATTAGCTTGCTGGCGTTTTTCTTGCACAGCAGATTCTAATCGCTCCCGTTCCTTCATCATCAGCTCATATTCTACGGCTTGGTGTTGTCGCTCTTCTTCTTTTTGACGCAAGTAATCCGAGTAACCACCCCAATATTCCGTAATTTTACCGTCTTTTAACTCCCATATCTTGTCTACAACCATATCAAGAAAATATCGGTCATGACTGATAACAAGTAATGCTCCATCAAATGCTTTAAGTTGACCAATAAGTAGATCTATTCCATTGAGATCAAGGTGGCTGGTTGGTTCATCCGCTAGAATGCCATGTACTTGTTGGGAAAATGCGGCAGCAATTTTTGCACGAGTTTCCTCTCCGCCACTCATTGTGTCGTTTTGTACATTGGAAACACCAAGGCGAGATAACATTGCCCGGTCTTCGACCGTTTCTATTTCGATTCCGCCCAGTTGGCTGATATGTGCAAAATCACCAAAACGCTGTAATGTCGCTTCGGCTAAAACAATTTCGCCATTAAGTACTTTGAGTAAACTACTCTTTCCTGCTCCGTTATCACCCACAAGACCAATACGGTCATAAGAGTGAATTTCCAATTCATCAATATCCAAAACATCACGCCCAGCATAATCCAAGCGTATGTTTCTCGCTTTAATAATTAAACTCATTTTTATTTACTCCTGTTTAGCTCTTGAAATTTTTTATGCAGCAAACAGGATTTAGGTGAAAACAAAAGCTAGCATCACAGTGTCCTCCCAAAAAAAAAGCTATTCATCCACAGGGTGGACAAATAGCTAGTCAATTAAGTTATAACTGGAAACTATGCACTAAAAGCATACTTATAAATTAAGCATACTTTTACTTTATATATCCGCATATATTCTTAAAGACACAACAAAAGCCCACCATTATAAAATAGTGTCACTATGCAAATAGTTGTGTCTTAACGAATGCGGATAGAATGCATAAACTTACCTAAAAAATAAAATTCAGTTTTATGATAACTTTACTGTTAAAAGAAGTCTAGACAACCTTGTTTTATGCTTGGATATAAGGCTTATTTTAAAATAATAGTAGTGAAGATTTTCTAAAATTAACATAATACACCTTATACGAAATGCGTTATAATTATCTTTAGAAATCAATGCTGTAGTTACATGATTTTAGCCCACATACCCTCTGGTGGGCTTTTTTTATGATTTTTCACGTTCCACGCCTATTCTTTGACCAATGTTTCACGACTTTGTTCATATTAGTTAAACAATCGTGGTTAATCATAGGGGCTAAAAAAACGGCTCCAAAAGCCGGGGTATTAACAGCCTTCAATGCAGATGCAGAAATAGCTTTCGATCTTCAGCCGTACAAGTATCAGTGTTGAAAAAGAAAATTACGGAACTCACAGCTGCATAAAATATTCTCCGATCCTTGATGACTGGTCATCATTAAGGCTTTTGCCCTACTGCCCTTTGAACTGTAGCAATCCCTACTCCAAACTGTTTTGCCACACTTCTAAAAGTCGAGCCATCTTCCTGCATGGCTTTTTGTATTTCTGCATAATCAACTTTACGCTTTCTGCCCTTATATAAGCCTTTCGCTTTGGCTTTAGCAATACCTTCCTTTTGCCGTTCACGGATCATGGAGCGTTCAAATTCTGCAAATGCAGCAAGCATTTGGAACATGAGCTTATTTATTGCCGACTGTGCAACATCATGGCTAAAGGTCAGATTTTCTTTATGAAAAATGATGGTTATGCCACGATCATTCAGGCTGTTCACAATGTCGTTCAGATCATTCGTATTACGTGCCAGGCGGTCAATACTGTGAACATGCACCGTATCACCATCACGCAGATATTCGAGCATAGCGAGCAATTGAGGACGTTCACGGCTACCCCCACTTGCCTTCTCTATGAAGGTCTTATCGAGGTGGATTCCATCCAATTGACGTTCCGTATTTTGTTCCGATGAACTGACTCGGATGTAGCCAACCTGATTAGGCATTTTGTACCGTTAGATATTGGAGTTATAGATACATATTGTACCGAAATGTAAAATTAAGTCTATAGATACGGTTTTAAGTCTGATTTTATTAGGTCTTAAATTGTTCCGTTAGGCTATAGCCTATAAGTACAAGGGTTGAATTAAAATTTTTGGGCATAAAAAAAACCGAACTAGGATAATCGGGCGGAAAAAACTACAGCCTTGATTTAGACTATTGGGAAGCAGGAAACTCAACGACTGTTTTCCAATTTACTTTTGACTCTTGTTGTTTGATTTCTTGGCAGTTTGGAATATGGCTTTTAATTATGTTCTTATATGAGCAGAGCCAACATCCCTAACGCCAAAGCTTTGATCTATGTACAGATTTGTTGCATAAAGATTTCATAACTATATGATTTTAAAGGTTTTGATTTATTTTTTATATAAAATTAAAGTCAATAAAATCAATTGCTTATTTCTTTTTTGCAACAAAGCCTATTTTAAGTATTTGTAATATATTATTTTAAAATCTCACGTGGGAAGAAATGTCAAAATCCATCAGAAATATTACTTAACTTACGTAAGTTAAGTAATATTTTTGATGGATTTATTGATCCAATGACCTATTTTTTACTTAAAATAGGGAAATTTGCCTATTTTTTTCTGTATATATGAGTTTTTACTGCTTAATTTACAGATTTATTAATATTTAAGGTAAATCACATGTTGTGGTTGTAAGTATTTGTAATTAAAATATTATTTTAAATAATGTGTGGTAGGAAATGTCAAAATACAAGAAAAATTTATTAAGTTATTAAACTTACGTAATTTATTAAACTTACGTAAGTTTAATAACTTTTATCTAATTTAATTCTTTTAAGATAAGATTTTTTAGCTCATCCTTTGGAAGCTGTTGTAAATGATGAATTGCAGCTTTAACAATAATAGATCTATTGGCACGGGCTACTTTAGAATCAACGAGAAGATCATCAATTTCTTTATCGACATCTTTTGTTAAAGAAAATGTCAATCGAAGATATTTTTGTTGAGATTTTTCTAATGTTTTAACCCGCTTAGATGCACCGCTTATGAAGTTATCTATGTCTTGCTGTTTAGTATCTTGATCAGCTTTTTTGAGACCCTTTAGAGCCATCATAGTTCTCCTAAAAACTCTATAACTATTCTCTCAATTTCAGCTTTTGCTTTAGGATCAGAATCCACTTCAAAAACCGATAATCCATTTTCATCTGCATCATCATATACATTACGATTTGTCGTGAATTGATTGAGAGCTACCAACCCAAAAGATTCACAAGCATCTTTAGCATCTAAAATACGTTGAGCTTGACTAGGAAGTGTCGGGCATTGAGTAATAACTGCTTTAGTGACTAATTCCGGGTTAACAGCTTTTGCTAACTTAATTAGTTGCTCTACGTGTACTAAAGTTTTTAAATCCCTACGTTTAGGACGGAATGGTAAAAGCATATGAGTGGCAATTGTCATTGCCGAACGGAGAGCCTCTGAGTCTTGGCCACCAGCATCAATAACAATGTCTTGATAACGTCGAGAGAGATCGTCAAGGACCTGGCGAATGTTTCCTGAAGCTTGAACTGATGGAATGTTTATTAAATCTGGGTTTTCATCTCTTTCTTTAATCCAATCGGTAGTTGTACCTTGTGGATCTGCATCTAGAAGCAATATGTCTCTTTTTTTTTGTTGAAGGTAAACAGCTAGGTTTTGTGCCAAACAGCTTTTACCTGAACCACCTTTTTCGCCACCGACTAAAATAATCATAATTCTTATGTAACTTACGTAACTTACTTAACAAACAATCTTAATAGCCATGCCTTTTTTTATCAAATTTATATTGAAGGATTTTTATGACTTGAAGCCAACTTCTTCTAAATAAGGCTTATACAATTTAACTTTTTGTGGATCAATTAATTCGTTAGCTAGTCTTTCAGCAAATTCCTCATAACTTTCCCCAGGTTTACTGTATTTGGATGAGAAAGGTATGTTATGAGCTAACTTATTAGAAAATAATAAAATTTGCTTATCTGTAAGCTCATTTATTACATTGTTTATTTTGCTGTTTTTCTGAGTTTCCTTATGTTTAAAGGTAAATGAAAAACCTACAATTGATCGTCCCTTTTTGTGTTGTTGATACTCTACTTCTATATCTGAAAATTTATTAATTTGTTGAATGCTAGCATCTAAAATACGTCTTTTAAAAGCTTCAACTCTAGAGTATTCATTAATACCGATACCAAGCTGTTCCCTGAATTTATCTATATTAAAAGTTGGTGTATAACCAACACTTTTCCATTGTTTTAATAACTCATATAGTCGAACTGCATAAATACTCTTAAATTTTGCAGTTTGTTTTAAATAATAACTGGTGAAATATGTTTCAAAACCATCGATGTTAGTCACTTGCTCTATGAGTACACGAGTTAAGGTAAGTAAAATACGCCCTTCACCTTTTTTGTAATTTGCATCTTGTATCCATCGACTTTTAGTTAATGAACCATCATCATTCTCAATAGTAAATTGACGCTTAAAAAGAGTTTCTTCTGCCTCAGATAAACTTAAGTATGCTGCATCTAACGATGTATTAAATGCTTTAGCATATCGGGCAGCATTCAACTCAAGTGGATGTTCAGTAGTAAGTCCTTTTCCTGTTTCTCTTGCATCAATAATTGCTAATTGAATTAGCCTAGCTTCAGACAAAGTTAAAGACTGTAGTGCTAGTATTAATTTATTAGATTTAACAACGAGATCTGTCATAAGAACAAAAAATAGCAACTATAAAATATATGTTGTTATAACAACATTATATTTTATAGTTGTCAAATATTAGATCGTAAAATGTACGATCCTAGAAAAGATATGAAAATTTCTCACCTTTAAAAATCAAAAAATAAAGATAAATTTCAATACTTTAATATAAAATTTATTAAATATATACAACCGAGAAAATGTTGTCATATACCGCAGATTTAACATACTGCAAATGTTAATTATTTTATTTATTTTTATTTAACTTATTGATTAATAGTATTTTTTTAAAAAAAAGAAGCAACAAGGATATTTTATGTTGTTAAATACCGAGCAAACGTTGCTATATCACCGAGCAAACGTTGCTATATCACCGAGCAAACGTTGCTATATCACCGAGCAAACGTTGCTATATTGCGTTCCAAAAGCCCTATGTATAAGGCTTAGAGAAAGGTTAAAAGAATATTAAAAACATTAAAAATAATTAAAAACTTAAATCATGAAAAATTGCCCTTGGTTTTCGCTACGCTCAAACTCTATTGAATCTCGCTTTCGCTCGATTCGGGGGGCAATTTTTTGGTCAATGTTTCCGTGACTTTTAGAAAAAGCAAAAGCAACTCGGAATTCGCTTCGCTCATAATTCTTTTTTAGTCGCTTCGCTCGGTCTAGATTCAATTTTTTATATGTAATCTAAGTTTTTCCCAGGATCTAAAACTGTAAAAAACGGTTTTTCAGAGAGTCTAGGCGCAACTTTTGAGCGTTCGCTCGTAGACACTCGCTCTATAGATACCGATTAAAGGCTTATATTGGCGTTTTTAGCTTGATTGCAGCTTTTTATGATATTGGGTAGCTTTTTTTATAAAAAGTGTCTTAAAACGCAAATTAGCGCAAAATAGGAAAGCCCTGTCTACTGATGCAGAACAGGGCTTATGTTGGAGTTTCACGTAACCGCCTAACGCCAATAGAACGTATTGGTACGTTTTCACAGTTATCAACTTGTGACATCCTCTTTGCATAGCAAAGGAAGCGAATCTCAAACCGTTCAGACAGCTTATGCCCGACTGTCATCACCACTAAGTTTAAGACAAACTTCGGTTGTGTTTTAGTTCCACAACTACGACTTTCTAATACCACTTTTCCGCTAGTTACGAAGCAAGATGTTTTCCATCACCGCTAAGTACAGGTCCGCTAATATTCAACCATCAAATTCAATCGTCACCGCTAAGTCACATTTGGACCGCTAGATGAAAATTCAGGAAAGAATACATCACCGCTAAAACACTATTCCGCTAGTAAAACAATTTTACTGCTTCATAACGTCACCGCTAAAAAAAATAGCTAGTAGCGATTAATTCAACTTTAAAGTTTGGATTAATAACTAAGATATTTGGTTGGCGTGAACCAACAACGGAGCCACCGTTCATGCTTCTTACTGAATAATCATCAAATATCACAACTACTAACAGCCACGTTAATAATTGAAATAATCATTTTGATTTTCTTCCACGCCAAAAAAGTTCGTATCATTTCATAGATACCGAGGCTGCCACACCTCACTTTAAAAACCCTTGTCAGTGGTTTTAAATATTTCCCGCATTGTCTTTCGCTTCATCACCGCTTACGTTTTTATTCGCTCGAAGTGACTGGATCTGTATCATTGTCTGCTACAGAATCTACTCAACAACTCTCCCTCTCTCATGAATCAAAACTTATTCCCCACTCAAGGCAGGTTTTCGCTTCAAAAGTCTATATCAAGGAGCCACCTTGTATAATGATCGACTTGAGAGATTCCCATATTAGTCATAATGGTCTTTGTTCATTAATAAAAGTAAACCAGTATTAATAAACGATCAGTACGCTTATCCACTCCACAAAATAACAGCGATTCCGTTGTTCTACGGTAAGAGTTCCAAAAACCCGTATTATTCACCGTTATTCGACTTCATTGTGGGTAAAGCACTTGACCTACGCAAAGCAACATCTTCGCTATGTTTAAATCACTAAAAAATAAAAAAGACCGCAATGAACTTAATCAATGCAGTCTTAATTTCTGAGTGACATAACGTTCTACGTGTCACCGTTACAGGCTTGAGCTATCCAGCGATCTCACCAACTAACCTGAAATGTCATCTCGACAAGTCATTCAAGTTAATCCTTGAGTACCGAAGTTTCCAGATTTCTCCTCAACTCCCTAATACCTCGCGATATTCTCAGCAGCCCACCTGTGCGCCATACATCATGCCCTTCGTAAAAATTGAAGCATGAAATAGGTGTTGTTAACGCAACTATCAATCCTTGAAGTTACTCACACTCTCCATTAGACAGGGTTTGATCTAGTCGCCTAGATTCCCGTTTCTATGTCGCCCAACTATTACATAGATTACATATTTACGACTGGTGAGCTTAAAAGCAGACCTGCGTTTATATGCAGTCAGGATTGGGTCAATAAGCGGAATTTCACCACCTAGTGCCCGTCATAGCCGCGCCAGCTAGATTTCTCACGCACGCAGCTTTGCGAGTTTTAGTATACGTTGGCTGACGTATACACATAAAACCGCAATGACAAGGGTCTAGAAAAATTCGGGACAGATACGAATCACATCGATCCCAAAAAATTCATATTTGGCAGGTACAGAATAAGCCACAAAAAACCTAAAAACAACTGTTTGCTCGGGTCCACAGGAACTCTTATTTACAGAAAACCCATCTTCGCTTAAAAAAAAACCATTTTTAGTGAAAAATGGTTTTGTGATTCTTTAAAATAAAAGATAGACTTTTATGCTTTCCGCAAAAAACTCAGGTTTTGGTTGATTTATGATCTACTACACAACAACAAAAACTGACTGCCTGCTCAGTATCATGCAATGCGTTTCCAATGGAAAAGCAAAGTTCTGGTTTTCTGATGTTGTGCCTTTTTCGAAGTTTCAAAACCTGATTCCGAAGCTGATCCTGGAATATGGTCTGGATATCGGTGAGCAAGCGCGTAAGAAAAAATCAGACTACGGGGAGCCTGTGTGGAGTCTTGTGATCAATTATGATCCGGCAAAAAGTGAGGTGTTCCAGTTCTGGTTATTTACCACTGGTTATCGTGAAGCACGAAGAAGCAAGCTGACGCTAAAAGAAATACTCGCTAAGAATTCGAGCATGGCGCGCAAGCAAAAGCTGAATAGTATTTTGACGACTAAAAAAGAAAAACTGCTGCGTTTTGGTCCCTATGTATTAGGTCAATATATTGAATTTTCGGATCTGAAAACTGAATTTGCGAAGATATATTATTTCCCTGAGAATTATGGGGTCGTTTTTAATACGCATACAAAACGTGTGAAGGCGATTGATAGCAACAAAAAGTTTATCTATCGAATCTTTAAGCCCTTTGATGCCTCAGAAGAACGACGATTTAAGAGTTTATATCGAAAGTTTGCTTTTGTTTTTTTAGACAATGAGCACAATCGTTGGAACCAAGAATCTGTGACTCAGTTTCTATTGGGGTTTGGGATTAAATTTGAAAATGATGAGAGTTACAACGATAGGCTAAAAGAGCTTACCCGGGTCTTACGTTTGGTTCGAAAAAAGCATTTAGAATTCTTTCAGCGTTATTCCACTAAAAGAGTCCGGTTTACTTGGTATTTATCCCAAGACTTCTTAGATGGATCTAAACGCGAGTTTGAAAAGAGATTAAACAAGATCCAAACTACGCCAGAAAGTATAGAGAAATTTGCAGAAGCCAGCGCACGATTGATGGCACATGGGAATTTTCATGGGACTCGATTTCAAATTGGTTCAATACAGGCAAGGGTTCGAAAATTATTGAATCAGATACAGCCTGATCATAAGAAGCTGAATAAGAAGTATTTCACGAACCATCTGCACTATGTCCGATTTACCAAGAAAAAGGCAATGAGCATTAAAGAGTTTGAAATGGCTTGTCGTAATGCAGATACGATGTATTTGAACAAACAGAATAAGCAAAAACTTAAAGATTAAAGATTAAAGGTGAACTATGCTGAAATATCCTGATGATTATGATCTCAGCCGCCAAGAAATTGACGATTTGAGAGCTGAGACCAAAGATGCAGCAAAATATATGAAGGCTTTGTTCAATTTTAAGATTGAAGCACGCTATTCATATAGTGTGACGTGGTCTGCCCAAGACGGAGAATTTGTTGGCCTTTGTGCCGAATTTCCTTCGCTGTCCTGGCTAGATCCGGACAGCGATAAAGCACGCTCAGGCATTGAAAGACTTGTCTTTGACACATTACAAGATATGAACTCTACTGGAGAAATCATACCTTAATACTTTTGGAAAAATGCCTGATTCCGCTGGATGTATTCATTCAGATTGTTTGAATCTAAGCCATATATTTGCAGTTTTTTATCGATATATTTAAAAAAGAAAGAATAAACAATATGCATAATCCCAAGCGCAAAAGCCTCTATTTTGATCGCCGGTAATAGGGCATTTGGGTCTGTAAAGAGAGTTTCTAACGTGAAATGATTAAAAAAATAGATGAAAAAAGTCACCAGACTCAACAGAGTCAAAAGTGCATAAGCTTTAGCACAAGTCTTGCAGTGCCCATTCATTTTTTCTAATTTCTGAAAAATTGTATGATTCATTTGGCTCTCAAGGCATCTAATTTTTTGAATGATGGACTCTCTACAAATTTTAAATATTCAGGATTAAAAAGGGATAGGAATTTTGTGTCGAATGATACTGTGCTTCGTGAAAATTTATTGAAATTATAAAGAGTTGAGTTTTAAGTAAGATACTGAAATTAAATAACATCATTAAGATGATCACACATAATACCTACCTAGTGAAGCAAATCCAGGTAGGTATTATGTGTGATGCTAAACTTTAAATTTTTCACACAATATAAGTATTTGATTTTAAATGTTATTGTATTTGTGTGGGAAGAATAAAACTCAAACGTTAATTTTTTAAGTTATTGAAATTAAATAAAAAATCAAGATCACACATAATACCTACCTTGAAGTAGAAATGAAGTTATTATGTGTGTTGCATAACGCCTCACATGCAGAAATGTCTTTAGTTTTATCTCCTGTCTACCCGACTTAGAATATGATTTAGGTAGGCTTTACTCAGGATTACGTCAATGTCAGCAGTAAATCTAATTAATGAAAATGACGATGAGAGAGAAATTGCTTCTCAGGCAGCTTGTACACTTCGAGAAAGCTTTGTTACCGCAGCTCAAAGTGGACCAGTTATGTATGTTGAAAACGATACTGTACTGCTTAAGGAACTAAATGGTCCCCCAATTGTGATTAAACAACTATCTGGGCGTAATCCTGAACTTGCTCAACGAGTAGCGAGTCGTGGAACTTTTAAAATTAAAAAACGTAAAGTAAGCCAGGATTGAAGCTCACGGGGACTTACAATTCAATCAAATTTCGTATAAGAGATTTTATGTTAAATGAGAGCTAAAAAAATGCCTAAATTATAGGCATTTTTTATAGTTTATATATTTTAAGTTGCATTATTTCTTTGAATAATTTCATGAACAGTTTTTAGAATTTGTAATGAGATTCCTATTGATGAACCTGATGGGACTTTTAATATAGAGTCCTCTGATTGATGTGCTGGCGTTATTGCACGTTGTGTTAATACTCCTAAAGCAACCCCTTCTTCATTGACAATAGGCCCTCCACTTGCACCACTATGCATCCCATTATCTATGTAAAAAACGTCAGTTTCTATTCTTATATTTTGGGAGTTATCATCAGCAAAAATACGACGAATATTTCCAATATAACCATGTTTAATTATTGGACCTGTCATATCTGCTAAGTATCCTTCCTCTCTAATTGCTTTAATAAACTTATCTGCACCAAATGATTCTGGATCAATAATTTTCTCAATCGAAAATGGGATATTAAGTTCATCTGAGTAGCCTGCAACAAATACTCTTTTTCCTAGATTTACTGAATTAATACTTGCAGGTAGAAAGGGGAATTTGAAAGGTTGCTCTTCTTTTGGTCGTAATACAGCTATATCTAGCTGTATTATTTCTTTAAAAGATGGGACGTTAATTTCAAATGAGCAAAAAGATACTGCATATTCAACTAAAGGTAACTCGGGAAACTTTATCAAAATTCTTTGCTGTGGATGAGTGTAATCTTCTTTTTTTATAGGCATCCTACCAGTCACTACATGTGCAGCAGTAATAACTTCACCTGTATCCGTAAAGCTAAAACAAGTACCTTCACTTATAACTTCATCACCTTCAAAAACTGTCACATATCCACAACAGCGTTGGATTTTTTCATACAAGTTTTTAAACATAAAATTTCTCAGTTTTTAATATCATTTGAATTTTTTTATTATATTTTCGATAATCGATATAGCTTGCTCATAAGCGATAATATTACCTTTTAGGCAAAAATTACTTACATAGCTGTGATAACTGTCCTTCCAAAGAGTAGAATCTTTTAGAGTAGCTATAGTTCTTAAACCGTATTCTTGCGCAGATATCGTTATTTCAGTACCACTTCTATCCCTAGTCATATCATTAGATATTTTGCTTTCAATTAGAGTAATTAATTCTGGTGAGTCAATTGATAGAGCCTCTGCCAGTTTGCATATATCATATAAATGCCTAATGATGGTGTTATCTAGTTTTTGACTATCTGAGTCGGCAATAGTTCGATTACAGTCAGGGATTCTCCAAATTAATGCACTGATTTTATCGGCAAATATCTGTCGTGGGTCAGTACATGTAATTCTTTTAATTTCTAATTCTCTCTGAGAATAGATGTGTAATAGAGATCCAGCATCTCTGTAAACAGGTTCAAAATCTTGCGATTCTTTAAAACAAATTTCTATTAGAATATGGGGTCTGATATAGTCGGGAGTAGCTTGAGTAATTTGATATTCGATTGTTAATTCATATTTTCGACCACTGTCAAAAGTTTTTTTATCAATTACATTAAAACCATTCTCTATTAAAGTTTGAATAATTCTATTGCGGATTTCTTTACGCTTTGCAGGCTTAAAATCGCCAATAACCAAGAAATCGATATCTTCAGAAAAGCGTTCAATTAGTCTATGAGCTTTAAAAAGTGAAGTACCACCTGAAAAAACTAAATTAGGATCATCAGCGAGTAACGTCAGGACTTTAGTGATGAACCAGTCTTTTTCTACAAAGCTATATTCAACAAGTAATTCTTCTGAGAGTTCAGTTAGATCTTTTAAAGGATAAGAATTCATTTAAATTAATAATATACGAGGAATATCTCTATATTATCGTATCTAAACTTTCTTTTTGAACATTTATTAATAGCAATAGTTCTACCAGTTGGAACTTGTGTTGATATCTTCGAATTGTAGTTTTTAATAGATTGAGATTCTTTGATTTGATAGCCTAAACGATTTATGGCCTCTTTTACGGTTTCTAATCCGTTTACAGGAACAACCTTACCTGTAAGGCGACTTTCTTTAGCCCTTACATATACACCTTTACTGATCCTCAGAACTCTTTTTTCACAGATAAGTTCTTGCAAACCCATTCTAACTTGGCTTTCAGATCCCATTTTCATGAAATCTTTTGATAAAAAGACGTTATTTCTACTGTTAGCCACGGAAATTTTCATTCTTGTAGCAATGTTCATATTGATTCCTACTTTACAAAGAAAAGATTTGGCAAAAGAGAGACTATATGTAGAAGTATATACTAATAGCTAAATTTAAAAAAACTGTTGGTGAGTGACTAATTTAATGTCTATATTTGTGAGAGATCTTATTTTGTTGATAAATATATGAAAAAAGGTATTTTGATTACATCTCCCAAAGAAATCGCAATTGGTGGTGGAATTTCTTTCTCTTCACTTGATCGGCGTGACTTGCGTAAAGCTTTAACCTATTGGGATGAGATAGCATATCTAACAAATAATTTGGTTTATCAATCAGATGATGAGCTAGATAAGTTAAAGGAATTTGGTGCTGCGAGTGAATTAAATACTCCTTTAATAGGAAGCATTAGAGGTAATCAAGAATTTATCAAGTTTATAAAATTATCAGAGATAAATACAATAAATTCAAAACTTAAGGAAAATCCTGCATATTGGTCTGTAGCAAATAATTCTTATCTTGATAGAAACGAAGAGTATTTAGCTAATGATAAAGAATTAAGCTTAGAAATTGAGTTATATCAGACTTTGCCTGTTCCATCTGCTGATACACCTCTAGAAAAAATTATTGAGTTCAAAGAAAAAAGAGGAACAGAATTAATAGCATTTCGAGAGTACTTTGAAGGTTTGGTCATCGATATATGCGATTCAAACTCCTATGATAGGAAGAAAAACCTAGAAATAGAAAGGGTTAAAAGATCTTTATCTGATATAGATAGAGTAATGAGAGAAGGTAAAATTAAGATTATCTATGACAATTTAAGAAATATTGTTAAAAAGGACTTTTTAGATATATCTGCTTATACTGCTACAACATCAGGGCTTACTGCTTATGGTGTCTATTCTACACCTCAATTACATGCATTTAGTCCCATGCTGGCAGGTATTGCTGCTTGTGGTATAGCTATAGGATATAAGTATATTAATAAACCACAAACTCACACCCAATTTAATTACATACGAAGTATTCGTAAGAACTTTCAGGATAGTTAGGTTTAGTTTTCCTAAAATTAGCATAACGGCTGTTATACCAGATTCGTTAGACAATAAAAAAGCCCAACATCCTGTTGGGCTTTTTTACATATTTGATGCGTTTGGTATAACTCCTGTCGTACCTGCATTCTCCGTTGCTGTCTTTTCTTATTCTTATCTGGAGCATCCTGCTCTCTATGTCCCCATGATAGGAAATTGATGAAGAATTGCATAGACGCAAAGCACCTGAATGAATGTGCGCCAAAACGTACAAGTCTGGCCACTTTTTATCCCAAGAGTTGTCCGCAGAAATTGGGGATTGTTTCGGCCGTGGATGGCTTGATAAAGCACAACAATGCGTCATTTTGATTAAACATTGATCGATTTTATTGGCAAGAAGTATCAAACCTGATCATAAAAAAGCCGACTTGTTTCTAAGTCGGCTTTTTGCAGTTTTTTAGGTAGGTCATTTTTTTTAACTATCTGAAAAACAAAGGCTTTATAGATAGCGTTTCGTATAAGCTCTATTATGTTAAATAATTAAGGATAAAAGCTTTATTACTAAATAGAACAGTTGCTTAAAGCAGTATAGAGTTAAGTTTGCATTTTAATATCAAGTTGTCTTTCAGCACCGATAATCACCATACGAATCCCATTTTCAAAAATGTCATCCGCATTCATATTTTGTAAGGTATTCACTCCTTGGAGCATGAGTGGATATATAGTTGGATCGGCTTCGAATGGTGGGTCTGATCTTATTTCTTCTTGCTGCTCCTCAAGGACCCACCCAACAATAAACCTTCCTAATGTCATAAGTAATGCAACTGCTTCAACAGGAGAAAACCCAGCATGAGATAACAGCGCAACTTGGGCCTCAATCGTGTTGAAATGTCCTTGACTGGGGCTAGTTCTTGCATGTAGACGAGCACCATCACGGTAAGCTAGTAGTGCTCGACGAAAGCTTACAGAATTAGCGAGCAACCAATCTTGCCATGTCATCCCATCGATGGGTAAAGAAACTAAATGGTGTTCATTTATAATGGTTTCCGCCATTGCTTCCATTAACAAGGATTTATTCTTGAAATGCCAATATAGAGTTGGAGATTTAATACCCAATCGTTGAGCTAGCTTGCGTGTGGTTATTGAATCTATGCCTTCTTCATTCAACATATCCAATGCGGTACGCAGGACTATTTCACGTGTCAGACGTTGAGGTGCAATATCTTTTTTACTCATAAATCTATCACTGATAGGGAGTGTGTGAGAGAATATTAATTCTATCATTGCTAGAGAAGGCATTTGTGAAGAAATCATTGAGCGTGATTTTAATCACTATATTTCTGGATGCTGTTGGGATTGGTTTAATTATGCCGATCTTGCCTGAATTATTACGGTCATTGGCTGGAGCTGAAGCAGGCGGTGTTCACTATGGTGCTTTATTAGCTGTGTATGCTCTGATGCAGTTCATTTTTGCACCTATCCTTGGAGCGTTGAGTGACCGATTTGGACGTCGACCTGTATTAATTATTTCAATTGCTGGTGCAACGGCTGATTATCTCCTAATGGCTGCTGCTCCTTCTCTATTGTGGCTATATATTGGTCGTATTTTTGCGGGAATTACAGGTGCCAACATGGCTGTTGCAACAGCTTATGTTTCAGATATTACTCCAGCCCATGAGCGTGCAAAAAGGTTTGGTCTCCTTGGAGCTGTCTTTGGTATTGGGTTTATAGCGGGTCCGGTAATAGGTGGAGTTTTGGGTGAATGGAACTTACATGCACCGTTCTTTGCTGCTGCTTTTATGAATGGGATTAATTTAATAATGACAGCAGTCTTATTAAAAGAATCAAAACACAGCAATAAAATGACTGAGAAGGTTCAGGAGCAATCAATATTAAAGAAATTATCCTATTTGATCACTCAACCTAATATGGCTCCATTGCTTGGTATCTTTTTAATTATCACATTGGTTTCACAAGTCCCCGCAACTTTATGGGTTATCTATGGGCAGGATCGTTATGGCTGGAGTATATTTATTGCAGGTGTTTCCCTTGCTAGTTATGGAATATGCCATTCTATTGCACAGGCTTTTGCTATCGCCCCTATGGTAAAGAGGTTTGGAGAGAAAAATACGTTGTTATGTGGAATAGCTTGCGATGCAATTGGTTTACTTCTTTTATCTATTGCTGTTGAAGAATGGGTGCCTTTTGCGTTGTTACCATTGTTTGCCCTTGGTGG
>NZ_JAVIMC010000017.1:0-224 GCF_031196995.1 Acinetobacter sp. 12966
TTGTTCTTAATGAGATTTGGTCTTCAACTCAAGATTAAGTCATTTTTGAGATAGTGTGTCTCATTAATATGGATTTTATTCGGTTTTTGATAATTTCATAATAATGAAAGTTTAACTACAGACTAAAGTGCTAAAAACGAAAGCATTAACTTTGAATACGGTGAAAATTATGAATAAACACTTATTACTAAACATTGCTTTTTTAGGTTCGGTCCAGCTTTTTA
>NZ_JAVIMC010000018.1:0-259 GCF_031196995.1 Acinetobacter sp. 12966
AGATCCAGTAAATTATAATGAAGCAAAGAAAAACTATAATGTCGTAGCTAACCAATACCCAAATTCAAGTAAGGCACCTCGAGCATTGTACCAACTTTATAGTATCGCTAAAGATGTTGATAAGAATACTGTGTCAGCAAATCAATACAAGAACAAGTTACTTAGCCAATATCCAAAGTCTGAAGAAGCAAAATTCTTTAACAAATAATTTAGTTATAAAAAAGACACTGTTAAAACAGTGTCTTTTTTATGTCTTCTT
>NZ_JAVIMC010000019.1:0-239 GCF_031196995.1 Acinetobacter sp. 12966
GTAACACCTACTTATGAAACAGTAACGATTTACTGGATATGGATGATTCTGTTTGTTGTTCTGACCTTAATTAGTCTGTATCAACTATTTGTTTCACCTCCACCAAAACGTGAAGGCGGTAATATAGGTTTAGCCTTACTTTCTGTACCTTTATATGCTTATATGGCACTAATTACAGGTATTGTATTCACGTTCTTTATGGATTATCCAATGGGGCAAGGGATTTACCTTGGTTTATT
>NZ_JAVIMC010000002.1:0-206 GCF_031196995.1 Acinetobacter sp. 12966
TGTGGAGATTGCGAGCATGATTTAAATACAAAATATGAAGGCTATTCTCTAGATATTTTAAGAAATAAAAAGAAATCTGTAAAACATAAAAAAAGAGATAATCACTATGAAATTCAGGGTGTTAATCAAAAAAAACTAATTTTATATTTAATTTCTATTATATGGAGAGGAATTGAATCTAGTCATGAAGTTTTTAATAAATTGAA
>NZ_JAVIMC010000020.1:0-216 GCF_031196995.1 Acinetobacter sp. 12966
CTTGCCATTAATTTCATAACCATGCTCGGTCTTTTGAAGTTTAGTCGTGAGGTCCGCGACTGTCTTACTGTGTTTTTCGGAAAATGCATTGCCAAAACGAATTCCTCTTAACACCAAGTTAAAGAAGAACTGTTGCTGTTCAGGTTTCGCATCTAGTCTTAAATGTTCAATAAAAGCCAAGTGGTTTTGAGGCAACTGAGCAAGAGAAGGGTCAAC
>NZ_JAVIMC010000021.1:0-9979 GCF_031196995.1 Acinetobacter sp. 12966
CATTATTTTGGCTAGGATCAGGCATCAGTCATTTATTGGTATGTTACGCGCCCCACTGGAAAAAAGTAAATTAATTACTACGAAAACAACCGAGAATGGTAGCTATCGAGATAATGAGTATTGGTTAGATAATCTGTGTAGTAGTGATAATGCTTGCAGAGAAAAGCTTCGCTCAATTTTTAACGATTTTTCAAAATCTTTTGATGAGTGTTTGATTAGTCTAAAGGATGAGATGCTTCAATTGCAGTCAATTGAGAAACCATTAGGTTTAATCACTTCATCTTTCTCAAGTAATCTGATTGAAATTCTGAAAGTATATTTATATGACTCAACTTTAAGCGACTCATTAGATACTTTTATTGACTTATTATGGGCCTCTATTAATAATTCCTTAATTTCTACAAGAGAATATATTAACACGACTGTTAGCAAGCAAATTGGTTTACAGTTTGATAAATTGAAAGCACAAGTAAAGAAAGAAGTACCTAATATTGATTCTATATTTTATAATTTTGATTTAAAAATTACTGAATGTAGTAGAGATGTGCAAGCAGCCTTAGTAGAAGTTGGTGCATGGTTTACGAGAAGTGATTTAGAAGCACATACAAAGTATCTTGCTCCTGAGGCAATTATCCAAATAGCATTTGATACGGCGAAAAAGTGTTTAGATAAACCGTTGAAAAATCTTAGCTATGAAGTAGATACCTCACAATCTACAGATCAGCTTAGAATTCCTTTCTCTAATCTTCCATTTATAAATGATGTTTTATTTACATTATTAAATAATGTGCAAAGACATTCATATTTAGATGATCCTGAAATTAATTGTAAAATTTCATTCAATGATTCATTAAAAACTCTTAGTATATCAATGGAAAATACTTGTAATCCACGCACTAAATATAAAAATATTCATATTGTTAATGAAATTAGACAATCTATAGAAAGCAATAGCTTTTCTACAAGAACTCGAATTGAAGGCAAAAGTGGTTTAATTAAATTAGCTAACTTGGCATCACAATCTAAACAAAGTTCAATTAAATTTGATTACATAAATGAAAATAAGTTTAGAGTTGATCTTATCCTTTCATTTGTAGTTAAACAATTTGAATTAGAGGATGAGTAATAATGAATATTTTACTGGTTGAGGATGAAATACCTAAAAAAGAACATATTAAAAGTTTTATTGCTACTTTATTTAAGGAGATTGAATGTGAATATTCTATAGATGTTGTATGTTCAGTTAATTCAGCATTAGATTGGATAGAAGAATCTATACCAGATTTACTGATTTTAGATATGTCACTTCCAACATTTGATATAAATTTAGAAAAAAAAGAGTTTGGTGGAAATCCACAAGGATTTGGTGGGATTGAGGTTCTCAAAAATCTGAAAATAGATAAAATTATTTGTAAGACTTTGATTATCACAGGGTATGAAGCATTTAGTAAAAAAGATTCAAAACCTATTGATATTAATACTATAAAGTCTGATCTATTAATGAAGTATCCTGAATATATTATAGATGTGTTACATTTTAACTCAACCTATGATACTTGGAAGGTCAAACTGAAAAGTTCTATAGAAGAATTAATTAAATAATGAATATTTTAATCATTGATGATAATCCGCGCCGTTATGGTGAGCTTGCCAATAAACTAGATGAAATGGGGGTGGCTAAAACTGATTATAAAATAGTAGATTGCGTGAATTCTGCTGAAGATTTAGTTAGAGAAAATTATTATGATTTAATTGTCTTGGATATTCTAATTCCATATTATAATTATGGAGAAGCTGATAAGCAGGTTTCTTTAGATTTCTTTTATTATTTACATAGTGATGAGTGTGTAAAGAAACCAGAAAAAATTATTGGTATAACATCAGACAGATCTGTTTTAGAAAATACTCAATCCAAATTCCAAGCATTTACATGGCAGATTATTGAATATTCTGACAGTAATTCAGAATGGTTAAATATACTTTTGGCATATATTGATTATTTAATTAGAAAGAATAATCAAAGGGAAATAAATTATAATCATGAAGTATTAATTGTTAATGCTTTAATTGAACCTGAATTGTCAGCTATACTGGAATTACCTTGGAATTGGAAGAGATTAGTTATTTCTGATAGCGGAGTTCTATTAAATAGTGGTTATATAAAGATTGAAGATAGAGAAGTCAAAATTGCAGCTATTCATGCAACTGAAATGGGTATGGTGCCTACGGCTATACTAACTACACAATTAATTTATGAATTAAATCCAAAAATCGTTTGTATGACAGGAATCTGTGCAGGATATTCTAAAGAAGTTAATTTAGGTGATATTGTTGTTGCATCAACATCTTGGGATCATCAAAGTGGTAAAAGAGAGCTTTCAGGAGATAAAGTAACCTTTAAATACTCTCCTCAATATATTCCTATTCTTGATAATATTAAGCGTGATTTTCAAAATCTTTCTCAAGAAAGAGATTTTGAAATATTAAAAAAGCATATTAATGGCAATTCATATTCACCAAATTTAAGGATTGGTCCTTTAGCTTCTAGCTCTACAGTTCTAGCAGATAAAGTAACTTTAGAAACTATTGTTAATACTCAAAATCGTGATCTAATGGGTATTGATATGGAGGTTTTTGGCTTATATAGTGCTTGTCATTATCATTTTAAAAATATTTACTTTTTTGCAATTAAAGGGGTGTGTGATTTTGCTGATGCAGAGAAAAATGATGACTTTCAAGAATATGCTGCTAAAAATAGCGCTTTTACACTAAATCTTTATTTTCAAAAGAATCTATTTAAACTTTTACGGTAAATTATGAACAGATTAGAGATTAATAAAACACTATTGGATCATGCTTGGAAATATTTCGAAATTCATTCTGATCAACGTATTAAGTTATTCAACTTCTATTTAGTTATTATAGCCGCTAGTGGTTCTGCACTAGCTTATATATTGCAGAATAAGAGCCAAAATTTGTTGGGTATATTTTTAGGTCTTTTTCTTGTATTTGTTTCTTTTATTTTTTGGAAGCTTGATCAAAGGACAGCATTTCTTGTCAAGCAGGCAGAAAAGATATTGTCGAATTTAGAAAAAGAATATGACCCAAAGTATTATATTTTTAGTAATGAAGCTTTAGATTTTACTAAAGAAAATACTAAATTAAATTTTTTTAGTAAAAAATACTCATATAGAAATTTGTTTAATGCTGCTTTTTTATTTGTTTCAATTCTAGGAGGTTTTTTTTCTATTATTTCAATTATGAGTTTCTTTGAAATTTATTTTTTGTGTTATTAATTGAAATTATTTAACTGAAATCTATAGAAAATTGGTTGTTGATTTTATTATTTTTAACTATTAATTCTGATTTTAAATGAATTGGTATGCTGAAATTATATATAGAATGAAGTTTTGTTTTAATTATTAATCGTTGTTAAATAAAACTACTATTTATAGTAGTTTTATTATTTACTCAATATTGAAAATTATATCAATAGTTTTTTAGTTAATAAAATACTCTTAAGTTTCATAATAAAACTAGCAACTATGTAAAAATAGAATCATTGATTTTATAAAGAACTTTCATACTCCACATATCCATCTTCAATTGCAGGAATAATCTCTACAAACTCAAAGTAGGGTACTGTACAAAATTCAGAATCTCGAATTGCATCAATCACAAAATAATAATCTTGCAGAGATGTCGTCTCAAACATAGCAATATCACTCGCTTTAGTACTAAACGCTTCAACGTCATACCAACGAACTTTTACAGTCGGGTACTTCGCAAAAATAGGTTCAAGCTTTTGTGTACTAAACTCAGCCCGCCTTTCACGAGCTAAAGCCAACCAAGCAGGCAAAGCTCTTAAGTGAATAAAAAAAGTATAGGTTCTAGACATAACCACTCCATGACTGGGCTGAGTTGTAGCTCAATTGAAAAGACAGCATTTGCTTGTCATATCAATATGACTCAGTCAGTATATGAGTGATTGCTCACATTAAATACTCGCATTTCGGCCCATGTCAGAAACCCTCCCAGACCCACGTAAACGCCCACGTCAAGCACGATCAGTGGCTACCTTTGAAGCTATTTTAGAGGCGGCTGCTCGCATTTTGGAGTCTTTAGGCTTTGCTGGATTTAACACAAATGCCGTGGCTGAACTTGCTGGCGTAAGCATTGGTAGCCTATATCAGTACTTTCCATCTAAAGATGCTTTAATCGTCGAGCTAATTCGACGTGAGCGCGCCAAGCTTTCAACCCATATTATTGAAGCCATACAGCAACACGACGCCGCAGACTTAAAAGAAAAACTAAAACTCATCATAGAAGCCGCTGTGCAACATCAATTGAGCCGTCCGCAATTGGCACGAACCTTAGAATTTGCTTCTGAACTGATTGGAAAAGACAGTGAGGAAAGTGAACTTCAACACGAATTTGAAACCATAATTTCTGATCTGTTTATACGTTCTGGTATTTCACATGGACAGACAGCGGCACAAGATGTAATTGCTTTAAGTAAAGGAATGATTAACGCAGCAGGCATAGCAGGGGAAAACGATTTAAACAATTTACAGCAGCGAGTTCAAAAAGCTGTATTTGGTTATTTGGGGCTATATTAAAAATTATTAATTTTGCTATAAAATGGCATTTTTATTTTATTAAATAATTATATTTTATTGGGGGAATTATGAAAGATGAAATTATGAGTAAAGCAGAGGTAAGCGCATTTACCTAAATTTTCTTAGGTTTGGCGGGTTACTCTATTTTTATGTTTTATCTCCTTGCTAAAAGAAGTAAAGGAGTAAATTACATTGATGATTTATCTTCTTTTAATTATAACGTGTCATATTTAATTTGTTTTCTGATTTTTATATTTAGCAAGGTTTTTAAGGAAAATAAGTATATAGATAATTTTATGTCACTTTTAATAGGCATTCTTTTATCTGTGATGTTCTTTATTGTTGTTTTATAGGGGAAGTTGTGATTCATAAACTTAAAATGTGGATCTCTGCTGAGGTAGTTGATTCATTTTTTTCATTACATTCGTATATTTATAAAAATTTTGTTCTTGTCCTTTCCTTAAGTTTTTGTCTAATCGTACTACTTTGTGCTCTTAACCCAAGTATAGTTTTCACTCCTAAAAAAGAAGGTTTTGTTGTTTATGAACCTGAATTTTATATTAAACATGGGCGTATGACATCACTGATAATAAAAAGAGGCAATAAAATTTTTATTATTAATTGTGCATATTTTAGAAATGAGAGTGGTTCATTTTGTGAATTATATAAGCCTAGAAAATTACTTAATTTAGAAGGAAGTTTTTTGCCTTATCCTTCAATATTTCCTAATGGTAATAAAATTGTAGCTAGCAGTGTTCGCTTTGAAGATGAAAAAGGTAGTGTAATTATTTTTTCAACAAGTGAAGAAAAAATTGCTTCTTGGTGGAATTGGGTTATTTTCCCCACCTTATTGATGAGGTATTTAATTTTAATTTGGCTAGTGGTAGTTGTTTCAATATTACTTTTAAAATTAATTAAGTATAAGAAAGAAACCTAATTTTATTTAAAAGAGGTTTTACCTTCCTGTTGAGTTGAAAGATAGATGTAAAAGAGGGCTGATATTTTATTTTTAGATTTACTGCAAACTCATCTATTGAGCTTGCAGTAAGTTTATCTTGTAAATATTACTGAAACAAAGCCAGCTTCAACTACTCATTCTGCCCACTGAGATGGCTTTTGTTTGAAATAATTTCAATTGTCGCTTTTCTTCGATAATACTTAAACTTATCAGCTTAACGCACTACCAGTTTGGGAGTTAGGTACTGCACTTTAATTAATATTGAATTTAATTAGGATTTTATTAGTTTTACTAATTAATCGCATGTGTGTTACTCATTTAATTAAAATAAATAATGATTATTTAGCAGAAGTAATACAATTGTAGTATTTCGTATTGCCATACCCATTACTATGATTAAGAAATATAACTTTAATTAATATAGATAACATTTAAAAATGCTAGACAAAACTAAATGCGACGCCTTTTCGGCCGTCGTTGAAACAGGAAGTTTCGAAAAAGCTGGTAAAAAATTATGTTTATCTCAGTCAGCGATTTCTCAAAGAGTTCGATTACTAGAGGAAAGATTAGGAAATGTATTATTAGTGAGAGAAAGACCATGTAAACCAACACCATTTGGAGCTGAGTTATTTGCTTATCTTCAACGAGTGTCTTTATTAGAGAATGTTTTTTTAAAATCGGTCATCGATAATAATAAATTTAAGCCGTTACCCATTGCTGCGAGTATTGGTACATTTGAGTCATTACTTTTCCCTATATTAGCCAAGTACTGTCTGTCTGAGGCTATTACAATAGACGTAAAGATTGATACGCTTTGTAATACCATTGAACTCTTAAAAAGAGGAGAGGTTCAGGCCTGCATTACTTCCGAGTCTGAGATCATTAGAGGTTGTACAAGTGTATATTTAGGGAATATGGTTTATTGCCTAGTTGCCTCAGAGAATTTTATTAATAAATGGTTTAAAAATGGAATTAATAGAGAGAGTCTGCGTTTAGCTCCTTTAGTTTTATTTAATGAAAATGAAAGAGTATATTTCGATTTTTTAGAATCTAACTTCGCACTAAAAAAATCAATGATTCCTTTTCATATTATTCCTTCAACTGACTCTTATATTTCTGGACTTGCTTGTGATATGGGCTACGGAATAATACCTATATGCAAAATGAATCAGGATTTATCGAATCAGGGCATAAAAGAAATTTCAAAAGAATATAGAATTAAGATTCCATTATACTGGCATCAGCTTTCTTATCTTTCTCCAGCAGTTTCAATAATGAATGATATTATTATTAAGCACTCAACAACAATCTTGGCTACTGTAGGGAATGAAGATGCTTAAGCATGAGGGTCAAAGTCCACTCGATATATATAACTCTATGATTAATAATGGTGTTGTTCTTGCAGATCCATCTCAGCGACAAGCTATTGAAACATTAAATGAGATTTGGAATAAAATTGAAAACCAGTCTAATCATTTCTTTAGTCCCCAGATTAAAGGTTTATATATGTGGGGGAGTGTAGGAACAGGCAAGACCTGGATTATGGATTTATTCTATAACTCTCTTAATTTTAAAAAGAAAATGAGAGTGCATTTTCATCATTTTTTAAAAGATGTTCACAAGCAGCTTATTGCCTATCGGGGAAATAAAGATCCTTTAAAGCTAATTGCTAATGACATAGCAAGCAACTATAAGCTCATTTGCTTTGATGAGTTTTTTGTATCAAATGTTGCCGACGCAATGATACTTTCAAATCTATTTAATCTGCTATTTTCAAAGAAAGTGATATTGGTTGCTACCTCGAATATTGATCCGGAAGATCTTTATAAAGATGGCTTAAATCGCGATAGATTTTTAGAGACCATAGATCATATCAATAAGAATTGCACCGTCTTGAAGATCGGTAATCAACTCGATTATAGAACCATAAAAGAAAGCAACGCTAATGACCATTTCTATAGATTTCCATTAAATGAAGAATCAGAACAATGGCTTCATTCGGTTTATCAGCAACTTACAAATAACCAGAAAGAACTCAAGACGAGCATCTTAATCAACCACAGATCAGTAGAGGTTAAATCTTGCTATAAGAATGTGATTTGGTTCGACTTCGAAAACCTTTGCCGAGAAGCCAGAAGCCCAGCTGATTACATTGAGATAGCAACGCAATATGACTATGTTCTTATCAGTGGAATTGGTGATCTAACAGATAGAATTTATGATACCGTGAGACGTTTTATTTATTTGATTGATGAGCTTTATGATCAAAAAATCAAACTATACTTTGCTGCTTCACAACCATTAAATCAATTATATAAAGGCGAGAGGCTTAAATTTGAATTTCAAAGAACCTATTCACGATTACAGGAAATGCAAAGCATAAGTTATAACAAGGAACTTCAGGAGCCCGCTTGAATATATGATGACTATGCTTTGCATGACTAACACGCAGTTGGATTAAGCGAAAAAGTACGATTTCTCTGGAAATTTTGACTTATATCCATTCTGCAAAAATACTTCTAATGCTTGAATAATGTCGGCTTGTTCCTCAGTACTAATTTCCTTTTTTCTATTGTTTTTAAAGTCTTCAATAATACATTGAATGTCAGCGTTATAGTCCTTAATAAAAATATCTGAACTCAGTCGTGTTTTAGGTTCAATATTGGCAAGTAGTGGTTCTATTTCTTCAATATTTTTAAAAAATTCAATACTAAACTCTCCAATTTGAAGAATGATATAACGGCTTTCAACCTCAATATCTTTATTTGCAAATCTGTGTCTAACATTAGGGGGAATTTGAAAAAAATTTCCCTGATTAACAATGTATTTCTGCTGCAAATCTGGTAACTCAACCTGAATAGCGCCTTTTGAGCAGTACACAAGATCGGGAATATAAGTATGCTTATGAAACGGAAACAGGCTATCTTTTAAATTGCACAGCACTATCCTAATATCACGGTCATAACAAAACTGATGCATTTCCATTGATCATTTTCCTCGTCCGATTAACTAATTTTATAAAGTTGTTCTGGCGTAAATATGGGTTCACTGAGATGCTTTTGAAACAATTCAACCCAATCAGTTGAGACAGAATCAGCCGCATCAACAATCGCTTTGGAAAAGTTACGTTCATTCTGCCAGTATCGGGTAAGCACACCAAAAGAGTAAAAATACTCCGAGGGCTTTATAAATCCTCTACGGTTTTCCATCAGTTTGTAGGTCTCGAAGCCATCCAGCATTAAACCTCCAGTGTTATATTCATCCTCCATATTCGGGACAATATTCTTTTGCTCTAACAATGATTTAACCAATGCTGAGGGATGTTTATAGATATCAAAATCTTGACTGATCGTATTCACCACAAGATCAAAATCAAATGAATGTCCTAGATCATCAATAAGCTGTACATGACTATCCATTATTTTTAGAGGTTTGCTGTTATAGCCAAGTTTAAGTGATTGAAGTAGGCCAGCTTCAAATAGGCATTTCAGCTTTTGTGCATTTTCGAGTGGAATTGGTACGGCAAGGCGAATGAATAAGTGATCAAATTCTTGGTCGTAGCGTTTTTTATCATGACTGCTTAAATAGCGGTAAAACTTCATTCTTCGTACTTTAAGAATGATCATATTAATTAAGTCATTAAGCTCTTGATGCTCCAGATCATATTTTAACTTTTCATAAGCATTGGCAAATTTCAAGTTGCACAAATCATTGAATGAAACTTCACCGTTAGTTGCATTTTTAAGTTCAAGGTCAAGCAGATGAAGAATATCATCTAGTGATAAAACTTTATTTAAGTACTGCTGTAACTCGGTGAAAGATTCATGAGTGAAATACTTAAAGTCATAGTTAGGCTTATTGCCTCGTACCGCAGGGAAGTATCCTGAACGACTGACAACATAGGCTTTGAAGTATTTATCTGTCACTGCCTTCTGATAGCTTGAGAAGGCTCCATTTTCAGTTACAAACGATCCTTCACTAAATAGAGTGATGACCGTATCAACACCACTAGGGCCCATGCCACGCACAAGAACATTTGGCTTATGATCTTGTCTAATAGTGTCATTGAGTCTCATTAAGACTTTTTGAAAAGGGTAGGGTTTCACGAATAAACTGTGCTCGGAGTCTAAACGACTTGCAGTCCAGTGCCCAATAGTCAGCAATAGTTTACAAAATCCTTTTAATTCAATTGTTCGATTTGAGTTTTGATTCTTGATAACTAAATTATAACCACCTTTAGCCTCATAGCCATCGATAGCTTCATAGCCATTGTAAACTTCAACTTTTATATGACTTGATTTGGCTAACTCTAAGTATTTTTTGAATCTATCATTGAGATAGATACCAAATAAAGCTCTAGGATAAAAGGCATTAGGATCGGTGTTAGCGGCAGTGTAAAAAT
>NZ_JAVIMC010000022.1:0-249 GCF_031196995.1 Acinetobacter sp. 12966
CAAGCGACTCTACTTTAGGGTCAATATCACGCGGTACAGCTAAATCGACCATTAACATTTGCTGATAACGGCGTTTTTTTTAATGCAGTTTTGAAATCTGCATAAGCAATAACCTGATGCAAACTACCCGTACAACTTGAAACAACATCGGCACGATATAGATTCTCAGCCAAATCTGAAAAATCAATAATCTCAACTTCAACTTGATGTGCAATTTCTTGGGCCAATTGATCGGCACGTTCACGGCTA